>JAZDDE010000362.1:0-9869 GCA_036679495.1 Gemmatimonadota bacterium | reverse complement strand
GATGAGAGTTTCGGTACAAGGGTGGCTAATAGCCTGGGTGATGTTGGCTGGCAGCCCGCCGGCCTTTGCGCAGGAATCGCCCTACGTCGAGCATCAAACTCGGCCCATTAAGGCGTTGTCCGCAGAGCAGGTGCAGAACTACCTGGATGGGAAGGGGATGGGCTTAGCTCTCGCGGCCGAGCTCAACGCGTATCCGGGTCCCAAGCACGTGCTGGAGATCCATGATCAGCTGGGGATCGACGCTGAGCGGCTTGGCGAAGTGGTCGAGATCTTCAGCCGTATGCAAGAGCGGGCAAAACGACTCGGCGCGGATATTGTGGAGCTGGAGCGTCGCCTCGATCAGGCCTTCAAAGAACGCCGCGTCACATCCCCGGACCTAAAGTCCATTCTCGGGAGGCTGGGCCAGTTGAACGGTGAGGTTCGCTTTGCCCACCTCGATGCCCATATACAGACGACTGCCGTACTCACCGACCAGGAGATCCACGCTTATCAGGGGCTCCGCGGCTACGCGGAGATCGCCGGGGAAGGACACCGCCACCAGGACATGTAGGCCATTCGGACGATTCTAGGCTCGCTGCTTGCATCCCTCCCGACTGAAGCTGTTTTGGGCGATATTTTTAGCAGATACCCAAGCTCAGGGATAGGCACGGATGCGCAGCCCAGCAATTTTTTTTCTTTTCGCCGCTTCCACTTTCGGCGTTGTTCACCCGGCGGGCAGCGCCGCCGCTCAGGACCAGACCGGCCGCGTTCGGTTCCAGGTGTACGACGAGGGCACCGGCCTCGCCGTGTCTGGCGCGTGGCTGCAGGCAGCGGCTGAGGGAGAGCGAAGCGGATCAGTGATCACTGACTCGGCCGGGATGAGCACCTGGGACGATCTCTCGCCCGGCTCCTGGAACTTCCGTATCCGCTGCCCGACAGGCCGTCGCTGGATCGACACCCGTACGATCTACGACGCGACGATTGAAGTGCGTGGCGGGCTGGATTCCTTAGTGCGGGTGCCAACGCCGGAGGAGTTCTGCCGCGAGCCTCCGGTCAGCCGGCGCGTCGGCGTCTTCTCAGGGCGCTTCACGCTCGGCTTTGAGAGCAGCACGTTCATGCCGGATCGACCCTTCGCAGACTTGAGCGACACGCTCTACGAGACTGTGCAGATGACAGCCTGGGTCACCTTGACTAAGACGGGACAAGAAAACTGGCAGCAGCTCCAGGGAGAATGGCCTGAGGCGGGCAAATTCGCTTGCTACCGCGTTCGCTGGCGAGGAGAACTAGCCGGGCCAGGCTCCTATGGCCACATGGGAATTGCGCTGTACGAGCTGGAGGTGGAGGAAGTCCTCGAGTCTCGGCTTCTGTCGGCGGATATGTGCTGAGGATCGACCTCCGCTTGCGGTAGGCTCCGCTTAGACCGTCGAGCCGCCTACTCTGCCCGCAGCGCCAGGGCCGGGTCTATGGTAGCGGCGCGGCGGGCAGCGAGGGTTCCGCCCAGGAAGGCGATACCTCCTAAGGTGGCGACAACGCCCGCCAGGACGAGCGGGTCATTCGGGGCGACTCCGAATAGCAGTCCGGAGACGGCTCGGGCCAGGATGAGGGCGGCGGCGAGGCCGATGAAGAGGCCGGCGCCGACAATTCGCAGCTCCTTCCACAACAGCTCACTGACAACTTGTATCTTTCGTGCTCCCAACGCTCTACGTACGGCGACCTCACGTGTTCTGAGACCTACGGAGTGGCCGACGATCCCATACACGCCGATGGCGGCGAGCACGAGGCCGAGCAGGGAGAAGATATTGAGCAGGGTCATTAACGTGCGCGGCTGGGAGACGGACCGATCACGGATGCTGGACAGCGTTTCAACCTGGGCTACCGGCAGCATCGGATCGAGCTCGCGAACCAGGGCGCGGAGCGGCCCCGCGAGGGCTAGAGGATCGCCCTGAGTGCGGATGAAGATGCTCTGTCCCCTCATGGCGTCACCGTCCGTCCACGAGCGAAACTGTGAGTGAGGAATATACATCTGCGGCATGGGCTCGTTCTCCAGATTCTCATGCCTCACATCGCGGACTATGCCCACCACGGTCACACTACCTGGCCCGGCGCCTCCGCCCAGAACAAACCGGGCGCCGAGGGGATCCTCGCCCGGCCAGTAGAGCTCTGCGGTGGCCTCGCTGATGACGACGGCACCCTCGGCGTCGGCGTTATCGGCGTCCTCGAACCAGCGACCCTGCAGCACAGTCAGGCCGGCAGCAGCCGCGTACCCCGAGGTAGCGGTCTGCCAGTCGGCGCGCGGAGAGCTCTCACCTTCTGGAATCACTCGGCCTTCGATGCGGAAGTTCAGATCTCCGAGCGGTACGGCCAGCGGGAGGTTCTTAATCGCACCGGACGCCACGACTCCGGGGAGCGCGGCGGTGCGCTCGTTGACCAGATTGACGAAGCTCACGACGTCCTCGGGATTAGGATAGCGGCTCGAAGGCACATTTATCCGTGCGGTCAGGACCTGCTCGGCCCGGAACCCCGGGTCTACAGAGGTTAGCTGCTGGAACGAACGGGTGAACAGACCGGCCCCTACAAGGACCAGCGTTCCGACGACCAGTTCGCCGGCCACCAGCGCGCGCCGAAGCCGCTGGCGAGTGCCGGACGTATTTCCGCGGCCCCCCTCCTTCAGATCGGCGGAGAGTCGTTTGGCGGAAATGGAGAGTGCAGGGGCGATCCCGAACGCGAGCCCGGCGAGGCCCGACAGCAGGAAGGCTACGGCAACGCCAGTGATGCTCAGTCCGGCCGTCTCGAGTCTCGGAATGTTGGGTGGATCGAGCGCCAACAGGAGCTTTGTGCCGGCCAGGGCGACGAAGATCCCGACCACGCCGGCCACAAGGGCCATGAGCAGAGATTCCGTAAGGACCTGGCGGACGACACGGCCGCGCTCGGCGCCCAGAGCCAGCCGGACACTGAATTCGCGTCTTCGGTCATCGACCATGCCAAGCATGAGACTCGATACGTTGGCCGCGGCAAGCAGCAGGACGAGAAGGGCGGCGCCGAGAAGCGTCCACATGGTGCGGCGGACATTTCCCAGCAGGTACGCTGACATGGGCTGACTGGAGATCTGGAAGTCCATGCCCGCCGGGTAATCATCCGGATACGCTTCTACCCACTGGTTTCCCAGCGTGGCGAGCCGCTGATTTGCCTGAGAGGCTGACATGCCGGGACCCATTCGGACCAGGCCCGACATGAAGTGAGAACCGCGGTTGCCCGCCCAGTCGGCCGGGTCCAGGCCCAGGGGCAGGTAGATGTCGCTCGGGACGCCCGCAAGCATATCCTCCGGGATCACGAAAGAAGCTGGCATGACGCCGACAACAGCGAACTTCATCTCTCCGAGAGTGATATCCTGGCCGACGATGTCGGGCTGTCCGGCGTACCGATTGAGCCACAACGAATGGCTGAGGACGGCCACCATCGCGTTGGTGGTTTCCTCTTCCCGGGTGAACGCGCGGCCCAGAACAGGCCGGATGCCCAGGGCGGGGAAGACACCGTGCGATAGGTACGCGGCCTGCAGACGCTGCGGATCCGCGTCACCAACCAGGCTGGCCGAACCGAAGGTGTAGGCTCCGTAGGCCGCGAACCCGTCCATTCCTCGTTCGTAGTCGAAGTGTTCCGATGGCGAGATGTTGCCGTCAGCCTTGCCGTTGTAGGCTTGTTTGATCCGAAGGACCTCGTGGGCATCGCCGTACGGCAGCGGCTGAAGTAGCACCGCATCCACGAATCCGAACAGAGACACGCTGGCTCCGATTCCCAGGCCCAGGGTCGCGACCACGACGCTCGTGAGAAGCGGCCGCTTTCTGAGGCTGCGCGCCGCGAAGCGGACATCCTTCGCGAGGTCTTCGGCCAGCCGGGTTCCCCGCGCCTCTCGCGCCCGCTCCTTGAAGCGTTCGACGCCGCCAAACTTCAGCCGGGCCTGCCTTCGCGCCTCGTGGGCCGAGAGTCCGCGGTCCCGGAGCAACTGCTCCTCCATCTCGAGGTGATGGCGGATCTCTCCGTCCATGTCGCGCTCGGCGGCTTGTTTTCCGAACAGGAGAGTCGCGCGGCGCAGCAGACGTTGAGGCAGGTGGAGCGGGCTATGCATCGGATTGGCCTTTCGGGATTCGATTCAAACTTCGATCTATGTGGCTTCCAGCACGTGATTGACGGCAGCGGAAAAGGCGACCCATGTAGCGCGCTCGGCCGCGAGTTGCTTCCCACCGCTCCGGGTCAGCCTGTACAGCTTGACCTTCCGGCCCTCAGGAGAAACCCCGCGTTCGCCGGTGATCCAACCCTTATCCTCAAGGCGGTATAGGGCGGGGTATAGCGACCCCTGCCGAATCTCAAGCACCCCCTGAGATGTTTCGCGGATCCGCTTGGAAATGCTCCAGCCGTGGAGCGGGCCCTGACGCAACGTCTTGAGCACCATGAGATCGAGAGTTCCTTGTAGCAGATCCGTTTTTCCCTTAGCCACGGCAGACTCCTATTGTCGAACGTCATAGTAAGAGATACGACAATAGGGAGAATGGTTGGAATGCGCCACGGGAGGGGGACTACCCTGGCATCGAGACCAGCCCGAACACGACGGCCGTCATGCCCAGCCACTGTAGCGCCAACATCCCCACGTGGACGAAGAGGCCGATCTTGATGGAACGCTTCCACCAGACGAGGTAGGCCCAGGGCAGTGAGAGCAGGAAGAAGGTTGGCCAGTTCCAGGGCGCGATCAGGTGAAAGGCAGCAAACAGGACGGCGTTGAACGACGGAGCCCAGCGGCCGAGATGCTCGGTGCGGGGAAGGAGGAAGCCCCTCGAATACAGTTCCTGCGTGAAGCCGCCCACGAGTATCATCCCTACTCCCGACAGACCCCACATCGCGAGCAGGACCGTCCGCGATATCTCAGTGAACATGGAGGGGTCGGCGCTCAGCACGAACCAGTCGGGCGCCCAGGAAAAGATACCCACCAGCAGCACATGCTCGATCCTCGGGCCTACACCGATCATCATGACCGTACTGAACAGGATCACGGGCAGGCCAATCACCAGGTACTGCCACCATGGAACCGCGGCGTGCCACGGGAAGGCCTTGGCCAGTGAGAAGCGACCACCGGTCTCCTTGCGCACCCTGCGCCGCATGATGGCCCAGCTGACAGGCACCTCGACGAGCAGGATGGTCAGGCCCAGTGCCAGCATGTTTGGTAACCCGTTCCTTGCCAGCAGCGCGGCCAGGACCGCGAATACGGGAAGGGAGGCGATTCCCGGCGCGAGCTGCAGCCAGGCCGCCTCCTTTGCGGTCATTTGTATGGATGCGCCCGGCTCGAAGCTTTCGGATCGATCTTGCACGTTCAGAAATCTCCTGTTGGTGTCGTCCTTCACGGACAACTAGTTTTCCAGCGAACGATACACTAGTTTACTAGCTAATCGTACACCAGTCAACTATAGTGAATGACATGAGCCCAAAGACACGCGCAGCGACCCACGACAAGCACGACCTGATGCTCACCTGGGTGAGCCTGATACACGCAGGCAGTTTTCTTCCGGCTGCGCTCGGCCAGCATCTACAGGAGCGATTGGGGATTTCGCTGGCGGAGCAGGATCTGCTCAAACAGCTAGGAGCGGCAGGCGGCGAGCTGACGCTGGGTGGGCTCTCGCGACGGATCTATCTCTCCAAAGCCGGCATCACGAAGATGATGGACCGCCTGGAAGCTGGCGGGTTTGTAAAGCGCGCGCGGTCAGAGGAGGACCGACGAATTATTCACGCGCGTCTGACGAAGGCTGGACGTAACACACTGGACAGATCTCGGAAGCTGTTGGTCCCATGGGTACGAGAAAACCTTGGCGATCACCTGACCGCAGGTCAGCTCCGGTCGCTGGGTAAGGCTCTCGAGACGGTGCTAAAGGGACACGATCGCTGGGAAGGGCAGATGGCTCACCTGAAGGGGTCGTCGGACGCATGAGGTCACTCGTCCGGTCTGTGCCAGTTGCGCATGCGATTCAGCGGCGCAACGGAACTGAGCCGCTTACCCCTTATCCAACCCGTACATGAGCACGTGCTCGACTTCGAGGTCGTCGCGCCAGCGGCCGAGGACGTAGTCGTCGCCGATCTCGTACACTCGGAATCCGCGCGGCATCGTCACCGACCCGAGCCAAGGGCCGTCTGCCGACAGGACCGTCCACGCCGCCAGCGTGTCTCCGGGCATTGCCACGCTTAGAAGCCATGCATTCCCGGCGGCGTCCACCACCAGCGTCGTGGAGACGCCCGTTGAGTCAGCGAGAGGCGCCCCTTCAAACGCCTCCAGAACCCGTTGTTCTTGCTCTGCTTCTCCGGACCGGGCTACTTGATCCTCGATCCAGCTTGCAAATAGCTCGTCTGTCACAGGCTGCCGCCTCGCCACGAACCGGGCGATCCGGGTCAAGCCGCCGGCGTCGTAGCTCAAAACCTCAGGCTCGAGTCCGCTGGTGACATGCACGATGCCGCCATGTGACGCATGCGCGCCACCACCAGCCAGAGGCAATTGGTTCCGCATCAAGCTAATGATCGTCCGGCCTTCAGAGATCTGGCTATGAACTCGCATCCAAATCGGTGCGGCGGGATATGCTCCGACGGTGTCGCGAAGGGATCCGTCAGGCCCATAGGTGGCGATCTGAACGACGTCTTCGAAAAGCCGGTCACCGCTCCCCTGGGCTCGTTCCCCGTAGTTGAGGATCGTGACGAGGAGCTGTTCACGCGAAAGTACGCCCGAATACGTCGCGCCTGTTCGCTCCTGGGCGGGCTCGATAGGGATCGTGCGGGCAAAGGCGCCGCCGATTTCAAACACCGAAACCCTGCGCGAACGCGGGTCCCAGACGTAGAGTGTATCACTGTCGGCCATGTCGAAGCGGCTGAGAGAACTGAATTCTCCCGGACCGTCTCCTTCGCCGCCGAACGAGTAAAGATGGCTCCCCTCAGCATCGAAGACGCGGATCTCTGAGGTGCCGCTGTTCGCGACGAAGACAGTCCCGTCGGCAGTTCTTCGCGCCATCTCAACCTGATGCAACTGGTTCTCATCGGGACCGTCTACAGAGCCAATGTCGAGGATCGGCAGCGCCGTGAGCCTCCACGAAGTTTCCGCCGTCCATGCAGGCGCCGTGCTGCTCACGATTTCGATGCCTGCAGAGTCAATACGAACTAAGGTTGGAGTCCCGTTTGCGCTCTCATTCGAGCATCCAGATGCTTGCACTGCGATGGTCGCGGTTAAGCCTGCTAAAAGACGCCTCATGTCGTTCATCCAGGTTTCCCGTGGTCTCTGGGCGGCGCGGTGGGAAAACAAAATAGTGCGACGCGGGTCTACTAGCTCGGCCGGCGGGGAGCCGCACGGAGCGAACCTTCAGCGGTGTGTTGCTGGCAGTTCGCGGAGAGTGGCCACGCGCCGTGCCGAGACCCTACTCAGAGCGCAGATTTTGGTTGAAAGGGGCATGGGAGGTCAGGCCGCCGGAACCTCCAACCGGCGCTCGGGTTTCGCACATGAGGCTCGGCCGCGCTCACGGGGAGGGGAAGATGCGAGGAAGAAGAACGCTACCGCTGGCTGCTCTCGCGGCCTTGTTGGTCCCACTAGTAAGTCCTTCAAACGCCGAGGCCCAGGTCAGGCTGCTGGGAATTTCGGTCGGAGCTCACTTCGGGTTCGAGTTCTCGGACGACGATATCGATCAGGAGCGGGTGGGGGTGCAGGCCGTGATTCCCGTCTTCGGCGCCGTTGAGTTGACGCCGGCGATCGGCTATCTGACCAACTTCCCGGATGTCAGCGGCTTCTCCGGCAACGCCTGGCAAGTGTTTCTGGCCGCCCGAGTCCGTCCGCCTGGCCCCGCGTCCTTCCTGTCCATCGGCTACGGGATGACCGCGATACGGCTGTCGGCTGAAGAACAGGCCACCGGAATCTCAGACTCCAGGACGGAGTGGACAGACGTGGGCGTGGTGGGGATCGAGTTCCCGGGAGGACTTCTCAGGCCGTTCGCGGATGTGTACCTCATCGATATCCTCGATCGTGAGTCCTCTGTTGGCGGTGTGCTGCTGCTCGGGTTCAACCTCGGCATCTAGGTTCAACACCTGACGCTTTTCGGGTGTCCAAACAGTGATGCTCCAGCGCCCGGCTGATACCTTCGGCTGTCGCTTTGGCCGATCCGACTGTCCGTGAGGAAAATGTACATGAAGAGAATTCCGATAGTCCTGTTTCTGACCTCCGTCATTCCCGTCGCTTCGTGTGTGCCGGCCGGCGATGGCCAACTGTCGGTCGAGTACGAGCGCTACGAACTGGCAAACGGGCTCAACGTGGTGCTCCACATCGATCGTTCGGATCCGATCGCGGCCGTGGCGATGGCGTTCCACGCCGGTTCGTCGAAGGAGGTAGAGGGCCGGACGGGATTCGCGCATCTGTTCGAGCACCTGTTCTTCCTCGACTCGGAGAACCTCGGTCAGGGTGGGCTGGACCGGCTGATGAATCGGGTCGGAAGCTCAGCGAACGGATTCACCACGCGGGACCAGACGAACTACTTCGAGGTCGTGCCCAACGACGCGCTCGAGAAGGCGATCTGGGCCGAGGCGGACAAGCTCGGCTACTTCATCAACACGGTCACCGAGGGCGTGGTCGGCAAGGAGAAGCAGGTCGTTAAGAACGAAAAGCGGCAGCGGGTAGACAACGCGCCATATGGCCACAACAACTCCGTGCTCGATAACGCGCTGTATCCCGAAGGTCATCCGTACCGCTGGCAGGTGATCGGATCGCTTGACGATCTCGAGGCGGCGGAGCTGGCGGATGTGAAGGAGTTTCACGGTCGCTGGTACGGGCCGAACAACGCGACGCTCGCGGTGGCGGGGGACATCGATGTTGAGCAGACCAAAGCCTGGATCGAGAAATATTTTGGAGAGATTCCCCGGCGGGAAATGCCTGAGATGCCGGAGCCTCCCGCGGTCCAGCTGACCGAAGGCGTACGGCTGTTCCACGAGGATAATTTTGCGAACCTGCCGCAGCTCTCGATGGTGTGGCCGACCGTGCCACTGTACCACCCGGATTCATACCCGCTGGATCTGCTGGCGGACCTTCTTACGGACGGAAAAATGACACCGTTCTATAAGGTGATCGTGAAGGAGGACAAGCTGGCGCCGCAGGCTGTCGGGTTCCACGGGACCCAGGAGTTGGCGGGACGGTTCGGGCTTCAGGTCCGGGCGTTTCCGGACACCGATCTGGACGTAGTCTACGCGAGCATAGAGAAAGCGTTCGCCCGCTTCGAGGAAACCGGCGTCCCGGCTGACGAGCTTCGCAGGGTGAAGGCCGGATATGAGACCGGCTTCTACCAGGGGCTCTCGAGTACGATCGGCAAAGCGTTTCAGCTCGCCCAGTACAACATGCTGGCGGGCGATCCGGGGTTTGTGACCGAAGACATCGAGCGCGCCCTGGCGGTTACGGAAGCCGACGTGATGCGGGTGTACGAGACCTACATAAAAGGCAAACCTCACGTGGCGTCGAGCTTCATCCCGAAGGGGCAGATCGACCTTATTCTCGAAGGCTCGCAGCGGGCCGAGGTCGTGGAAGAACCGATCGTCGCCGGTGAGGGTGAATTCGAGTTCGCCGGCCGCGGCGAAGTGCCGAGGACCGCGTCTTCGTTCGACCGGTCGGTCGAGCCACCATTGGGCGATCCTCCGACCCTAAGGGCGCCGACGGTATGGACAGCGATGATGCCGAGCGGCCTTGAGGTGCTGGGTATCGAGGACACCGAGATTCCGCTGGTCCGGTTCGAGATCCGCATGAAGGGCGGGCTGCTGCTCGACGACGCGAACCATGTGGGCACGGCGAACCTCTTGGCCGAAACCATGACGCAGGGAACCGCCACACGGACGCCCGA
>JAZDDE010000361.1:0-35465 GCA_036679495.1 Gemmatimonadota bacterium | reverse complement strand
CCGGTGGATTCATGAAGCGCGAGGGCAGGCCGGCCGATAAGGATATCGTATCGGCCAGACAGATCGATCGGCCGCTCAGGCCGCTGTTTCCCTCCGACTACAAGAACGAGACGCAGATCGCCTGCTTCGTCATCTCGGCGGACCAGGAAAACGACGCAGACGTTCTGGCTATGCTGGGCGCTTCGGCGGCCCTGACGATCTCTCCCATTCCGTGGGGCGGACCGATCGCCGGAGTGCGCGTCGGCCGTATCGACGGCGACTGGGTGATCAACCCGACCTTCGAGCAGCTCGACTACTCGGACCTCGAGATCGTGGTTGCTGGCACCGAGGACTCGATCGTAATGGTCGAGGGCGCCGCCGTTGAGATCGCCGAGGCGGAGCTCGTGGACGCTCTCGAGGTTGGCCACAAGGCGGTGCTCGAGCTGATCGGGTTCCAGAAGGAGCTGGTCGAGGCGTTGGGTGGACCGGTCGAGAAGTTCGACTACACATCGGTAGCCGTGGATGACGAGGTCCGAGCCGCGGTAACCGAGCAGGTCGGAGACCGTATCGTAGCCGCTCTGAACGTAGCGGACAAAGCGGGTCGCGCTGACGCGCTCGCGGAGCTTCGCAGCGAGGTCACCAGTGAGCTGGCAGAGCGCTTCGAGGATCAGATGAAGGACGTGGCTTCGGTCCTCAAGGAGCTGGAGAAGAAGACCATGCGGCGCCAGATTCTGGACAAGGGCGAGCGCGTGGACGGCCGCGGAGTCGAGGACATTCGACCCATCACGGTCGAAGCGAGGGTCCTGCCGCGGCCGCACGGCTCGGCACTGTTTACCCGCGGGCAGACGCAGGCGCTATGCGTAGTCACTCTGGGCTCGGTGAGGGACGAGCAGCGCATCGATTCGATCGATGTCCGCGAAGAGACGTCCAAGTCCTTCATGCTGCACTACAACTTCCCGTCTTTCTCGGTGGGAGAGGTTCGGCCGTTCCGCGGGCCTGGTCGCCGCGAGATAGGGCACGGCATGCTGGCCGAGCGCGCGCTGCAGCCGTTGCTGCCTGAATACGAGACGTTCCCCTACACGATCCGGATTGTATCGGACGTGCTGGAGTCCAACGGCTCGAGTTCGATGGCGACAGTTTGCGGAGGGTCGATGGCTCTCATGGACGCAGGTGTCCCGCTTCGGGCTCCGTGTGCGGGTATCGCCATGGGCCTCATCAAGGAAGACGACAACGTCGCGGTGCTGACCGACATTCTGGGCATAGAGGACGCACTCGGCGATATGGACTTCAAGGTCGCCGGTACCCGTGAGGGTATCACGGCGATTCAGATGGACATCAAGATCGACGGCCTGCAGCTGTCCACGATGAAGGAAGCGCTGGAGCGGGCCCGAAAGGCGCGCCTGCACATTCTGGATATCATGGCCGAAACGCTGCCGGAGCCCCGCGCCGAGATGTCCGAATACGCTCCCCGGATCATCACTGTGCAGATCAATACCGAGAAGATCGGTGAGGTGATCGGGCCGAAAGGGAAGACGATCCGCGCGATTCAGGATGAAACGGGCGCTCAGCTCAACATCGAGGACAGCGGTATCGTCACGATCTCGGCGGTCTCACGCGAAGGCGGCGAGCGAGCAGCCGAAATGGTCAAGGCCATTGTGGCGGAACCGGAGATTGGCCGGATCTATGAAGGAGTGGTCAAGAACACGACGACTTTTGGCGCCTTCGTGGAGATCATCCCGGGCGTCGAGGGGCTGTGCCATATCTCCGAGCTCGAAGAGGGCCGCACCGAGACCACGGAGGACGTCGTCAACTCAGGCGATGTGATCAAGGTGAAGCTGCTATCCGTGGACGAGCGGGGTCGTATGAAGCTGTCCAGGCGCGCTGCGATGGAAGAGGCCGGAGCTTCTTCTGAGGCTGAGGCTGCCGAACCGGTCACAACCTAGGCGCAGGCGCTTTCTGAGCGCTATCGCCTCACCCGTGCACGAACAGCTGGACTCCGCCGTTTGGCGGACGTATCTACCCAACGGCCCGGCCGTGCTGACCGAGAGAATGACCTCGGTCGGTTCGGCCGCCATCGGGTTTTGGGTTCGGCATGGAACCGCCTATGAAGATCCTTCTCTCGCAGGCATCTCCCACCTGCTGGAACACATGGTCTTCAAGGGTACGGCTAGGCGGTCAGCCAGCGTTTTGGCCCGAGAGATAGAAACCCTGGGCGGATCTCTCGATGCCTATACGACCCATGAACACACTTCCTATCAAGCGTGGGTGCCAAGTCAGCACGTAGACCTGGCTCTCGATGTGCTCGTGGATCTCGTGTTCGAACCCCTGCTACGCCAGGAGGACGTCGATCTGGAGCGTCGGGTCGTACTCGAAGAACTGGCGCGGACTGAGGATACACCCGAGGACGTCGTTTTTGATCTACACGCTTCCTGCCTATACGGGGCGCACCCGTACGGTGCGCCCATTCTGGGCTTGCGGGAGTCGCTGGAAGCCATTGACGCCAGTGCACTTCGCACGCTCCACACCCGCACCTATGTCCCCGGTAACCTCGTCATCGCGGCGGCCGGAGACATCGTCCACGACCGGATTGTCGAAACGCTGGGCGCCTTGCTTCCCGAGCGCGAGACTACTCTGCGGCCACAACTGGCTCGGCCGATACGAGAGAGCGGAGAGTTTCAGTCAGTCCGCAGAGAGGGAACACGGCAGTCTCACATCGTCCTCGGCGGTACGGCGGTACCGTACGCGGATCCTCTTCGATTCGCGATAGCCCTCGTGGGCACGGCTCTGGGAGACGGAATGAGTTCTCGTTTGTTTCAGCGTATCCGCGAGGAGTTGGGTCTGGCCTACAGTGTGTTCTCCTACCAGGCGTTCTACGAGTGCGGGGGCCACATTGGCGCATACGCGGGCACGGGCCCGGAGAGGATCGAGGCGGCGCGGAACGCATTGCTCGATGAGCTGACGTCGCTGGCCGTAGATGGGTTGTCTGGGGACGAGATTCGGGCCACGAAGGAGCAGATGAAGGGCGGCTTGTTGCTGTCACTTGAAACGACTGCTGCACGCATGAATCGCCTGGCATCTGTGGCCTTGTACGGAGAACCCTACGCGTCACTTGCAGGACTGGCCGGGCGAATTGACGCCATAAGCGAGAGTTCGGTTCAGGAGGCTGCAAATCTGTACCATCCCGACCGGCTGGCGGTGCTGGAGTTAGTGCCCGCATAATCAGGCCCGCTGTGCAGCGAGTTTGGCGGCCCGTCGGGAGTGGCTGGTAGACAAGTTTCCGAAAGATTCCAACAAGGGAGCTCGAGATGATTGTGGGCGTTCCACATGAGATAAAGGCCAACGAGAATCGTGTGGCTCTTGTCCCGGCCGGCGCGGATGATTTGGTGAACGCCGGGCACGAAGTGTTGGTTGAATCGGGTGCCGGAGAGGGGAGCGGGTTCCCCGACGAGACGTACGTGCGGGCGGGAGCGGAAATCGCGGCGGACGTGGACGAGGTCTGGCAGCGGTCCGAGATGATCATGAAGGTCAAAGAACCGATCGAGATCGAGTACGCCCGGATCCGTCAGGACCAGGTGCTGTTCACATACTTCCATTTCGCGGCGGACGAGACGCTTACGCGCGCGGTCATCGATAGACGCTGCGTATCGATCGCGTACGAGACAGTTCAACTGCCGGGTGGAGAGCTGCCACTGCTCACCCCGATGTCCGAGGTGGCGGGCCGCATGGCGGTTCAGGAGGGGGCCAAATACCTGGAACGTGCCCAGGGAGGCTCCGGCGTTCTGCTAGGAGGTGTTCCCGGAGTACTGCCGGCCGAAGTCATGGTGATCGGTGGTGGGGTTGTAGGAACGAATGCGGCCAAGATCGCTGCCGGATTCGGAGCACATGTCACGATTCTGGATCTGGATCTCGACCGTCTGCGCTATCTGTCCGATGTGATGCCGGCCAACGTGGATACCCTGTACTCGAACCGTCACAACATCTTGGATGAGCTGCAGCGGGCAGATCTTCTCATTGGAGCGGTCCTGCTGCCGGGTGCCAAGGCGCCCAAGCTGGTGAGCCGCGAAGACCTGAAGACTATGAAGCCCGGTTCCGTAATCGTAGACGTGGCGGTGGATCAGGGCGGATGCGTGGAAACGGTTCGGCCGACGACGCATGCTGATCCCACCTTCGTGGTTGAGGGTGTGATCCACTACTGCGTCGCCAATATGCCCGGGGCCGTGCCCCGGACGTCCACGCTGGCGCTTACCAACGCAACGTTTCCTTACGCCCGACACCTGGCCAACAAGGGTTGGGTCCAGGCCTGTAAGGACGATCCCTCTCTGGCGCTTGGTGTGAACAGCGTGGATGGTCATATCACGTATGGGGCAGTGGCCGACGCTCTTGGGCTGCAGACGCACGATCTATCCCGATGGGTTTAGCCTGAGGCGAGGCTTTACGAACCGTCTTTCGCCCCTCTGACACAAGGTCTAGATTCCGGCGGCTGGGAGGCACTCCTGGCCCAAAGATTGCTCTCTTGAAGGCGCGGCGCGGCGTGTCGAAGGCCGCGTATAACTCAACCTCACGAAGGATTCATCAGGTGGCCGAGAACGGTGCTTAGCGTCCGAAAGTGGCTCTCGAAGGGGAGTCTGATCCCGATCAACGACGTCGGAGTAGATCTGGGAACCGCGAACACGCTGGTTTACGTCGCCGGCGAAGGCATCGTCCTGAACGAGCCGTCCGTCGTAGCGATCGAGAAGAGCACCGGGCGAATCATGGGAATCGGGCTCGAGGCCAAACGAATGCTGGGCCGTACTCCGCAGGGCGTAGAGGCGGTTCGCCCCCTAAAAGACGGGGTGATCGCCGATGTGGATATCACGGAGATCATGCTCCGTTACTTCCTCAAGACAGTGACGGCGAATCGGTTCTTCAAGGTGCGACCCACCGTCGTAGTCGGAGTGCCGTCGGGGATCACTGAGCTGGAACGCCGGGCGGTACGATCGAGCGCCCATGCGGCGGGCGCGAAAGATGTTTACATGGTTTCCGAACCGATGGCGGCCGCGATCGGAGTAGGCCTGCCGGTTGAAACGCCGACCGGAAACATGGTAATCGATGTCGGCGGGGGTACGACCGAAATCGCCGTGATCGCGCTCTCAGGGCTCATCGCCGAGACTTCGATGCGCGTCGGCGGCGACGAGTTGGACGAGGCCATTGTGTCATTTCTGAGGAAAAACTACAACCTGCTGATCGGTGAACCCACCGCCGAGGCCATCAAGATTCAGATTGGCTCCGCGTACCCGACCGACGACGAGCGGGACATGCCAGTAAAGGGACGCGATCTGGTCTCCGGCATCCCGAAGACGGTGCATGTCAACTCGGCCGAGATCCGCGAATGCATGTTGGAGCCGATTCACAATATTGTCGGCGCCGTGCGTCGCGCCCTGGAGATCACGCCTCCGGAACTGGCAGCGGACATCGTGGATCGAGGAATCGTGATGACGGGCGGCGGATCACTGATCAGAGGACTGGACAAGCTCCTCAACGAGGAGACGGGGCTCGCCATCCATGTGGATGAGGAGCCCCTTACCTGCGTGGTTCGGGGGGCGGGCCGAATCCTGGACGATCTACCGCGCTACCGGAGCGTGATGGTTACCTGACAGGCCCGTGCGTGACATAGAGAAGGGACGGCCGAGGCAACAACGACGCGACATTCTGTTCGCGGTCGCCGTGGTGTCGATCTCGGTCGTGCTGTCCAGCCTGAGCATCCCTTCAAAAATGGTTGTGACCCGAGCTCTCCGCAATTCTGTCCTGGCACCCTTTCTGTCTGTTCACCAGACGTGGCAGGAACGAGCCGGCCTGCGCGACCGCGTGGCGCGGCTCCAGACAGAGCGCAACGAACTTTCCTTGTCCGTGATCACCCAGGCGGCGCTGGCGGCGGAAAACGCGCGTCTCCGTTCCACTCTGGGGGTGCCGCTCGCGGTGCCGGACACGTTTGTCGTTGTCGAGCTTGTTCCCGGCCGGCCGATCATAGGGGATTCACATTCCTTCCTTGTACGGTCCGGCCTTGACTCCGGACTCGACGCTCCCGTGGGAGTGGGCACGTGGCAGGGCCTGGTCGGAGTGATCCGATCGCTGGGAGCGACCTCAGGATACGGCGACTTTTGGACCCACCCCGATTTTCGGGTAGGCGCCGTAGTCGAGGGCAGCGATGCGACCGGCATCGTGCGAGCACAGCGCATGGAGACCGGTGAGATCATGATGCTCCTCGAAGGGGTGCCGTTTCAGTCTACAGTGGCGGACGGTAGCACCGTCGTGACGTCGGGGGAGGGCGGCATTTATCCCGCCGGGCTTCGAATCGGAACCATCGCGGGCTCCGCCGACACCGCGACCAAGTCAGGGTGGTCCCGCAGCTACATTGTCGAACCAGGCGTGCGGCCTGGTCAGACGACTGTTGTGCTGGTCTGGGTGCGCAATGACGGATGAGAGGGCCGGGGCGGCACACGTGGCGTTGGTGGTGCTCCTGGTCCTGGCCCATTTTACGTTCCGTCCCTTGTTCAGAGACATCCCGATCAGGCCGGATCTACTTGTTGGAGGGTTACTCCTGGCCACGCTGCGGTTGTCGGCGGGCCACGCCGCTGTGCTGGGGTTCACCCTGGGCCTGCTCGAGTCCGCGATCGGTCTGGAGGGTGTGGGCTCCCTGTCTATCGTGTACGCACTGATCGGGTTCCTGGCCGCGCGGTCGCGAGATCTTCTGTACGCTGACGCCGCCCGGTTCGCCTACACCTACGTATTCATCGGCACCTGGGTGGCGCAGGTCGGAACCGCGCTGGCGTTACAGGTTGTTCCGGGTGTGTCGTTCGTGTTGTTAGCGCTGGGTACGGCGGCGGTGACCGCCGTGGTGTGCGGCGCTGTCGCCGCTTCGCTGGATCGGGTGTGGGCCGAGTGAGGAGGGAAAGGTGACGATGCGTGTGGCCGATCCGGTACGTCCCAGGCGGGCGACGGGCGCGACGGTCGTCTTGCTCGGTGCCGTCGGCGTACTCGTGGCCGCGTTCTTTCAGCTTCAGGTTGTTGGCCGGAGCGAGTTCGAGCTGAAGAGCAGGGACAATCGCCTCCGGCCGATTACGATCCCTCCCGCTCGGGGCGCGATCTACGACCGGCGAGGCCGAGTGCTGGCCGACAACGTCCCCGGTTACTCGCTCTCGCTCCTCCCAAGTCCGGTGGACTCCGCCCGCGCGACTCTCGAGCGCCTCGCCTCCTATCTGGCACTGGACTCTGCTGACGTCGAAGCGCATCTGGGCAGGTTCAGCCGGCGCCCCCAGAGCGCGCTCGTAATCGCCGACAACCTGAGCTTCCAACAAGTCGCCGCGATCGAGGAACGGAGGCCGGAGTTTCGTCATACCGTGATCGATACGCATCCGCGGCGGCGGTACCCGTCCGGCCCGGCGATTGGCCACGTGATCGGATACGTGGGCGAGATCAGTGAGGATGAGCTCGAATCGGAGTCTTTCCAGGACTATGACGCCGGCCGGATTATCGGGAGGCAGGGGATCGAGCGGCAGTACGAGGCCAGCCTCGGCGGGACGCCCGGGGTGCGGTACGTAGAGGTCAACGCCCGAAACATGATCGTGAGCGAGTTCGGCGGGAAGTCCACCGTGGAGGCGGTCACCGGTACGGACATGATACTCGGACTCGATCTGACGCTGCAGGAGTATGCCGATTCGATCTTCCCGGAAGGAATGCGGGGCGGACTGGTGGCACTCGACCCGGTCAACGGGGAAGTGCTGGCTTTGTACAGTTATCCGACGTTCGATCCGAATCTGTTCATTGGCGGTATTTCCACCGACGATTGGACACGTCTTCGCGACGACCCGGATCGACCGTTGCTTAACCGGGCGACTACCGCGCTCTATCCGGCGGGCTCGACCTGGAAGCTGGTCATGGCCACGCTCGCGATGCGTAATGGCAGTCTGGGTATCGGCTCGGTGATGCCCACGAGCTGTAACGGTGCGCTGCAGTACGGCCGCCGGGCGTTCCGTTGCTGGAAACCGAACGGACACCATGTTCTGGATCTTTCCGGTGCGATCAAGGAAAGCTGTAACGTGTTCTTCTACCAGGTAGGCCTCCGCCTGGGTCTCGATCCGTTGCTGGAGGGCGTGAACTCTCTCGGCTTCAATAGTGCCACCGGTATCGACTTGCCGACCGAGACTAGTTCTCGGTTCCCAATTACCCGGGAGTGGTACGACGAACGATACGGCCCGCGGGGTTGGACCGAATCAGTGATCCTCAACCTCTCGATCGGGCAGGGCGAGACAGAGCAAACGTTGCTGCGCATGGCTCAATTCTATTCAGCTCTGGCACTCGGCGAATCACCCGTAATCCCGCATCTCATCCGGAACGAGGCTCTGGATCAGCGACGTGAGTCGTGGACCCTCAATCTACCCGAGGAGCGCCGGCTGGAGCTTCTAGGGGCCTTGAAGCGCGTCGTCAACGAGCCGGGCGGCACCGCCTATGGATCGCGTCTGCAGAACTGGACGGCGGCTGGAAAGACCGGAACCGCGCAGAATCCGCACGGAGATCCTCACTCCTGGTTCGTGGGATTCGCGCCAGCCGAAGCGCCCCGCATCGTGATAGCCGTCATCGTCGAGCAGGGACACCCCGACAATCAAAGGTCTCTCGCGGTCCCGCTGGCCAACCAGATTATGAACAGATTCCTGGAACTGGAGGGAGTGGAGCCGAATCCTCCGCTCCCGATTCCAAGACGGGTTGTCGTCCCGCTGAACACAGCGGACGAATGAGGCCTGGCCGGTGAGAGCGGGTTCTGACAGCCGCGCGGCCTTTCTCGGAGATCCGGGCCTGGTGGGCATGTCAGTCCTCCTGGCGTTGTTGGGAATCGCCATGATCTACTCGGCCGGACGGGTGGAGCTGCCGTCCGTCGCCACGGGCGCCTGGCGCCGCCAGCTCATGTGGCTGGCCATTGCGATCGTAGCATTTTTCTCGGTTACACGCGTGCCCCTGCGCTGGCTGGAATGGGCTACACCCTGGATCTATACGCTTTCGGTGCTCCTTCTTCTGGTCGTGCTGGCTGTGGGATCGGGCCCCAATACCCGCAGCTGGCTCCGTTTCGGTGGAATCTCATTTCAACCCGCGGAGTTGGCCAAACTCGGCACCGTCCTGATGCTCGCTCGCTTCTTTGCGGGGCGTCGCGACACGGTCCAAAGGCTCGCGGAGCTGTGGAAACCGGTCGCGATAATCCTGGTGCCGTTTTTCCTGGTGCTGGCGCAGCCGGATCTGGGGAGTGCGCTGATTTTCGGGGTCATTCTGATCTGCGCCCTCTACTGGGCCGGAGTTCCTTTGCTTACGATCTTCATGCTCGTGAGCCCGGGTGTGAGCATGATCCTCGGCTTCTCGGCTGCGATCTGGGGTGTCTGGTTTCTGATTCTGATCGGGGTGCTGTATGTCCGGCGCCCCTTCTTCATTGAGGCCTTGTTCGTGGCTCTGGCGAATATCGCCGCTGGCGCCACTACGCTCCCCCTGTGGAATCGACTGGCCACATACCAGCAAAACCGTCTGCTCGTGTTTCTGAACCCGGAGATCGATCCGCGCGGGGCCGGGTGGCACCTCATTCAGTCACAGGTGGCGATCGGATCGGGCGGGTGGTTTGGCCAGGGATATGGGCAGGGACCCCAAAAAAGGCTGTCATTTCTTCCTGAGCAGCACACCGACTTCATCTTCTCGGTCGTGGGGGAAGAGCTGGGTTTTCTGGGCGCCGTTGTTCTCTTACTAGCGTTCACATGGTTTCTACGGCGCGTTCTGGTCCTGGCTCTCCGTGCTCCGGCTGGTTACGGGAGCATGGTGGCTTTCTGTTTCTTTGGTGTCTGGTTTGCACACCTCGTTATCAACGTCGGGATGACTGTGGGCCTGATGCCTATCACAGGTCTTCCGCTGCCCTTCCTGAGCTACGGGGGTAGCTTTCTTCTGATGATGTTCATTGGAATAGGAATCGTCGCGCGAGTGGCCACCGAGCGGTAGTTCATTCTATATTCCAGTCTTCCCAAGTACGCTGACTCAGCGGAGTACGTATGTCGTGGTTTCGAAAACCCAAACAGAAGCTGGTCTCGCAGAAGCGCGAGACAGCCGCCGATGTGTGGGAGAAATGTGGCGGCTGTGGGGAGGCGCTCTACGTCCGGCGCCTCGCGGAGAACAATAGGGTGTGCCACGAATGCGGCCATCATTTTCGGATCACCGCGCCGGACTACATAGAGCTTCTGTTTGATGACGGTTTTGAGGAAGAACTCGATCCAGGGCTGCGTTCGACGGATCCACTGGGTTTTGTGGACTCGAAGCCCTACACGGAGAGAGTCAAGACAGCGGAGCAGAAGGCGGGGCTCTGGGACGCGGTAATCACGGGCTGGGGAAACATCGAAGGGCGAAAGACGTTCGCCGCGGTGATGGATTTCCGGTTCATCGGTGGGTCGATGGGATCGGTGGTCGGGGAGAAGATCTCGCGTGCTGTGGACGCGGCCCGCGAGGCCCGCGCTCCGATGATCATCCTCTCGGCCTCAGGCGGCGCCCGCATGCAGGAAGGCATTTTCTCGCTTATGCAGCTGGCCAAGACTTCTGCCGCGCTGCACGCCTTGTCGGCTGATGGCCTTCCGTTCATCAGTCTCCTCACCGATCCGACGACAGGCGGTGTGACGGCCAGTTTCGCCATGCTTGGAGATGTAAACATTGGGGAGCCGGGTGCACTCATCGGTTTCGCCGGCCCTCGGGTGATCCGGGAGACGATCCGGCAAGAACTACCCGAAGGTTTCCAGACAGCGGAGTTTCTGCTCGAGCACGGGATGCTCGACCGGATCGTGCCCAGGAACGAACTCAAAGGCACGGTGGCTACGCTGTTGCACCACATGTGCTGAGGTCCGATTTGGCAATGCGGACGGACGACTCGCCCAATCTGACACGTCTGCTGATCCGCCGGCCCCAAGAGCAAATTGTCTGGGGATTGGACCGAGTACACGCAGTTTTGGCCTCCGTGGGGCAGCCGCAGAACTCGTTTCGCTCGATCCATGTGGCTGGCACCAATGGCAAAGGCTCGGTGGCTGCCAAACTGGAGGCTCTGCTGCGGGCGTCGGGCGTCCGAACCGGCCTGTTTACCTCGCCTCATCTGCGCGACTTCAGCGAGCGCGTTCGCGTCAACGGCGATCCAGTCCCGATCGCCGAACTCGACAGCGCCGCGGCCGACCTATTGCCGGCTCTGGACGAAGTGGACGCGTCCTGGTTCGAGGCGGTCGCCGCCCTGGGTTTCCTCGCGCTAGCACGCGCGGGAGTGGAGTGGGCCGTGGTCGAGACGGGCCTCGGCGGCCGACTGGACGCGACCAACGTGCTTCTTCCCGATCTGGCCGTCGTGACGAACGTTTCTCTAGATCACGAAGACTATCTTGGATCCGATCTGGCTCAGATTGCGGCCGAGAAGGCGGGCATCATCAAGCCAAACGTGCCTACGATTCTCGGCCGGATGCCGGAGCCCATCGCCGCTGTGTTTCGGGCACGTGCCGCCGAACTCGCCGCTCCCGTTTGGTCGCTCGGAACCGATGCTGCCGTCCAGGGCGTCGAGGTGACTGCGACCGGGACACGCTTCGAGCTCAGGCTCCCAGCTGATGCCGAGCCGGAAGTCTATGAGACACCACTTCCGGGAGAGCATCAAGCGGACAACGCCGCCGTGGCTCTGATGGCGTTCCGGCAGGTAGCCGCCCAAGGGCCGGGTGGCGGCCCGCCCCAGGATGGGTGGCCAGACGAAGATCCCGTGCGTGACGCGAGAGCTCTGGCGGGCGTTCGGTGGCCTGGCCGTTTCGAAGTGGTGTCTGGCAGCGAAGGTACGTGGGTGCTCGATGTAGCCCACAACCAGGCCGGGGTGGAGGCGCTGGTGCGAACGCTGGAAGAGGCCGGACTGCCCGGCCCCGTCGTGGCATGCGTGGCGATACTGGGGGACAAGGAATGGAGCGCCATGCTGGACCCGCTCCTGGCCAGGTGTGATTCCGCCGTCCTCACGGTGCCGCCCTCGGCTCCGGCGACCCGCCGCTGGGATCCGCTCAACGTGGCCAGGGATGGTGGCTTCCCTGTTGAGGTCATCCCGGATTTTGCGGAGGCGATGCGGCGGTCTCGACAGTTGGCCGGTCCGGGTACGGTCATCATTACGGGCTCGTGCTATACGGTGGGGGATGCTCTGGATTGGCTGGACGCACACATGGCGCAGCCCTGACCCGCGAGATAGACTGAGCCGCAGCAAGGCCGATAGGTCCAAACTACATACTACGCGGAGTACAGATTATGCCATACGATCCCGAAATGGTGCAGCCCATGAGGGACGACCTGGTCCGCCTCGGCGCACTCGAAATGCGCACGGCAGCTGAGGTCGAAGCCGCGCTCCCTGGCGCGGAGGGGACCGTCCTTCTAGTGATCAATTCTGTGTGTGGATGTGCGGCGGCCAACGCCAGGCCCGCCGTCGCCATTGCGCGTGGCCACGAGGTCCAGCCCGACCAGATCGTGACCGTGTTTGCCGGGCAGGATGTGGATGCCACCGAGGAAGCTCGGAGACACCTTGCCGGGTACCGCCCTTCGTCACCTCTTCTGGCGCTTCTCTCGGGAGGTGAGCCGGTATTCGTGCTGGAACGGCACCAGATCGAGGGTAGGGATGCGGCGGATATCGCGAGCGACCTCGTGGGCGCGTACGACAAGTTCTGCACGCAGGCTGCGTGACCCCCGTACGTCGGTGAGCGATTCCGGTCTGTCCGGTCTGCCGGGCTTCCGCGATTTTTTTCCGGACGACTACGCTCTTCGCCACCACATCACATCCGTGTGGAGAGATGTGGCTCGCCGCTACGGGTGCGTCGAATATGACGGTCCGCCGCTGGAACCCCTTGAGCTGTTCACCCGTAAGTCGGGCGATGAGATCGTCTCGCAGCTATACCAGTTCACCGACCAGGGCGGCCGCGAAGTAGCCTTGCGGCCGGAGATGACCCCGACATTCGCCCGTATGGTAGGATCACGGGCTGGCGGTCTCGCAAAGCCGATCCGCTGGTTTTCGGTGCCGCAGCTGTTCCGTTACGAACGCCCGCAGAAAGGGAGACTGCGCGAGCACTTTCAGCTCAACCTCGATGTGGTGGGAGAGTCGGGTGTTCTGGCGGATGTAGACGTGGTGTCGGCCGTGATCGACGTGCTCCGGGCGTTTGGACTCACGCATGAGGACTTCGAGCTCCGTGTGTCCGACCGTGCCTTCATGGGAGCTGCGCTTGGGGGGCTCGGGGTATCGGAGGATCAGCGAGGCCAGGCCTTTGCCGCGCTGGACAAGCTCGACAGAGACGGGCCGGAGGCCGTGGCCGCTGCCCTCATAGAGGGCGGCTTCGACGCTGGTCTCGCCGCGCGCGTAGCAGGCCTCGGGGCCGCGACTCGAGCGGAGCTGGACGACCTGGCCAGCGGCTCCGGCGGTGGCGAGCACACAGAGCGGCTGGATCGTTTCTTCACGCTGATGGGTGAGGCTGGACTCGGCGATTTCGTGCGATTCGACCGGATTCTCGTGCGTGGCCTGGCGTATTATACAGGCATCGTGTTCGAGGCATGGGATCGGAAGGGTGAGTTCCGAGCGATCTGCGGCGGCGGTCGCTACGATGACCTTCTGCAGTCTCTGGGCGGGCCTGACCTTCCGGCCCTGGGTTTCGGAATGGGCGACGTGGTTCTCGGCGAACTGCTCAAGGCGCGAGGCCTGGCTCCCGCACCCGAGTCTGCTGTCGAAGACTATGTGATCATCGTTTCGGATTCCGAACTTCCCGCGGCTCTCAGGGTGATTCGCGCCCTGAGGGGTGCAGGCCGCCGAGTGGCGTTCGACTTCCAAGGCCGGAGTGTCAGCCGGCAGTTCAAGGCGGCGAGCCAGAGCGGGGCGCAGCGGGCCTTGATCGTGGGACCGGACGAATTGGCCCGCGGAGAGGTTGTAGTTCGCGATTTGGGAACGGGTGAGGAGCGGACGATGACCCTGGAAGGCGTTGCGGGCGAATAGATGGCACAGAACAAGGGGCTCACCAAGCAATCCGAGGACTTCTCGGCCTGGTACAACGAGGTTGTCCAGGAAGCGAAGCTTGCCAGCCACTCGGCTGTGCGTGGCTGCATGGTCATTCGCCCCTACGGGTACCGCATCTGGGAACTGATGCAGCGCGCCCTGGACGATATGTTCAAGGCCACCGGGCACGAGAACGCCTATTTCCCTCTCTTCCTCCCCAAGTCGGCGCTGGACCGGGAAGCCAGGCACTTCGAAGGGTTCGCACCGGAGGTTGCGCTCGTAACGCATGCCGGACGAGGAGGCGAACTGGAGGAACCGCTGGTCATACGGCCGACCTCAGAAGCCATCATCTGGCCAATCCTGGCCGACTGGATTCAGTCGTACCGGGATCTGCCGCTGCTGCTCAATCAGTGGGCCAACGTGGTTCGCTGGGAGCTGCGCACGCGGCCGTTTTTGCGCACGACCGAATTCCTGTGGCAGGAAGGACATACGGCGCATGCCAGTCAGGCGGATGCGCAGGAAGAGACGCGGCGCATGCTGGGTGTGTACCGGACGTTCATGGAGGACTGGATGGCCATGCCGGTCATAACCGGAGAGAAGACCGAATCAGAACGCTTTGCCGGCGCCGATCGCACGTTTGCTCTGGAAGCGCTAATGAAGGACAACAGGGCGCTCCAGGCCGGCACGAGCCACAATCTAGGCCAGAACTTTGCGCGCGCCTTCGACGTCCGCTACCAGACCGAAGCGGGCGAGCACGACTACGTGTGGAGCACTTCGTGGGGCGTTTCCACACGGCTGGTCGGCGCTCTGATCATGACGCATGGGGATGATTCCGGGCTCATAGTGCCGCCGCGGCTGGCGCCCCACCACGTGGTCATCGTGCCCATCTACAAGAATGACGATCAGCGGGCTGCCACCCTCGAAGCGGCCAGCCGGGTCGGAGCTGGCCTGATACGGGCCGGACTGCGTGTGCACGTGGACGAACGTGACGGCATGAATCCGGGCGCCAAGTTCTACGAGTGGGAGCGCTGCGGCGTCCCTCTGCGGATCGAGATCGGTCCGCGTGACGTGGAGTCGGGCGGTGTGATGGTCGTGCGCCGGTTCACGGCGGCGGACCAGGATCGAAAGATGCCGATGCCGGAGGCGGAAGCGGTCCAGACTCTTCCGGGTCTGCTGGACTCGGTTCAGAGCGATCTATTCGAGGCGGCCCGGATCAGACGCGAGGAGAACACGTCACACGGCGTGACCGACTACAGCCAGTTTCAGGAATTGATCGCGGATCGCGGCGGGTTCGTGTTCTGCGGCTGGTGCGGAGATGCCGAGTGCGAAGCCAAGGTCAAGGACGACACCAAGGCAACGATTCGTGTGCTTCCGGACGAGGAGTTTCGCTCTCCCGAGGCACCGAGCACCTGCCTGTGCGGATCTGCCGCTCAGCACGAAGCCGTTTGGGCCCGGGCATACTGAGCGCGTCCGATGCGAAGCGGCGGACGGTCCGATGACCGATAGCGGCAGCGAGCGGATCCTCATTCTGGACTTCGGGTCCCAGTTCACCCAGCTCATCGCGCGCCGGATCCGGGATATGCGGGTGTACTGTGAGATTCATCCGCCGACCCGGACCCTGGACTGGGTACGGGAGTGGAATCCGGCCGGAGTCATTCTCTCAGGCGGTCCGGCCAGCGTGTTCGACGACGGAGTGCCCATCGCAGATCTCGCCCTGCTCAAGGCTGGCTTTCCGGTTCTTGGGATCTGCTATGGGATGCAGCTAATCGGGCAGCTTGCGGGCGGAGAAGTGGTCGCCGCTGGCAGACGGGAGTATGGCCGTGCCGAACTGGAAGTGGTCGGCTCGGGCTCTCTGTTCAGCGGCTTCGAGTCGGGCGATTCGACTACCGTATGGATGAGCCACGGGGATCACCTCGAGACCCTACCCTCCGGTTATGAACTTCTCGGCCGAACCTCTACCTGTCCGGTGGCTGCTTTCCGATCTGCGACGGATCCGGTGTTCGGTGTCCAGTTCCACCCTGAGGTGGTGCATACCGAGCGCGGTACGGAGATCCTACGCAACTTCGTGACCGGTGAATGCGGCTGCGACGGATCGTGGACGCCCGCACACATCAGGGATGAACTGGTCGAGGCCGTGAGAAGGCAGGCCCCGGACGGTGAGGTCATCTGCGGACTATCGGGAGGCGTGGATTCATCGGTCGCCGCGACACTTGTCCATGAAGCCGTAGGAGATCGGCTGACCTGCATCTTCGTCGATACGGGTCTGCTTCGAAGGGGCGAGCGGGAGTCTGTAGAGGAGCTGTTCGGCGAACACCTGGGCTACGATCTGGAGGTCATCGACGCCTCTGAGCGCTTTCTGGAGCAATTGTCCGGTGTGGTGGATCCGGAGGAAAAGCGAATCCGTATCGGCCACACCTTCATCGACGTGTTCGAAGACGCGGCGGCACGGCACGGCAACGCAAAGTATCTGGTGCAGGGGACGCTGTACCCCGATGTGATCGAGTCAGTTTCGGTCTTAGGTCCGTCGGCCACGATCAAATCCCACCACAACGTCGGGGGCCTCCGGCCCGACCACCCCTTCGAGCTTATAGAACCGCTGCGGGAGCTGTTTAAGGACGAGGTTCGTGCGGTGGGCAGGGAATTGGGACTGCCCGGCGTCCTGGTGGACCGTCACCCATTTCCGGGGCCCGGCCTCGCCATTCGTATTCCTGGCGAGGTGACACTGGAGCGGCTCGACACCCTGCGGGCCGTCGACCAAATCTACCTCGAGGAGATTCGAGATACTGGGCTCTATAATGAGATTTGGCAGGCATTTGCCGTTCTCTTGCCCGTACAGTCAGTTGGCGTCATGGGCGACTTCCGCACCTACGAGCACGTTGTGGCTCTCCGGGCCGTGGTCAGCGTAGACGGCATGACCGCTGACTGGTACCGGTTTCCTTCAGAGGTGCTGGCCCGAATGTCGACCCGCATCATCAACGAGGTAGAGGGAGTCAACCGCGTGACATACGACATCTCGTCGAAACCGCCCGCTACCATCGAGTGGGAGTAGGGTCACGTGGCCGACCTTCACGAGATGGTGGAGTTTATGGATGCACTCCTGGAGATCGAGGCGGCCCCCGACTATCCGGGCGCCTATAACGGACTGCAGGTAGACGGTCGACAACCCGTCGAGCGTGTATGTGTGGCCACGGACGCTTGCCAGGCTACTATCGACGCGACGATCGAGTCCGGGGCTCAGCTTCTCGTCGTCCATCACGGCCTGTTCTGGGGAGAGCCGTTGCCGCTGACGGGCCCCGCCTATCGCCGCATCAAGGCACTGCCGATCTCAGTCTGGAAGCGCTATCGGTCCTCCTGGAAAAGGTATGCGGTGCTCCCCCACACGTTATTGGCGGGGGTCCTGACCACGTACGCCGCGTGGGTATCGTCACCGGCGCCGGATCCTCCATGCTGGAAGCCGCGCACTCGGAAGGCCTGGACACCCTGGTGTCGGGGGAAGGTCCGCACCACACCTACCATCAGGCTCTCGAGTTGGGGATGAATCTCATCTATGCCGGACACTACGCGACAGAGACGCTGGGCGTGCGTGCGCTGGGCGAGAGATTGGCCGAGCGATTCGGAGTGGAATGTAGTTTCCTGGACGTGCCCACGGGCCTTTAGAAGACCGAGATGCTCATCTCACCCAGGTAACGCTCCGGCTCGTCGCGAATGTTCTTGGTGAGTAGCGTCATTTCCTCTGTCATGGCTTGTAGATTCTCGGATACCGCCGCCAGCCGGTCGTAGAGGGTAGAGTCGTTCACCATCTTGCCCAGCGTTCCCTCTCCGCGGTCGATCTTGCCCAGGATCGAGGCCAGGGAGCTGGTCGTGGAGTCGAGCCCGGCGCTGGCCGCGGTGAGCCTCATTGTGAGCGAGTCGAGCCGGCCGATCGCCTGTCCCAGCTCCGGTCCCGATGTGGCGCTCGCAAGCTGCGCAGAGGTCTGGCTCAGCCCCTCGATCAGCTGCTTCAGGCTCTCTCGCTCCTCGCGCACAAGCCCTTCGAGCTCTCCGAAGGCCGCCGCCATCGACTGGCTGCTGGCCTGAAAGCCGGCCACGGTCGTGTCAGAGAGCAGCGCCTGCGCCCGCGTCAGCACGTCGGAAGCCTGTTCGCCGAGTTCGCCGGCAATCGAGGACAGATCCGGAAGCCGGGCTCCCTGAATCGTGTCTCCGTCGGCCAGCGCCTCGCCCGATGTGCCTGGCAGGAGTTCGACCACTTGGGCACCGATGAGACCGGAACTCCGGATCAAACCCCTCGTGTCGCTGGGCAGGGTGTGGTCGTGCGTGACTTCAAGTTCGGCGACCACCCTGGAATTGCTCATGAGGTGTACCCGGGTGACCGAGCCGATGTCCACGCCGAGCAGCACGACCCGGCTGCCCTTGGAGACTTCGGTGGTCTCGGTCGTTTCCACGAAGAGCTCGAGACGCTCGCTGCCGAGGTTGATGTCTGCGACCCAGGCTACCGCGGCGATAAGTCCGAAGAACGCCAGGACCATGATCAGCCCGACCTGAAGCTCCGTTCGAAGCTGATTTCGCAGTCCGGGATCTCTCATGTAGCCGCGGCCTCTTCAAACTTGGGGTGAAGGAAATTCTGTACCGCCGGATTATCCGAGGCCCGAAGTGCATCGGGTGTTCCGAGGGCCTGCACCTTACCGTCGGCGAGGAGTGCTATTCGGTCGCCCAAATAGAAAGCGGACTCCACATCGTGGGTAACAATAACGGTTGTCGCTCCGATTTCGCCCTGCACACGAGCGATGAGCCGGTTGATCACGTTGGCGTTCACGGGATCCAGGCCCGTCGTGGGCTCGTCATACAATATGTATCGTTGGTTGCCCACGATCGCCCGGGCGATCGCCACCCGTTTCTGCATCCCGCCCGAGAGTTCCGCCGGGTGTAGCCACAACACTTCAGGCGAGAGGTTGACGTGCCGGATCGCTTCTGCCACTGCGGGATCGGAATGAGCGTCCACTTTCAGGCAATGCTCGGCCGGCATGCCGAGCTGAATATTCTGGGCCGCCGTGAGAGAGTCGAACAGCGCTGAGTTCTGGAATACGTAGCTGATCTTGGACCGGATCTCCTGGATCTCTCGCCCCCCTGCGTTCGGCACGGACTCGCCGTCCACCAGCACGTCTCCTTCATCGGGGTCGAATAATCCCACAATGTGCTTGAGCAGGACGCTCTTTCCGGTTCCGGATGGGCCCATGATCACCAGGCTCATGCCCTCTTCGATGTCGAGGTCAAGACCGTCTAGAACCTTCTTCTCGTTCAGGGTCTTCTTGAGATCACGAATCTGAATCATCGGACCGTATTCACCCTAGGACACCGCCTTGTACACCGGCGCGAGGACCACGTCCAGCACCATCAGCGAGACTATGATCGCCACCACCGCGTTCGTGGCCGTACGGCCCACTCCCGCTGCTCCGCCCTCCGCCTGCAGCCCGACGTAGCACGCGGTAAACGTAATGGTGATGCCGAACATGAACCCCTTGATGAGAGAGAAGATCAGCGAGGCTGGATGATAGTAGTCCCGGACGCCGTAGATGTACTGCTCGGACGTCATGGGCAGAAGCGAGATCGCCGACAGCCAACCGCTGAAGATCCCCATGATGTTGGCGAGGACCACCAACGGCACGAGCATGATCGCTCCGGCGATCACCCGCGGAACCACGAGTTCCACTACCGGATCACGGCCTAGAGTCAGCAATGCATCTATCTGATCGGTTACCTTCATGGTGCCGAGCTCCGCGCCGATTCCCGCGCCGATTCGGCCCGCGAGTACGATCGCAGTGAGCAGCGGGGCCAGTTCCGTAAGCATTCCGGCCGCGACGGTCGAGCCGACGATCCACATAGGAAGGTTTGTAAACTGGTATCCGCTCTGCTGGGCCAATACGGAGCCGCTCAGGGCGGCTACGATGAGGACCAAGCCGAGACTGTCGAAACCAATCACCTTGGCCTGAGCGAGGGTCGCCTGCCAATACATCCGGGGCCTGCGCAGCGCTGCGAGGGTAGCTATGGCCAGGATTCCGGCTCGGCCGAGATGGCGTGCCGAGGCAAGGCCGAGTCGGCCCAGGCGCCCTAGCCACTCTGTCAAACTGCAGCTCTCAGCAGACTCTCCTTGTTAGTGATCCCGGTAGTGTACTGCGATGCGGAATGCGTGCAACCGGTCCGGCGGCCCTAGGGGCGGGGCGTTCCGCGTGGCCTGAGGCGTTCTCGAATCGCGCGGATCTTGGCCGAATCGCCGGGCGCGGATGGAACGGCCCGTCCGGCTGTGTCCGGGCCGGAGGGCGGAGGCGCTGTGTCACCGGGCGTTCCGCCTGTGACGACAGACCCAAGCCTGGTCTCCGTAGGCGCGCTGGCCGAGGAGTCACCCGCGATACGGCCCGAATCCACTACAGCCTGAATCGCCGTCCACAAACGCTCCATACGCTCCGGATCGCGGCCCGCGCCTTCCGCGAACGCCAGCATCTGCTCCTCGCTCACCCCGCTGCGCTCCAGCACCGCCGCCCGGGCCGAGTCTGTGGGCTCACCGGGAGACGAGTCCGATAACTCGACTAACTCTGCCATCACTTTGACGTACGTGTCATCGGAAAGCGTCAGGGCATCTTGAGCCGAACAGGCAGCCATCTGTGCACCGAGAATCACGCTCATCACCGGTGGGAAGACCCGCCGCAGAATCATCGGAACCATAACGCACCGTAGACTCAGTCGTCCGCCTCCGTCAAGGAAGCTGCCGAAACGGCAGTTCGCCGCCGCTGGCGCAGGAAAAGGCGACAAAAAGGCGCTCTTCACGGCTCAATATGGGGCACACGATTTGCCTTGTTAGGTGGTACGGCACACACCAACTGAGCCCTTCGCGAGCTGCAAATGCTGCGCATTGAACGCTCGCTCCGGGTCACATGGCCCGCGCCGCACACGAAATCACGGGAGGAATGATGGGAGAGTACACGGAAGACAAGGATCTCGAGCAAGAGGTGACTGTGGAGCAGGCGCGTACCGAGACGTCGGACCAAGACGAGACGAAGCACGACGAGGAGTGCTGCACTGACGAGGAGTGCGGCTGCGGCGAGGAAAAGGGCTGGCGGGGGCGCCGCTGGGCGGGTTCAACCTGGGGACAGCCAATCTCGGACATCGGAGACATGATGGGAGACATCTTCGAGGCGGTCCGCGGTGTCCCGCACTTTATCGGCCGCTATCCGGCTCTGGACGTAGTTGAGGGCGAGGGCGAGTTCCTGGTCTTCGTCGATGTGCCCGGACTGGATCGGTCGGAATTGGAGCTCAAGGTCGATGGGGCCACGCTGACCATCGGGGGCACGCGCACGCGGCCGGCCGCATTTACCGAACGGCAGACTCGCCGCGCGGAGCGTTCCTTCGGCACCTTCAAACGAACCGTGACGATTCCGGTGGAAGCTGATAGCGACAGGATCTCCGCCAAGCTGACGAGCGGGGTGCTGACGATCACGATGCCTCGGAAGACGTCCGCGGTTGAGGGCCGTTCGATCGATATCAACTAGTCTGCTACCGGCGCGAAGGGCGACAGGCCTTCCGCGAGCTGCAAATGCTGCGCACTAGAACGCTCGCTCCAGGCGCCGCCCCTCGCGCCGTCAGCGTATGAAGGGAGAGGTTGTGCCTATCTGAATGAGAACGTCCGAACTGCCTGTACCCACGGCAACTAAATTCATGGATGGTACAGCTCAGGATAGGCGAACTGAACGAGTACTCTTCCTATTACGGGCCCTCGGTCTTCCTATTATCGGGATTGTTGTCGCGGGGAAGCCGGCGCAATCGTCTGAGAGTGAGTTACCGAGCCAAACGGCCCGCTCGGTCTACAGCTACTACAAAGAACGGGATGGCTAATACTCGCACCGGAGGCGTTTCTTCAAAGGGCGCAGGTCGGGACGTTGATGAAGACTCCGGCGGGCGGGCCTCAGTGCCAGTGAGCTAATTCGATTGATAGATTGAGTACAGATACTTCCAGAAGGATGACACATAGATGATTCCGGCAGACAGGCTGACGATCAAGGCGGCCGAAGCCCTGCGTGACGCGGCGCAGTTGGCCACGAAGGCGGGGAATCCCGCCGTCGAAGACTTGCATCTGCTGGCCGCGCTGCTGACGCAGGATGAAGGCATTATCGATCCCGTGCTGCGCAAAGTCGGTGCGGATCCAAGGTCGCTGCAATCACCCCTGCAGGAGAGACTCGACCGACTCCCGAAGCAGACAGACGCATCTCCGGCTGCGAGCCGTGAGCTGGTTCGGGTGCTTGGCGACGCAGACACGGCGGCGCGGGACATGGACGATCTGTACGTGTCCACGGAGCACATGCTGATTGCCCTGGCCGGGAAGAGCGCGAGCGCGACGCGCGAGATTCTGGCTAAGGCCGGAGCGTCGGCGGACGCGATTACGGCGGCGCTGGTGGAGGTGCGCGGGCCGCACCGTGTCATGGACCAGGAGGCGGAGGGCAAGTATAGGGCGCTGGAGAGGTTTGGCGAGGATCTCACCGCTCGTGCCCGGGACGGCAATCTGGACCCTGTGATTGGCCGAGACAACGAGATCCGGCGGGTCATGCAGGTGCTTTCGCGGCGGACGAAGAACAATCCCGTTCTCATTGGTGAACCCGGGGTGGGAAAGACCGCGATAGTCGAGGGCCTGGCTCAGCGCATCGTCGAAGGCGACGTACCGGAGTCCCTGCGCGAGAAGAAGCTGATTCAGCTGGACATCGGTGCCATGTTGGCCGGTGCCAAGTTTCGGGGCGAGTTCGAAGAACGCCTCAAGGCCACGCTGAAAGAGATCACCGAGGCCAAGGGGAAGTACGTGATCTTCCTCGACGAGCTGCACACGATCGTCGGTGCGGGCGCGGCGGAAGGGGCGGTGGACGCGGGCAACATGCTCAAGCCACCTCTGGCCCGTGGTGAAATCCGTCTAGTCGGTGCAACGACTCTCGACGAGTACCGAAAGCATATCGAGAAGGATCCGGCACTGGAACGGCGATTCCAGCCCGTCCTGGTCGGGGAGCCCGCTCCTGAAGAGTCCGTCGCCATTCTGCGTGGACTCAAGGGAAAATACGAGGTCCATCATGGGGTCAGAATCACGGATCCCGCTCTCGTGGCGGCGGTCCGACTATCCGACCGCTACATCGGCGATCGGTTTCTGCCAGACAAGGCGATCGATCTCATCGATGAAGCCGCCTCCCGCCTTCGGATGGAGATCGATTCAATGCCCGAGGAAATCGACCTTCTGGAGCGCCGTCAAACGCAACTCCAGATCGAGCGTGAGGCCCTCAAGGGTGAAAAGGATGCCAAGAGCGCCGAGCGTCTCCGTACCCTGGAGGGCGAGTTGGCCGAGGTGCGTGAGACTCTGGCCGGCATGAAGGCCCGCTGGACACTCGAGAAGGAGTCGATTGAGAGGGTCCGGAACGTCAAGCGCGAGATCGAGGAGTTGGGCGTGGCGGCGGATCAGGCGACGCGGGCCGGAGATCTCCAGCGAGCGGCTGAGATTTCATACGGACAAGCTCCGAAGAAGCGGGAGGAACTAGAGGAGGCTGAGCGGGCGCTCTCCGAGCTCCAGGCGGAGGGCAGCTACCTGCAGGAGGAGGTCGGGCCGGAGGACGTGGCGGACGTGGTGGCATCGTGGACAGGCATTCCCGTGTCGCGAATGCTGGAGAGCGAGCGAGATCGGCTGGCGAACCTCGAAGACCATCTGCATCAACGCGTCGTGAGCCAGGCGAGTCCGATCACCGCAGTGGCCAATGCGGTTCGCCGCAGCCGCGCCGGTCTCCAGGATCCGGACCGTCCGGTCGGGAGCTTCATCTTCCTCGGCCCCACGGGAGTCGGGAAGACGGAAACAGCCCGGGCGTTGGCGGAGTTCCTGTTTGACGACGAGCACGCGATGGTACGCATCGACATGTCGGAGTACATGGAGAAGCATACCGTTTCGAGGCTTCTTGGCGCGCCCCCGGGTTACGTGGGATACGAGGAGGGCGGTCAGTTGACCGAGCAGGTCAGAAGACGTCCGTACAGCGTGGTTCTCTTTGACGAGATCGAGAAGGCGCATCCCGATGTATTCAACGTCCTGCTACAGATTCTTGATGACGGACGGCTCACGGACGGCCAGGGGCGGACGGTCAATTTCCGCAATGTCGTTCTGATCATGACGAGCAATATCGGCAGCGCCCATATCGTAGAGCACGTCGGTGAAGCGTGGGAGCCGGTGGAGGCCCGTGTACTTGAGGAGCTGCATGGTCATTTTAGGCCCGAATTCTTGAACCGGGTGGACGAAATCCTGGTATTCCAGCCGCTCAGCCGCGACCACCTGAGGGAGATCGTGGGCCTGCAACTCGAGCGCCTCGCACGTCACCTCGGGGAGCGCGAGATTCGGCTCGAGGTTACGCCGGCGGCCCGCGACCGAATCGTGGCCGAGGGCTACGATCCGGCCTTCGGTGCCCGACCGCTCAAGCGCGCGATTCAGCGGCTGGTTTCAGACCCCCTGGCGATGGCGTTTTTGGACGGTCGATTCGAAGACGGTGATTCGGTTCGGGTGGATGCCGATTCTGTGGCTGGAGGACTACGGCTCGAGCGCGTCGAGTCCACTGCCAAGATCGCCTCGTCTTGACGTGTGCACGCTTACCCTCACAATTAGTCGGTGGAGAAGTCTCGGTAGCCCTCGGAGCTTGGTGGAATGATGCGGATTCGGAATCTAAAGATGGCATTGGTCGTGGCCGCAGTAGGCGGTTGTGCTTCGGGCGGGGAAGCAGTTCCGCCGGGGATGGTGGTCGGCGGCACGTCGTCGATGGCGGCGGCGGAAGACTTTCTTCAGGCCGCGAACGCCGAGAACTACGCTCGGATGACGGCTCTCTTCGGTACGAAGAAAGGATCGGCGGTGAAACGGTTCGGTCTGTCCCATGTCGAGCAGCGCATGGTCGTGCTTTCGGCACTGCTCAAGCACAGCGAGTACGATCTGCAGCCCGAGACCAGTCGGGCTGTAAATGCGAGCCAGATTCGTTACGTGGCCAGGTTGCTGGGAACCCGTAAGGGTACGGTAGATGTTCCGATTGTTACAGCGACCGATGGGAATCGTTGGTTCGTAGAGAAGCTCGAAATGGAACAATTGGCGGGAGGTTAGCTGCCCTGAAGCTCCAGAAGCACTCCATCGTTCTGGTTCGGATCTACAAAGGCGACGCTGTGTCCGCCGGCTCCGGATCGGATTCTGGGAGGAATGATGCGCAGGCCGGCAGACTCAACTCGGCCCAGTGCCTGCTCGAGGTCTGGAACCCGGACGCAAATATGATGAATTCCCGGTCCGCGGCGCTCGATAAAGCGCGCTATGGGCGAATCATCGGCGGTGGCCTCCAGAAGTTCGATGCGGCCGGGAGAGGCGCCGAAGAATGCCACGCGCACTCGTTCGCTCGGAACGTCCTCGGTTCCTTCGGGTTCCGTCCCGAGAAGGGCAGACCAGCGGCGGACGGACTCTTCGAGGCTGGACGTCGCGATGCCGATGTGATCTATCTGGGTCACACATACCTCCACTAGAGAAACCAAACTTTGACGAATAGGAACATACAGTGACTACTTCCGCAGAACCTATCACGCTTACCGATGCCAACTTCGCTGACGAAATCGAATCGTCGGACGGGCTGGCTATAGTAGACTTTTGGGCCGAGTGGTGTGGCCCATGTCGGATGATTGCTCCGGTGGTGAAGGAACTCGCCAGCGACTATGAAGGCCGGGTGAAGGTCGGCAAAGTCGATGTTGACGCGAACGGCGCCATCTCGGCGAAGTTCGGCATTCGGTCCATCCCGAGTATTCTGTACTTCAAGGACGGAGCCGTTGTCGACTCCGTTATCGGAGCCGTTGACAAGGCGACGCTGGAAGCCAAGATCGAACAGCACGCCTAACCCGTTCATTTTTCTTTACCGCGGCGACTCCACCGCCCTCCGCCACACGGCGGCGGGCGGCTTTGTTAGCACATCCTGAAATCGCTGGGAACGCATGGAATCCGGACTGTACGTGGTGGCGACCCCGATCGGAAATCTGTCGGATCTGTCTGCGCGCGCGGAAGAAACGCTGCGGGCGGTAGCCGTCGTATACGCCGAGGATACGCGCCGCACCGGACGCCTGCTCCGGCACCTGGAGTCTTCCAGGCCGCTTCGATCGCTGCATGCCCACAACGAAACGCAGCGAATCGCGGAAGTGCTGGGCCGATTGGACGACGGAGAGATCTGTGCCCTCGTGACGGACGCCGGGACTCCCACCGTTTCTGATCCTGGAGGCCGGCTCGTAGAGGCCGTAACGAAGGCCGGCCACAAAGTGTCTCCAATACCAGGGCCGTCGGCCGTCTTGTCCGCTCTTTCAGTGGCAGGTATGTCCGGTGACCGGTTCGCTTTTCTCGGTTTCGCGCCCCGTAAGGGCTCTGCCCGCGAGCTGTGGATAAGAGAACTGGCCGGGATGGCCATGACGGCTGTGTTCTTCGAGTCACCGAGACGGATCGCCGCAATGCTCGCGGACCTGGACTCGGCAGGACTGGGCACCCGCCAGCTGGCGGTCTGCAGAGAACTTACCAAGCTACATGAGGACACCAGATACGGAACGGTCTCGGAGCTTGCGGGCTATTACGGCGGAGAAGAAGTGCGCGGTGAGGTGACGGTTGTCGTCGAGGGCGCTGCTTCTGCAGATCTAGCGGAAGAACGGCGCATCGATCCGCAGGTGCTGGAGGCTGCGGCACGGGACATGAACGCCGCCGGAATGACAAGATCGGCGATCGCTCAGGAACTTCGACAAGTCCATGGTATTTCGCGAAATGAAGCTTATCAATTGAGCTTGAATGTGAAGGGCAAGAGATGAGCAAGCCGGACGGGACGCGTCCTGTGCTTGAGCATTTGGGTCGGCGGCTGCGCAGCGTAGCGGTGGCGGGCACTGTGGCTGGCGCCGGCGCTGGCCTGCTAGGGCTGCTTGTCGTGGCCGCGCTGCTGCCGCCTTCCTGGCTGACGTCGCCGCGCTCGCCGCTGCCGATGGCAGTCCTCGTTCTGGGTCTCGTCATGGTCGGTGCAGCCGGGCAGCGAATAGGAACCCACGTACGACGACTTCGGGCCGACCGTCTGTCTCCGGAAATCGAAGCAGCCAGCGGACTCTTGCCCGGCGAGCTCTTGGGTGGTCTCGAGCTTGACCAAGTGGGTCGGGGTGAGTCGCAGGCCCTGGCCGACGAACAGCGCCGCCGAGTGCACGAGGCTGTGCACGGCCGCGCGGTACGGACGCTGGTGCCTCAGAGCTGGCCCATCCTGGTGCGTGCTGCGCAGCGTGGATCTGCGGCCTTCGGTGTGGCGATCGTTGCGCTCGTCTTCCTGGCAGGCGCGCAGCCGAATCGGATGGTAGACGCTGCGCGCGTGCTGGCGTCGCCCTGGCTCGTGACATTTCCGCCTCCGCCACCCGCCATTCTTGTAAGCCCCGGAGACGTGCAGGTCAACCGAGGCGCCATGCTCCTTGTTCAGGTGCAGGCTCCGACCCGTGAGGTCGTCACACTTGTCTGGCAGGCGCAGGGCGAACCGGCGCGCAGCATGAATGTGCGCGTCAACGAACAGAGCGGTGAAGCCGAAGGAGAGCTGGGACCGTTCGAATCTCGCTCCCGGTATTGGGCAGAGGACGCCGCCGGACTCGCGAGTGATACGTTTTCGGTCGAGCCGCTGGACCCGCTGCTCCTGACCGGCCTCGACGTAGACATCGAGTACGCTTCGCACGTCGGCCGGACCGCAGAACGTTGGTCTCGTCCGCTTCCCCCTCTCACGGTTCCGAGAGGGACCTTACTGCGACTGAGTGGTTCGGCAAACTACAGCCTTCGGGCCGCGTCGCTGGTCGACGATAGGGGGGTGAGGCACGCATTGACGGTGGACGGCAAGTCCTTTCAGGGCGAGCTCGCGCCAAGGGCCTCGTCCATCTACCGATGGCAGCTCAGAGCGGACGAGCAGGTCCCGGGAGTCCAGTTGCCCGAGCCGCTCAGTATCTCAGTTCTATCGGACGCGGTACCTGTCGTCCAGATCACGTTCCCCGCTAGGGATACCACGCTGGGGCCGGACATGCGGTTGCCGCTGGTCGTGGATGCCCGCGATGACCACGGCCTGCAGGGTGTGGAGCTCGTAAGCTGGCGCATCTCCTCCCTGGGTACGCGCGGCGATGCGGTGCGAGAGGTGATCAGCCAGCCGGGAGGCGCACAGACGCGGGTCATTGCGCGTCCTATGCTGAATCTGGCTGGGCGTGACCTGCTTCCGGGCGACACGATTCTCTACTTCGCACGGGCGCGAGACACCAATCGAGGGAATGCCGCCGGTGTATCAGACACGTTCAGAGTACGGCTCCCAACGCTGGTCGAAATGCGGCGCCAAGCGGCCCTGGAGGCGGACGACCTCGCAGCAGATTCCCGGCAACTGAGCGCGACAGCGGAAGCTCTCGGCCGAGCGGCCCGGGAGGCCGAGCGAAGCATGGATCGCACGGAGGCACCGGGGACGCCCAGCCCTCAGAACGGCAGCGAGACGCCGAGCAGCTTCGGTGCGACTGAGGATAGTCGGCGTGTTCTCGATCAGGCGCGAGAGCTGGAAGAGGGTGTTTCGAGCCTGGAACAGCGCATCCAGCAGATGCGTGAAGACCTGGCCCAATCTGGACTCAACGACCCCGGGCTTCAGAAGAAACTTGAGGAGCTGGAGGCCTTGTATGAGGAAATCCTCCAGTCCGGCCTGCGCGAGCTGATCGAGGAACTTCAGCGGGCCTTGAGTGAGCTGGATTCAGATCGAATGCAGGCGGCGTTGGAACGGTTGTCCTCCGAGATGCGTGACCTCCAGGACCAGATAGAACAGAGCCTGGCGCTCATGGAACGCGTAGCGATGGAGCAGGGGCTCGAGAGCGCGCGGGAGCAATCTGAAGATCTGGCTCGGCAGCAGCGCTCGCTAGCAGGCCAGGAGCCGGACGCCGAGGGGTGGTCCGATGAAGAGAGCCGGCTCGCCGAGGAAGCCGCGCGGCTTCAGGCCGAGTTGGAGCGGTTGGCTGAGAGACTCGAGGGGTCGAGTGAGTCCGAAGCCGCAGCAGAAACCCGGGACGCGGCCGCTCAGATCAGCGAGGCCGAACAGGCGATGCGCGGAGCGGCGGAGTCAGCGGCCGAGGCTCAGACAGGTGCCGGCGAACAGGCGTCTGCACGGCAGCAGCAGGCTCGGGAGTCAGCAGCCGCGCAGGCCCAGTCAGCGGAATCTTCGATGCAGCAGGCCTCCGAAGGACTGCAGTCAGCCGCTGACAGCCTGGCAGAAGACTGGCGAAGCGAGGTCCTGGAGGCGGTGGGTCGGGCGACCCGGGAGGCTCTCGATCTTGCTCGGGAGCAGGCGGCTCAAACAGAGCGCCTGTCAGACAGCAAATCAGGGCAGTCGCCTGACGTTCGGGGCCGGCAGGCGTCGGTTCGGCAGGGCCTGGAGAACTTGGTCCAGTCGTTGTCTGAGGCGGGGCAACAGACAGCCCTTCTCGATCGGCGGACAGGTCCCGGCGCAGCGCGTGCAGCTGAGCAGATGGACGAGATGCTGCAGTCTCTGTCGACGGGCGGCTCGAAACGGTCGCAGGCGGAGCTCAGCGAGGACATCACAGAGACGCTTAATGATCTTGCCGGGCGGCTGATGGCGAGCCGCCGGGCCATTCAGGAGTCCCAGTCCGCTACCGGCATGGAAGAGGCACTGGAGCAACTGGCTCAAATGAGTCAGGCACAGGGAGGTCTCAACCAGGAGACGAATAGCCTCATGTTGTTGGGGCAGAGCGGCCAGCAAATGGCGTCGCAGCTTCAGCGGCTCGCAGCTCAGCAGCGGGCCATCGGAGATCAGCTCGGAGAGCTGGGCGCAGGTGGCGAGGACCTGGACGCCCTTGGCCGGCTCGAGGAGATGGCTGAGGAGGCACGGGATATTTCGGACCGCCTGGGCCAGGGTCAGTTGGACCGCGAGACCCTTTCCCGGCAGGAACGCATGTTCAAGCGCCTGCTGGATGCCGGACACACGCTTGAGAAGGACGAGGAGGATCCCAACCGCAGGGAGTCGGAGACAGGCGGCGACCAGGGTCGCCCGGACGTCGAGGCCCTGGATCCCGCCCTTCTCACGGGCCCGCGTTTCCAATATCCGAATGAGGAGCAGCTTCGGTCGGTGCCGCCTGCCTACCGTGGAATGATCCTCGACTACTTCGACCGGCTGAACTCCGAGGAGGGACGCCCGTGAGTCGGCATCGGTCCTTGGCCGTCGGGCTTGCGGTTGTGGCGCTGATCGTGGCTCTGCCGGCTTCCGCGGCGGCCCAGTCGGGCGCGGCCGAGCGGCGTGCGCTGGCTCAAGCAACCGAGCTTCAGCGCGCTGGGAACCTGGCGGAGGCACGCTCGGTGCTCGAACGGCACCTGGACGAGAACCCGGCCTCAGCTAGCGCCCTGGTCCAGTTGGCTCAACTGGTGACCATCCAGGGCCTGCCCGGAGAAGTTCTGAGCCGGGCCGAGCGGGCCGTGGAGGCGATTGGAAGCCCCTCCCCGGTGATTCGGCAGGTGTGGATCAGAGCTTTGACCGGAGCTGGGCGATCTGACAGCGCATTGGCGGCGGCTCAGGCGTGGGCGGCGGAGCAGCCGAGCAGCACGCTGGCCCATGGCGAGGTGGCCGAAGTGTTGGTCCGCCGCGGCGACATGTCCGCCGCGGTCGCGGCACTGGTCTCGGGTAGGGGGGCGACAGGCGACCCAACCGCGTTCGCGCAGGAGTTGGGGGATCTGTACGCCCGTCTCGGCAACCCGGCCGCTACCGCCAGAGAGTGGATCGTCGTCTTGGGTTGGGGCGACGCCGGAGTCGCTGCTGTTGAAACGCGACTGCGAGCTCCTGGTGCTGACTACGAGATTCTTGTCGGTGCGCTTCGGACCGAGCTGGCCGACGGGTTGAAGATCTTTACTGTGCTAAGGTCGGCGGCGTTCCTCGCGAACCGGCTTGCAGAGGAAGAGTGGGCGCTTGAGGTCGCAGAGACGATCGCCGAGCGAGTCCCGCGGGATACGCGGGTTGCGTTTCTGCGCGATTATGCATCGGACTCCAGGAATCGCGACCTCAACCGAAATGCGGCGTGGGCCGCCGAACGGTTGGGGTCGGACTCATCGGACCCCGAGGAAAGCCTCCGTTGGCGCGCGCTGGCCGCCGAGTGGTCGCTCGCGGCTGGTGACGGCCCGAACGCCACCTCTGCTTTCGAAGCCATCGTCCGGGATGCACCGGCTGGTAGCGAGGCACACCGAATGGCGACCAGCCATCTTTTCAGCCAGAGGGTTCTCGAGAATCCCGCTGCGGCGGAGCCGCTGCTCCGTTCGTTCACGCGCCAGTATCAGGAGGCAGAAGAGGATCGGGCCAGGATGGGAGTCACGCTGTCCGCGGAGTGGATCCGCAGGGGTGATCTTGAGCGCGCCGGCCGGGCGCTGGATCTCTCAGGCCGAATCGCAGTGGATCCAACCGCGAACGCGCTTATCGAGGGTCAGCGCGGCTGGCTGGCTCTGTACGACGGGCGCCATCAGATGGCTCTAGGCCATCTAGAAGTCGCCGCCCTGATTCCAGCTGGCAGTCCTGGGGCCCGCACGGAGGCCATCGCCTCCGTGGACGCGCTGGGAAGGGCCGATTCGGCCGAGGCCGCCGTGGTAGGTGAAGCCTTGTTCGCCGTTGAGCGCGGTGATGCGCAGGCGGCCGTACGCGCGGTGACAAACGAGCTGGCTGGGATCACTCCATCCGACGCCCGTCCGGCGTTGCTGATACTGTTGGCGCAGCGCCTGGATAGGGCGGGGCACTCCGCACCTGCGGCTATTGTCTATCGCAGCGTGGTTCAGAGCTTCCCGGAGGCAGCGGAAGCGGCCCCCGGCATGCTAGCCCTGGCCCGCAGCCTCGCCGTCAGTCAGCCTGGGGCGGCACGCCAGTGGCTCGAGAAGCTGATCCTTAACCATCCGTCGAGCGCGCTCGCTCCGGTGGCGCGTCGCCTACTCTCGGAACTCGAAGGCCGGGTCCCGCCATCATCGTGAGAGCGTTTGTGAGTTCCTTGCCTCGCCGCCTGCGCCGCCAGTGTCTTACTGCGGCCTCAGTACTCGCGCTGGCCGGGGCGTCGCCGGTCGGTGCGCAATCTCTTCTGATCCCGATGGATGGGAGCCAGGCGAATCACCTGCGGGCCTACGGGTTGGTCTTCAATGCCGTCCAGCGGGGAGCCCGGGCCGAATGGCTTCTCAACTATCGGTATGGGTCTTTCCTCCTGCCCGATGGCGCCGTCGTCAGGCAGCAGGCGGCTATCATGGGCGTGACCACTGAGTCGCTGGACGGAGCCCGCCTGGCGTCGCTCCGAGCGGACATTGAGAACTCGAATATGGATGCGGTTCCCCTGGAGAAGGCTCCTCGGATTGCAGTGTATACTCCTCCGAACAGTTCGCCCTGGGATGACGCGGTTACGATGGCCCTCGAATATGCGGGTATAGAGTACGACCGGGTTTGGGATCCGGAAGTGCTGTCGGGCAAACTCGAGGACTATGACTGGCTGCACCTTCATCATGAGGATTTCACCGGCCAATACTCCAAGTTCTACCTCGCGTACGCAGGCGCTCCCTGGCTGCAAGAAGAGGTGTCCCGGAACGAAGCGGTAGCGGCCGAGTTCGGGTACTCCGATGTGCCGGCGCTCAAGAAGGCGGTCGCCGGAACGATCGCCGGCTACGTTCGGCAGGGTGGATTCCTGTTCGCTATGTGCACAGCTACCGAAACCCTCGAGCTTGCTCTTGCCGCGCACTCCGCGGACATCGCCGCGGCGTTCGCAGACGGGTCACCTCCGTCCGCCGACGCGGCAGACCGCATGGACTGGGACGCCACTCTGGCGTTTAGCCGCTCGGAGTTGGTTCTGGACGCGACGATCAGCGCGTTCAGCGACATTGATGGCCACCAGGTGAACACACCATGGCGTAGGTCTTTGGCCAGCTTCGAGTTGTTCGATTTCAGCGCTAAGATCGATCCCGTGCCCTCCATGCTGACCCAGTCTCACGAGACGGTGCTGGCTGACTTCTACGGCCTCACGACCAGTTTTCGGCGCGATAGGATCAAGCCCGGGGTCACCATACTGGCTGAAGAGCCGGGGAGCGGAACCACAAAATACTTGCATGGTTCTGTGGGCGACGGGAGTTTCACGTTCCTTGGAGGCCACGATCCGGAAGACCCTCAGCATCTCATCGGGGATCAGCCGACCGACCTCGAGCTTCACAGACATTCGGCGGGATATCGCCTGATTCTCAACAACGTTCTGTATCCAGCCGCCAAGAAGAAGGCGTTGCGCACGTGATCCCGGCCTCACACCAGGTGGATCTTCCTCAGCGGCTGATGGCTCTGCCCGGGTATCCGCTCGCGGACGTGCCGGCCATCAAGGCCAGGCTGCGCGCCGCGGGTACCGAGGTTATCGATCTGGGCATCGGCGACCCCGGTCTGCCGGTGCCCGGAGTGGCGATCGAAGCACTCCAGCAGGCCGCAGCCGATCCCGCGCTTCAGGGATACGGGTTTCAGGGAGGTCTGCCCGATTTTCGGCTTTCGATCGTGGCGTGGCTGGAGCGGCGGTTCGGCGTCTCGCTCGATCCGGAGACAGAAATCCTTCCGGTCATAGGCAGTAAAGAAGCCATAGCTCTGTCGGCCTTCGCTCTCCTCGATCCGGGTGACGACGTGTTGATCCCCGATCCCGGGTACCCGCCGTACCTTGGAGGCGCGCACTTCGCTGGGGCCAACATCCACCAGGCCGTGCTTAGACCTGAGAATGGGTTTCTGGTCCCGCCCGATACCATTCGTTCCACGGGCCAACGACTTCGCCTCGTCGTGCTGAACTATCCAAACAATCCGACCGGAGCGGTAGCCGATCGCGACTATGTGGCGGACGTCATCTCGGCGTGCGAGGAGCGCGGAGCTGCGCTCCTCTGGGACAACGCGTACTCAGAGATCGGATTCGACGGCTATCGTCCCCTGGGGCTTCTGGAGGTCGAGGGCGGCCGAGACATCGGAATCGAGTTTCACTCGTTCTCCAAGACGTACAACATGACCGGGTGGAGGCTGGGTTGGGCCTGCGGATCGGCGCCACTCATCGGGGCGCTGCGGCGCGTGAAGACGTTCTTCGACACGGGGTCCTACCTGGCGATCCAGGCGGCAGGGGCGGCCGTCCTGCAGGATCCTGACGAGTTTATTCGCGGAAATGTGGAAACGCTCCAGGCGCGCCGTGATGCTGCCGTCGACGCGTTCTGCAGGCACGGACTTGCCATGACAGCGCCTCGTGCGACGCTGTATCTCTGGACTCCTGTTCCGACAAGCGAGGCCTCGGAGGATTTCTGCCGGCGTGTGCTTGAGTCATCCGGCGTGGTGCTCATGCCCGGTTCGGCGCTCGGACCGGGAGGAGAGGGCTACGTTCGGGCTTCCCTCACCGTGGCTTCGGAAGTATATGAGACCGCCGCCGCCCGAGTGGCCGAGGTCATATGAGCGACGTGCGGGAGCTACACCCGCTGGAGGAGCTCGCGGCGCGACGGGGCACACAGCGTACCGCACTCCGAGTCGGGTTGGCGGTTTCGTTGGCGGTGCACGTCCTGCTTCTGGCGACCCTGGGCCGCATGCTGCACCTGGAGGCATACAGCTATTTACCTGAGGCTTCAGGCCCGCCGGTCCCGGATGGATTGCTCGTCTTGAATATCGACCCGACGGAGACGGCACTCGCCGAGACGGATGAGCCGGTCTTGGAAGAAGTTATTCAGGGTCCACCACTCGACCTCGCGGAGGGCCAGTTACTTCCGATTCCGAGCGTTGTCGCCAGCCTTGGATCTTTGACCAACGCGGAGAAGCTTCGTCTGGAGGAGGGTGATCCCCGGCTCTGGGAGGACTTCGACGAGCGGCCCCTTCCCGAGCAGCGATTGGCGGCTGCCGCGATTGGCGGTGCAGCACTGCGCGAACGCCTTTCGGCGATACTGGACAGCCTGGCACTGAGCGATGAACAACGGACCGGGGCCACCGAGTGGCTGTTCGGCGAGGGGGACCAGACGTGGGGAATCACGCCGGACGGAATCCGGTTGGGCGGAATCACGATTCCCATCAGCCTGGGACAACTCTTCCAGGAAGAGGGAGCCAGGGGGCGGGAAAGCCGGCAACGCGAACGCGACAGGCTCGACATCCAGCACCAGGACATGCTGCAGGACGCGGACCGGGTACTCCGAGAACGCCGGGCTGCTATGCGAGAGCGTTCCCAGGAGGAAGTGCTCCGCCGCCAGCAGACCGACTCTCTGCGGGCCTCTCCGACGGACACGACCAGGGCCGAGCCAGAGCCGCCTACCTCCTAGCGGGCCGATTGCCGAGCCCCAAGATCTTCGGTTACACTAGTCCGCTGCCGGCGTCTGCCGGGATGGTCGGTTTCAAAAACCGCAGGGAGAGCAGGGCAT
>JAZDDE010000360.1:0-5924 GCA_036679495.1 Gemmatimonadota bacterium | reverse complement strand
CAATGTCATCTCTCTGGAGCTGCCGACGCTGCGGGATAGGCTGGAGGACATTCCGCTGCTGGCCGACCACTTCTTGGAACAGCAGGGCAGCGGCGCCAAGAAGCTGAAGATTTCACCCAAGGCGATGGCGATCCTCCAGGACTACCATTGGCCCGGCAATGTCCGAGAGCTGGAGAACCTAGTCGAACGGGCCGTGGTTCTGACAACAGGACAGACGATAAAGCCGGAAGCTCTGCCAACAGCTCTACGCGAAGCGCCACCCGAGCCATTGGTTCAGGACCGCCCGGCGGCCAACCCGGAGCTGGAAGTCATCGAGCGGGCCTACATCGAACACGTGTTGAGAGCGGAAGCCGGCAATAAGACCCGCGCTGCCGAGGTGCTGGGTATCGACCCGAGCACGCTATACAGGAAGATCAAGAGGTACGATCTGGATGGGTAGGGAGTCGCGTTCTGGGGACGAGCAGGGGGGTTTTGGAAGGTCACGCGGCAGCCGCGATATTCGCCCACGGGTATTGCAAGCTGCAATCGACGCCGGTTCCCTACGGACGTAACGATGTCAATGTAGTATTCGTATGTGGTTGCTGTAACAGTAGATAGACGGACCTGACCTACGGGGCACGGAGGTTGCCCAAGGAACGGGTCAGGAGGCTGGGCCTCCACCGGCGATCGTATCGCTGTGACGTGACAGGTGAGGAAGTTTCACACGTTTGCAAGTGGAGGGCACATGCTCCGCAACACAAGAGGTTTTACCTTGATCGAGCTGCTGATTGTGGTTGTGATCATCGGCATTTTGGCCGCGATCGCGATCCCGCAGTTCGCCGAGACGAAGGGTCGCGCTTTTGACGCGACCTCCAAGAGCGATGTTCGCAACGCTCAGGCGGCTATGGAATCCTATTTCGTGGACGAACTGGCGTACAACGCGGCCGCTCTGAGCGCCGGCTACACCACCAGCCCCGGAATCGCTATTGGTAGCGCAGGTAACGCGACGGGCTATCAGGTGACGGCCTCGCACACGGCTTCGGGCAACACGTTCTGGGTCACCGTTGGTGTGGGTGGCTCGATCGAAGGGAAGATTCAGAAGTCTCCGTAAGCGATTCGCTTACCAGCCTCAGAGTCTGACAAGGGGCGTAGCGGCATAGCCGCTGCGCCCCTTCTTTCGTAATCAGGATCCCGTCTCCATCTTCCGCGAATGCCGAAGAACAGGCCCACAAGCACGGCGGACTTGGCCGTTCGTCTGATCATTGTCTTCACGGGCCTGCTCCTGTTCAAAGACGTAGTGTTCGGCGGGCAGGCTTTCTTCGGCCGCGACATCACGCCGTTCTTCTATCCCATGAAGGCGTTTCTGGCTCGGTCGATGCGCGCCCTGGATCTACCGCTCTGGAATCCGTGGATTCGTAACGGCGAACCCTTCTTTGCTACCCTGCAGCCTGGAGTCTTGTATCCGGGAAACGCGCTCCTGTATTTGCTTCCGCTGCGCATCGGATTCGGGCTGTTCATAGCGCTGCACTATGCCGTAGCGGGACTTGGAATGTATTCCTTGCTCAAGCACTGGAAGCACGGTTCCGGCGCCAGTGCGCTGGGCGCTTTCGGCTTCATGCTGGGCGGATACTTCGTTTCTCTTGGCAACTTCCCGAACAACCTTGGTACGGTGAGCTGGGCTCCATGGCTCTTTCTGGTCTGGGAGCGCTATCGCTGGTTCGGTGGTGTACGCAGAGCCCTGGGGTTTTCTCTACTCTGTGCGGTCGCCTTTCTGGGCGGCGAACCACAGATGCTGGCCATCATTCTGCTGCTCCTGGCCGCCTTCTCTCTGGCGAATGTGCCGATGCCGGATGGCCAGGAGGCAACCGGCCCGAGACGATCCCGGCAGGGCCTCGCCTTTGCTCTCGCTGGACTTCTCGCTCTGGCCCTGGTCGCCGTACAGCTTATTCCTTTCGTCGAGCTCCTCGGCCACTCCGTTCGCTCCCTGAGCGGGGACCTGAGCTTTTCGGCCGGTCGATCGCCGGAGCCGCGTGTACTCCTTCACCTTCTATTCCCTCCGGCTCTGAGTGGCGGCATACACGGGTTCACACTCAGCCGCGGCCTAACTGAGTTCGCACCCTGGCTGCTCAGCATCTACCCCGGCATCGTGCTGCTTACCTTTGCCGTGCTCGGCGCCGTTTCGTCCGCTGCCCGCCGCTGGCGCTGGTTCTGGCTCGGGACGCTCGGACTCGGCCTTGCCCTGCTGCTCGGGAAATACTCTCCGTTGTACAGTCTGCTGTTCGACTATGTACCACCGCTAAGGCCATTTCGGTATCCCGAAAAGTTCTTTTTCCTGACCGCATTCGCCATTCCGATCCTGGCCGCTCGCGGATTCCAGGTGTGGCAGGCTAGTCCGCGGGGATTGGGCAGAAGGCTGTGGATCTTCATGCTACCGCTCGTCGCGTACAGCGCGGCGGGTATTTTTCTCTGGCTCGATGCGGACGTCCTGACACGAGCCTGTAGGGGTGCGTGGCAAGCGGCCCTTCTTTGCGAAGACGCGGGGTCTGCGCAGCGTGCCTACCTGGCACAGGTGATCCGTGGCGGCGTCATCGCCCTGGGCCTTCTCGCGATCATGGGGTGGGCCGCGCGGGGCAGACTGTCGCTTCGCCTGGCGGTTCCGGTCATAATCGCGGTCGGCATCGTTGACCTGATCGTTCCCCATCAGGCAATCAACCCGGCAGTCGACGCGGAGGTGTACGAAACCCTCCCCTGGGTAGCGCAGGTTCTAGCGGAGGCCCAGCCTGATCCTCAGGCCTTCCGATACCGCGGTTCGCCCGTTGCCGCAACGATGGGCGAGATCCTCGTCGTGGCGGGGGCCAAGGAGCTCTCGAACATGTATCTGGATTACCAGAGCTTCGGCCCCAACCTCGGACAACTTTATGAGCGGCCCATGCAAGACGGACTGCAGGGCATCGAATTGGCTTCTGTCGCCATGTCCACGGAGGCGATGCTGGCCCACTACGATCGTGGCGACGCCGTCCGTTTTCTACGCCTTCTGAACGTCCGGTACTACAGCGACCCGACCCTCGTCGCAGATTCGCTTGTCGGCCTCCGCGAGATCGCCAGGCATCCCGATCTTCCTCTCCGAATGTTTGAGGTGTCGGATCCAATGCCGCGTGCCTACGTCGTGGGGACGTGGGAAGAGGAGCCGCGTGCGAACGATGCCCTGCGCCGAGCGCTCGAACCGGATTTCGCGATGTTATCCAGCGTCGTGCTGGAGGAAAGGCCGGACCAACCTCCCTCATCCGACGCTGCTGGTCGGATTGAGGAGGCCCGATTCGGCAACGATCGGGTCGTTCTGAACGCACAGGCGAGCGCCCCCGCCCTTCTGGTGCTGACGGATCGTTTCTACCCGGGCTGGAACGCCACTGTGAACGGCATGTCCCGGCCCGTTCTCCGCGCCAACGGTCTGTTTCGGGCTGTGGAGATTCCAGCCGGCTCCAGCGAAGTCGTGTTTGAGTTCCGGCCCCGCTCGTTCATTATCGGCGCCCGGGTGAGTGCCGGTGCCGTGCTGGCGGTCCTGCTGCTGATATTCGTGACTCGCTCTTCCAGCCTCGCTACCACGAGGACTGTGGAGTGAAGTTTCCCAAACAGTGGACCGTCGGTCTAGCGGTCGGCCTGGCCGGTTTTGTGGCCGTACTCATGACGGCGCCGCAGTACGGAGTCGTCAGCGATGTAGGCAACTACTTCGAATCCTCACTCCTGCAGCTTCAGTGGGCCAAGGGCGCTCTTGCTGATCTGCTTAGCGGGAACCTGGCGGCCGTCTTCGACCGCGAGAACCTGCTGACCCATTGGCGATGGAATCCCGTACGCATTCCGCACCCGCCCCTCTCACGGGAACTCGGGGGACTGACCTACGCAGGCTTGGAGGGCCTTCTAGGCCCGCTTATGGCCTATCGGGTGGCCGTGGTAGCCATCTACGGTGGCCTTCTTTCGAGCGTATACGTGATCGGCGCTCAGGCGAGTGAGCGTCGGCTGGGAGGTCTGGCTGCGGCGGGGGCACTCCTGACGATCCCAGCGGTGTTCGCATACGCGCACTTTGCCCTTACGGACTTGTTCCTCGCGGCATTCTGGTTCTGGTCTCTCGCCGCACTGGAAACGCACCTGCGGACCGAGAACAGGCGATGGCTGTGGATTGCCGGCTTGTTTCTGGGCGCGGCCGTCTCCACGAAGTTCACAGGCCTGCTCGCCGTACCCGCAATCATGTTGTGGCTCGTCATCCGAAAAGGCCTGACGCTGCGCCGGATTTCCGTGGTTGCGGGTGCCGCCCTGGCTGTGTTCGTAGCTGTGAATCCCGTGATGTGGGTCGCGCCGATGACGGGCTTGAGTGACTACCTCGCCGCCGGCTTCAGCCGAGCGGAGCACGCCGGAACGCAGATCACGACGGTGTATTTCGGGACCCTTTACGAATACAGACCGCCCTGGCACTATCCATTCGTCTGGACGCTCCTTGCGGTGCCGATACCATGGCTGGCCGCTGTGGCACTCGGGTTCACCGCAGTACGCAGCGCCTGGGTCCAGTGGTGCGCGCTCAGCATCGGCCTCATGTATGGCGCCCTGCTGCTCCCGTCGGCTCCATTGCACGATGGGATTCGCTTGTTTCTTCCTGCTTTCCCTTTTCTTGCCGTCGTGGCAGGAATGGGCGTCGCCGGAGCGGCCGCATGGCTTCAGCGCCGACTGCCGGAGCGCTGGACGTCCGACTTCGCAGCCGCTCTCGTCATGATGGCGTTTACGGGTCTGCCGCTGGCCCGGACTGTGCAATACCATCCATCTCAGCTCTCGTATTTCAACGCCTTTATTGGCGGTGTCCAGGGAGCGAATCGAAGAGGCCTGGAGGTGACGGGGCTAAAGGAGGCGCTCACGCCGCAGGTGCTTGCAGAGCTCGGGCAGCACATTCAGTCCGGAGACGTCGTGGCGGCTGGTTTCCTCACAGAGGAATTGTGTTTCTACCGGAGCCTGGGTCAGGCGCCCGGTGACTGGCGTATAGAGACGAGCCTGCCTAAGAACGGGGTCGAATTCATCCTCACGTGCGACCCCGAGCGACGCTTCGCATCGGTACTACGGCCCGGCCCGGCTCCTGAACCCGCCTACGTATTCGTGCTCAACCGGCCGGGCCAGCACACGGATCTAGAGTGGGCGCTGACTGAGTTCGGGGGCAGTCCGTTCTATCGGCTGGACGTACGGGGAGTTCCTCTTCTGGAGGTATATAGAACCCGATGAAAGCTGCGAAACTACACTGGCTCGCGGTCGCGCTGGGCGTCCTCGCCATCGCGCTGCATTTCCCCGGGCTCGACGACTCCGGGCTCACGTGGGATGAGCCCAAGTATATGAATCTGGCTGTCGGCATTCAGGAGTGGACGGCTCGCGTCGTGAATGGCCCCGACCGGATGGAGACCCTCAGCCAGGAGGTCATCGCGGCGCAGTGGGATCCGCCAGCCGTGGATTTCTACAATCCGCATCCGCCGTTTTACAAAATCGCGATGGCCGCATCCGACGCCATCGCGGGTCGCTGGATCGGCAAGGTACGGTCAATGCGCCTCATGTCGCTGGTGTGGTTCGCGCTTCTCGTAGCGCTTGTAACCGTGGTGGCCGGATGGCGCTGGAGCACGGCCGCCGCCCTGGGTGCGGGTTTGGCTATGCTGACGATGCCCCGCGTGGTGGGACACGCCCATATCGCCGCCACCGACACTCCGTTAGCCCTGTTCTGGTTTGCTGGAACTATGGGAGCGGTCGCGTACTTGATGACGGACCGGCGAAGATGGCTCGTGCTGGGCGGGGTAGCCTTTGGACTTGCCATGGCCACAAAATTCACGGGGTACCTGCTACCGGCTCCCCTGTTTATGTGGATCCTCGTGTACCACCGAAGCCGCAGGGGGCTCCTGGCCGCCGGCGCCATAGCCGTGCTC
>JAZDDE010000036.1:0-2629 GCA_036679495.1 Gemmatimonadota bacterium | reverse complement strand
GGGCTCGACGTCGGCGCTGCGACCTACATGCACTGCATGTGCGATTCCCAGAGCGATCAGCAGCACTGCGCCGGTGTTGACTAGATTCTCAAACATCCCGTCCCCCGAGTCGAGTGGCCCCGTTCCCGCCGTCTAACGGCCCGGGCTTCAGCTGCAATCGACAGCGCTGACAGTCAGCGCCATGCCACAGAGGCCCGACGCCAGAATGCTACCAAGTTCAGGAACGCCCAGCTGTCTGTTGTCAGCTGCAATCCCTGGTTAGACGGCGTCCGTCTACGCGCCGGCGGCGAACTCGCGAACGAGGGCTGCGAAGCGCTCGGGTTCCTCCAGCTCTGGAAAGTGGGCGGCGCTCGGAAACTCATGCCAACTGGCTTCCGGAAAGTAGGTTCGCGCGGAGTTCTTGTCCGTTCGCCGGTGGGTGCGGTCAGCGGCTCCCCAGACGACCATAGAGGGCAGCGAAACGGGTCCAAGTACCGGTGGTGAACCCGATTGGAGCTGCTGGAGGCCGGAGGCGAGACAGAAGCAAGCTCCGTGATGCAGCGCCTCTGATCCGATTTGCACAAACGCCTCAACCTCACTCCCTACAGGCAAGGCAGCGTGATACCACTTTCGCGCGACCCACGTCGGTGCAGAGGCGAGAAGCAATTGACCGGCGATCGGAGTTCCCACGAGGCCCATTAAGTCGACGCGGTGTGCCCAGCGCCCTTGCTCCTCCCATGAAGCCGCTTGAATATTGACCAGGCCAGCAACGAGATCTGGGCGCTGCCCAGCGATTCCGACAGCGGCGAAGGCAGCACCACATGAAAAGCACAGTAGGTAGGGCCCGTGCCCCAGGCGCTCCAAAAGCTCCGTGACCATCCGAATCTGATCGTCTATGGAGTACGAGAACTGGCGCTTGGGATACGAGAAGCCGAACCCGGGCATATCAAGGCAGATCACTCGGTACGCAGGGGCAAGCAGCTCGATGAGCGCGTCGTAGTGCTCCAGTACGTTCGGAGGATCGGCGATGAAAACGATCGTAGTCGACCCGTTTCCCGCGGTTCGGTAGCGGACCCGAGTCTGCGACAACTCTACCATCTCGATTCCAGGTCGCGTTCCCATCGCCCAGCGAAGCGCCCGGAGGCCGGGTCCTCGTGAAAGGCGTAGGGCATCGAGCTTCGGACCGATCACAGGGCTCTCTCCGTGACGCCGTCCAACGGATCGGCGGTTCAGCTGCCGGCCAGCCGCAACCGGTGAGCTGGAATGCCCAAAATCCAATGCCAGACGGTACCACGGGTGGATTGGAACGCGCTGGAGCAGGTCAGCTGCAGCGCCTTGTTAGGACGCACTCCGCCTTGACGCGCCTGCTGCCAAGATAGCCAGTCCCAAGGAGACGAGGACCGCGGTAGAGGGCTCAGGTACCGGATGGAAGGTGACGTCGTCGACGAAGCCAGAGTACGGGGTCAAGTTTACCGTCGCCCAAAGGAACGAGACGCGGTGGAGCCCCTCGAAGGCCGAAAGATCGACGAACCGAAGGTCTGGATTCGGGGTCGGATCTTCGGCTGTCGCAAGCTGGCTGAAGCCGGGGTCGAGGCCAAAGAAACCGCCTGGATCAGGGACGGGCCGAATGCTGAGGTTCACGAAGTTGATGAGCGGGTCGGCTGGGCTAACCAAGAACTGTGAAAAGGTGACCGATGAGTAGCCACTGAGGTTGAGCTCGATCCACATGAAGGGGCCTGTGCCGATGGGCGCCCCGTCTCCGCTACCCTCACCAAACATCGCGAAGTCGCCGCCAAGTGGTGCCCCTAGCATGCGCTCGACGGTCCCCAGGGTCCAACCTTGGAGGCCTGATTCGAAGTCGAAGATCAGAGGTGAAGCCGAAGCGTGTCGAGTCAGCGCGATCGTGATCACAGCAATCGCGGTTACGCTCAGATAGCGACCTAGCATGGGGCACCTCCGTGCGGCCTAACGGACTGGGCGCTCAGCTGCGTGGCACAGGCCGCCGACGGTCGCTGAGGCACCCAAGGTTGGTGCCAGAATGCTACCAGACCCCGATTGGAGCGCGCTGTGCCACGTCAGCTGCAGCGCCTTGTTAGGCAGCACCTTCTGCTTCGCTGGGTTCGGACTTCACGAAGGTGGCCGTGTAGTTCCACGGTCGGCCCCAGCGACGCTGAAACCTGAAACCTTGGGGTTCGACGAGACCTTGGAGAGTTTCGAAACGAATCAGATCGGGATCGGGAATCGACTCGTGAAAAGCCAACGTGCCCGTCGGACACAGGACGCGATGCAACGACCGTAGGCAGCGCCCTTGGTCTGGCACTTCCCCGAGAACGCTCGAAAGAAAGGCCACGTCGAAATGGCCGTCAGGGAAGGGGAGATCCTCGCTGGCGTTACCCGTTGTGCAACCGATATTGTGATGACCACTCGCCCGCAGCTTCCGCTCCGCCTTGGCCAGCATTTCAGGCTGTAGATCGAACAGTTCTAGGCAGCCCCGCGGCACCCGGGCAGCCAGAGCGGTGCTGAAGTAGCCAGAACCCGGGCCAAGCTCCAAGATTCGGCTTGAATCCGACAGCGGCAATCGCTTGGCCAGCGTCTCGGGCGAGAGAACTAGACGCCTGAGCGGGTTGTCGATGAGCCACGAGAACTGGTG
>JAZDDE010000359.1:0-4543 GCA_036679495.1 Gemmatimonadota bacterium | reverse complement strand
GAAATCCGGTTCCACCGCTGCGCCTTGTGCTCGAAGAAGGCGTCGATATCGGTCGGTGCGACATCCCCGAGGGCAACACCACGCTGCTCCAGGTAGTCGAAGAACCTCCTGATGTGCCATTTCGCCGACCGACAAGTCGCCTCTGACAGCCACCGACCCTCCTGCTGTACGGCGATGAAGTCGGCCAACTCGGCATCGTAGCGACCCGCTTCGGGAGCCTGAGCCGGAGTTAGTCGACTGAGGCTACGTAGAAAGTCCATGGCAGCGAACTGGAAGTCCCTCTTGGGCGACCGTGGGCTCGATGCCCGCCCACAGGCGACGCGCTCTGCGGCCCATCTCTCCGCGAGCTCCTCCACTTCGTCTGCGTTGAAGCACCGGTCGGCCGGCCACGCTGAAGCTCCACGGCAACGCAGAGGCAGAAGGAAGACCGGCGCAGGATCGTCCCCCGCGCCATGCCTTGGGCGGCAAGCGTGCTCAGATACTCGGCTCGCTCGGTGGCAAGGGGACCCTCCCGATGACGGCGAAGCGCTCCGGGGCGCGTAAACAGCTTCTCGAACATGGTGTGTACCTCCTTTCAGAGGTCGCTACCATGTCGGATCGAATTATGTTGTGAAGTCGCGGCCGGCTACGCCGTGATACCGGGCGTTTGGAGCAGCCTCACCACATAAGCGGGCTCACAACATAAGGCAAATTATGTAGCCAACAACATAACTTGCCGGTAAGTCGCAGGGCCGGCACCCGGTGCTCATTCTGATACTGCCCGCAGACCGTGATGCGGCGGAAGACCGCCATGCCGGCGCCGGACGTCGCGCCCGAGCCGTTCGAGGGTGCGGGCATGTCCTGATCTTATGCCGAGTCCCGGATTATGCCGAGCTGGCGATCTGCCCATCGAGAAAAACGGGGTGACAGCATGACGGACTCGGCATAATCCGACAGTCTTCTCTCCTGGCCTGGAGGCCAGAAAGGAGAAGACATGACGGACCAGTTCTTCAGCACCCCAGTGGCGTTGGCGCGTCTGTACGCCGGGCCGTTGGGTCCCCACATGGACCTCTTCGCGAATCGGCTCTCGAAGAGAGGTTACGCCAAGGGAACCATCCAGAAACAGCTACGGGTCGTCGCCGACCTGAGCCATTGGCTCGAGGAGCAGGGCTTACAGGTCGACGATCTGGAGGAGGAAAGCCTCTCCCGATTCGAGGAGCAATCCCCGAGAAGCCGCAAGGCTGTCTGTAAGCCCACGACCGTGTCCCCCATCCTGCTCGAGCATCTTCGGGAGGTCGGAGTGGTCGCGCAATCCAAGCTGTCGCCACCCGACAGTGCCCTGGACTGCGCGCTGCATGATTTCTCGCAGTACCTGGCTCGACAACGTGGTCTCGCACCGAAGACCATCTCCAGCTATTGCCGTGTGATCCGTGACTTCCTGGGCCAGCGCTTCGGTTCCGGCCCTATCCTTCCGGGAGAGCTGAGCGCGGCGGATGTCCGGCAGTTCGTTCTGCGTCGTGCCCAGGCTGGCGGTGGTGGCAATGTCAGAGGGGTCGCCTCGGCTTTGCGTAGCTTCCTGCGCGGTCTGCGGCTGGATGGCGCGATCGACACCGATCTGGCGGCCGCGGTGCCGGCGCTGGCCACTCGCCCGGTGAAGTTGCCCGAGTCCCTGGAGCCGGAGCAAGCGCGACAACTGCTGGCCAGCTGCGATCTGCGCTGCACCCAAGGGCTGCGGGACTACGCGATCTTGCTCCTGCTGGCGCGACTCGGCCTGCGAGCCGGAGAGGTGGTCGCCATGAGACTTTCCGACCTCGATTGGGAATTAGGGGAGTTCACCGTCCGGGGCAAAGGCATGTGCTGCGAGCGACTGCCGATGCTCCAAGACGTCGGCGAAGCCTTGGTCGCCTATTTGCGCCACGGCCGGCCTCGGTGTTCGAGCCCGCAGGTCTTCGTCCGGCTTCAAGCCCCTTACCGCGGGCTGGCCGCGGCCACCTCTGTGGGTTCGATCGTCCGCCGAGCTTTGCGGCGAGCGGGTCTGGATCCAAGGCACAAGGGGGCGCACCTGTTGCGTCACACCTTGGCCACCGAGATGTTGCGCCGGGGCGCCTCGCTGAGGCAGATCGCCCAGATCCTGCGCCATCGCAACACCCGAACCACCGAGATCTACGCCCGAGTCGACATCGACGCGCTGCGCGATCTCGCCCAGCCCTGGCCAGGAGGTTGCCCATGAGCCCACTGCGAAAATCGCTTGAGGAATACCTCGCCACGCGCAGGGCTGCGGGCTTCGCACTACGCGAAGGCGCGGTGGCCTTGAACCATTTCGTCGCCTTCGCCGAGCAGCAAGAGGCCGAGTTCCTCACGACGCAACTGGCCCTGCAATGGGCACAGCTGCCGGCCAACGCTCAGCCCGGCTGGTGGGCGCGTCGGCTGAACACGGTTCGCCTCTTTGCAAGACACCTCAATGCACAAGACCCGCGCACCGAGGTCCCCCCGACAGGGCTGCTACCGCGCGGCTATCCACGCCGTGAGCCCTATCTCTACAGCGACGAGGAGGTGGAGCGCCTCCTTCAGGCCGCCCGCAACCTGGCTTCGCCCACAGGGCTACACGCCTGGACCTACGCGACGCTTCTTGGCCTCCTCGCGGTCACCGGCATGCGAATGGGAGAGGCTGTCTATCTTGACCGGGAGGACGTCGATCTGGAGCAGGGACTCCTGACTCTTCGCCACGCCAAGTTCGGGAAAGACCGCCTCGTCCCAATCCATCCCACGACCCAGAAGGCTCTGCTCGACTACCAGAGGTACCGCGATCGGATCTACCCCACAGTGACAACGCCCAGCTTCTTGCTCGGCGAGCACGGCAGGCGACTGAAGACGAAGACCGTCCGCGCAACCTTCCTCAAGCTCTCGCGACAGATCGGATTACGAAGCCCCGGCCAACACCACGGCCCTCGCCTACACGACCTGCGACACAGTTTCGCCGTGCGCACGATGCTCAATTGGTACCGCGCCGATGCGGATGTCGAGGCGCAGCTGCCGAAGCTTTCCACCTACCTCGGTCATAGCAGCGTCCGGTGCACCTACTGGTATCTCACCGCCGTCCCCGAGCTCCTGCAACTGGCCGCGGCACGGCTTTCGGACAACTTTGCGACCCAGGAGAAAATCCTATGACCAACGCCACTTCCCTCGCCCCGTTGCTCGAGGCCTTCTTTACCGAACGGCTCATGAGACAGCGCGAGGCGAGCCCGAACACCATCGACAGTTACAGCACCGCTTTCAAACTCCTGCTCGACTTCGCACACCAACAGCTCAAGAAAGCTCCCTCGAAGCTGCTGCTCGAAGATCTCGACGCCCCCTTCATCTGCCGATTTCTCGACCACCTGGAATCCGATCGCGGCAACACCCCACGCACACGCAATGCCCGCCTCGCGGCCATTCATTCCTTCTTCAACTACGTCGCCTTTCGCGAGCCTTCCCACAGCGCTCTGATCCAGCGTGTCCTGGACATCCCCACCAAGCGCTGGGAGAAGAAGCCGGTCGACTTCTTGAAGAGAAACCACGTTGACGCGCTGCTTCAAGCTCCCGACTTGAGCACCTGGTTGGGGCGCCGGGATCGAGCGCTCATGGCCCTCATGGCCCACACGGGTCTGCGAGTCTCTGAAACCACCGGCCTGCGCGTGAAGGATGTCGAGCTCAATGGCCCTGCCCATGTCCGCTGCACCGGCAAGGGTCGCAAGCAGCGCCTCACTCCGATCGAGCCGCTGCTGGCAGCGATCCTCCGGGATTGGGCCAAAGAGTGCAAAGCTCGCCCGGAGGAGCCGCTCTTCCCCAGTTCTCGTGACAGAGGCCACCTCAGCCGAGACGCTGTGGAATACTTGCTCAAGAAGTACGCCAAGGTGGCGCAAGAGCAGTGCCCTTCCCTGGCCGACAAGCGGGTCACGCCGCACGTGCTTCGACACACCTGCGCCATGGACCTGCTCCAGAGTGGAGTCGACCACACCACGATCGCCCTCTGGCTTGGCCACGAGACGCCGGACAGCGTTCAGTGCTACATCCACGCTGACATCGAGAGGAAGCAGGAAGCCCTGGACAAGACAGCGCCCTATGACTTGCCATCGGGCCGATACCGCCCCGACGATAGCCTGATGAGCTTCCTCGAAGGGCTCAAGATTATGCCGAGTCAGATCAGCGGGTCACGGCTATCGGTCGGGCTTTGAGGACCCTGAACCAACGAACTCGGCATAATTGAGGACTCGGCATAAGACCAGTTATGCCGAGCTCGGCATAACTGATCGAGACATCGCGCGGCTTTTTCGAGCTCGGCTGCGGTTTTCCTGAGCTTGGCCGCGGCGGCTTTCATGCGTTCGGCGCCGGAAGCGCGCATGCCCCTCTCGGTGATGAACCAGACCCTGCAGTCGGCTAGTTTTTGGGCGGGAGAGGGAGTGGTAGACTCGGGGGTACGGTTGCGCATGTCAACCTGGTGCGGCATGAAATGCCGGCGGAGCGTTGGCGCGGCTTCGTCTGAGTAGCCGAGGGACCGCGATCGGCGTCCGAATCGTGACAACAC
>JAZDDE010000358.1:0-2433 GCA_036679495.1 Gemmatimonadota bacterium | reverse complement strand
TCCGACCTCGGACAGGAGCTCCGCAAGCTGCTCGATTCGGACATCATTCGAGGCAAGGTTTCGGTGCAGCGCGCCTACGCGGATTGGCGCCGCTATCCCCAGTATATTGTGCCTTTGTCGGAAGCTTCGATCGACCTGATTTTCGCGCCCGCCTACGGATCCACCAAGAAGAATGCGACCGATATTCGGCTGGCGATCGATGCGCTGGAGATCGTATTTACACGTCCCGACATCGGGACGTTCATCCTTCTGTCCGGCGACTCAGATTTTTCGAGTCTGGTGCTCAAGCTGAGGGAATACGGCAAGTACGTCATTGGTGTAGGGCTCCAGGAGTCGAGCAGCGATCTGCTGGTTCAGAACTGTGACGAGTACTACAGCTACACGAGCCTGGCGGGGCTCCGAGCTGCCTCCGAGATCGTAACGGAGCGCTATGATCCGTGGGAGCTTGCAGAGGCAACGATCAAGAAGATGGTGGAGCGTGGTGACGTCATGCGCAGTGATCGTTTCAAGCAGGTCATGCTGGAGATGGATCCCAGCTTCAGCGAGCGGTCGCTCGGTTTCAGCAAGTTCAACCGTTTCATGTCTGAGGCAGCCTCCCGCGGCATAGTCGAGCTCCGGAAGTCTCCGAATGGCCAATACGAGGTGTCTCCCGCGAAGTCGGACACCGCTTCGTTTGCGGTAGAAGCCGAGGCGACTTCGACTGAGGCCTCAGCGTCGCCTGGGGCTGGTACTGCTTCACCGGAACCTCGAAGCGATTCTTCTGAGCGAACCGCGGCTAGCAGCCGGAGATCAAGCCGCGGACGGGGCCGGAGTGGCTCCTCGAGCCGAGAGCGGCCGAGCGGGAGCCAGTCGGGCAACGGCCCCTCTCGGACCCGGGACCGAGAGGCCGCGGCGTCCTCTTCGGAGGAAGCCGTCATTGACTCGGACGGGCTGCCGGCGGCCTACGAGCTTCTTCGGAACGCAGCCCAGGACCTGGCGGACCGCGGCCGGTCCGGGCGTGACTCGGAAGTGAAACGGCGTATGCTTCAGAAGAACTCCTCGTTTGATGAAGGCGACCTCGGATTTCGGAAATTCAGTGAGTTCCTGCGCCGGGCGAGCGACGAGGGACAAGTGAGCCTCGTCTCGACCGACGGCGGCGCTCTACACGTCCGTCCGCTTGATGCTGAGTCGAGCCCGACCGAGACACCGTCAGAGACAAAGCAGAAGAAGGATGCGCGCGCGTCCACGGCCGAATCGAAGGACAGCGATGAGTCGAGCACCAGCCCCAGCGACGAGCGGGACGAGGATGGCCTGACCGCACTCGACCGGGGCGTGCGGCGGGTGCTGGGTCGATTCCGCCGCGGATCCTCCGGAGCCCAGGCCGCTTCGGCTTCCTCTCCGTCGAAGGCGGCACCGGCTGCTAAAGCGGAAGCGGCGAAGGACTCGGGCTCAACGGCCAGCGAGAGGTCCAGTGAACCCGCGGCCTCAGTTGCAAGCCCGACTGTCCCCGATGCTCGCCCACGAACGCGGGCCAAGCCAGCCGCCGCTGACGCCGCACCAGCGGCGCCTCCGGCCTCAGCAACGACCTCAGCAGATGCTGGGTCGCTGATCGAACGAATGACGGAGAACTATCCAGGCGTCGGCCGCCGGACCGCGGAGGGCATTGTATCGGCCTTCGGAGCGGATGTGTTCGACGTCATCGATCAGAACCCGAAGCGCCTGCGCGATGTTCTGCCTGAGCACCGGGCAAGGGCGGTCGAAGCCGGACGCCGCGCCGAACGAGAGCGCACGAGCTGAAGTGACCGCGGGCGCGGCCCAGCGGCGCGCCGGCGCCCTGCTCCCGGAGTTCTACGACCGTGGCTCAGCCGAAGTTGCGCGCGCGCTTCTGGGCAGCGTAGTGGTGCGAGAGACTTCTGAGGGCCCGGTTTCCGGACGGATTGTTGAGACGGAGGCGTACGAGGGCGCCGATGACGCGGCGTCGCACGCCTTTGCCCGGACCGGCCGGACCGCTCGCAACGATCCGCTGTTCGGAGCTCCCGGCACCGCCTACATCCATCTGAACTATGGGATTCACTGGTGCCTGAACGCCGTCACCGGTCCTGTCGGCGTACCGCACGGCGTCTTGCTGCGGGCTCTCGAGCCCCTGGAGGGCCAGGACCTCATGCGGGAGCGCCGCGGCGGCCGCCCTACGCTCACGAGCGGCCCCGGCCGGTTGTCTCAGGCCCTGGCCATCGGACCTGACCTGCAGCGCCACGATCTCGCTACAGCGCCCCTGTGGATCGAAGCTGGAGGGGCTATCCCGGACAGCCAGGTCTTGATCACGCCGCGCATTGGGATCACGAAGGCAGCTGACAGGCTGCTCCGTTTCTGCGATGGCGCGAGCCCGTGGGTGTCGAAGGGATCCTCAGGCCGGTGAGTCCTCAGACCCCGCATGAGGCTCAACTCTCTTTCCAT
>JAZDDE010000357.1:0-44887 GCA_036679495.1 Gemmatimonadota bacterium | reverse complement strand
GTCAGTTCCGTTTCGGCCTGACGGCTGCTGTTCATTATCTGGAGGATGAATAGAGGTACCAGGAGCACGAGGGCCCAGAACGACACCGTACGTACAAGCCGATTCGTGCGGCCCGGGTCGCGCCCCTCGTCTGCCGGAGGTTTCATCGCCACGTGTCTATGTTGCTCCTTCCAAATGCCTAAATGCTCGCCACGACAGGCAGATGCCTGAAGTCTTCCGCATGATCGAGACCGTATCCCACTAGAAACTCATTCGGGGCATCGAACCCGACCCATCGAGGCTCGATGGCCAGGTCTGGCGCCACGTGCTTGTGCAGCAGGGCACACAGCTCCAGCGATGCGGGCCGACTCTTCTCTAGAGTACGAGCCAATTGGTTGATTGTGTTTCCGCTGTCTACGATGTCCTCAATGAGAAGCAGGTGCCGGTCTCGGATCGGAGCGGTCGGGTTGTAGAGAAGCTCGACCTCACCGGAGGAAGTTGTGCCGCTCCCGTAGCTGGATGCCACGAGGAAGTCCAACTGCAACGGCAGGTCTATGTGCCGCACCAGATCACTCATGAATATGAACGAGCCCTTGAGCAGGCCTAGCACGAGCAGGTTCGCATCGGAAGGATAGTGCGCCGATATCGCCGCGCCCATTTCGCGTACCCGCTGTTCTATCTGCTCTTCGGAAAACACGACTCGCCGCAAAGGTCGTCCACCCGTGCGAGCCATGAGTCCCGGATCTTGAAGCTGAGTTACTTGGTCTTCCACTATCCCTCTTCCTCTGAGAGGCGTAAAAGCCTCTGTCCGGTCCAAGTCGGGCTCGTGGGGCCGCCGACGGCGGCCACCAACTCCCGATCGTGGGCGACATCCGCCGCCCACAAGATTTTCCCTATGCGGGACACGAGTAGCGGCACGGATCCCCGTACCTCGACACCAACGCGGCACTCTCCAAACAATTTCTTGAGCTTGCGTGTGCCAGCTCGCGTTCGAATGCGGTCGCCGGGACACCAGCTCCGCAGCTTCATCGGATAATGCTCGGGGTTCTCCGGTAGGGCAATGCAGTAGTCCGCAGCCGCTGACACGCTGTTGGCCGTTCCCCAGGAAACGCGGAAGCGGCGGTGTCCGGCCGTCCAAATTCTCGTCCCCTCTCCCTCCCGACCGATCTCGAGTGATTCTTCGGCGGACGCGGTGCGTTTCGGGTCACCCCCGAGAACCAATTCGTCGAAAGAACGGCGCAGCCTGAGCCCCCCGCCGATGTCGATAGAGGCTCCACTACCACAGCGACTGATAAACTCGGCTGCGGCCCTGGTTCCGCCAGCCGTCAACTGCGTGTCCAGACGGCGGGCTAGCAGCCGAACAAGGCGGGACCGGACGTGCATCGAAAGGACCCGCACCCGATTCAGATCAAGCCGAAACGTGGAGGCCTCGCATGGACTCGACGTTACGCTGTCCAGGATTTCTTCGTCCCGTGCCGCAAGAGCGATTTCCAACCGGCCCGCCTGCTCCGCGATGCGCAGAATCGCGTCCGTTGCAGCCGCCGGCGTACCTCCAGCCATGCGGACCCTCGCTTCCAGGGCCGGCCTGACCTGCCAGCGGATGCGGGCCCTCGCCCAGCGCGGGTCCGCGTTGCTCGGATCCCGGTGGTGGGGAATCCCCCGCTCGTGTACGTACGCTTGTAGCTCGTGCCTCCGGAACGGAAGCAGCGGTCGAACGATCGCACGCCTCTTGGTGGGAATACCTGCCAGGCCACCCGTACCCGTTCCGCGGATCAGACGGAACAGAATGGTCTCGACCTGATCGTCCTCGTGATGAGCCGTGGCGACCCTTGCACAGTTCTCAGTCTGTGCGGCGCTGTGGAGGAAGGCATACCGGGCGTCCCTCCAGTCGGCGTGAGCGCTCCTCAGCGACTGCGTAGGCCTGCCGACCCGGCACGGCACTCCCAGGCTCGCGGCCCATTGGACGACCTGCTGGGCCTCCGATGCGCCGGTACTTCGGGCGTCATGATTGAAATGGGCAGCCAAGATGTGAAGCCCCCGGCGTGCGCGAAGCTCAACCAGGAGATGCATGAGAGCCATGGAATCGGGTCCGCCGGACAACCCGACGAGAACCCGACTACCGGCAGGAATTAGATGCTCGTTGCGGGCCAGGTGGGCTCGGAACCTAGTCTCGATCGACACCGAGCTGAGAAGCGCCCGAGGAAAGGCGGTCCCTCCATGTCCCGGCGCCCCGGTGGAATACCAGACGGCCCGGAATCCCGACACCAGCTTTCGGCCTCAGGCTGGCGTTTGGTGCAGCCCCGGGGTCCGCCCCCGCCGACGCCGGTAGCGCCTCGGCACGGCTTGAGTGCGCAGCAATTTTCTCTTGGGTGGGTACCGCCTTATGCCGACCAGTCACATAGGAATCGAACGCCGCCCTGAAATCGGTGCGGCGCGGCAGCGGCAGAGAAGCTGAGTTCAAAGGCTTGGAATCGTCGGACACGTCAAACTTCCATCAGTTCCGCTTCTTTGGCCTTCAGCATCTCGTCCAACTTTGTGATGTGAGAATCGGTCAGCCGCTGAAGATTATCGAGCAGGCGGTGCAGCTCGTCTTCACCAAGATCCCCATCCCGCTCGCTCTTTTCAAGGTCGGACTTGGCCTTGTGACGTGAGTGCCGTACCGCAACGCGGCCCTCCTCGGTCATACGATGCAGCACCTTTACGAGGTCTTTGCGTCTCTCTTCGGTGAGCGCCGGGATGCTCACCCGTACCACGTTGCCGTCCACATTCGGGTTGAGACCCAGATCTGAACTCTGAATCGCCTTGGCGATCGCTGCACCGAGCTGGGGATCGTACGGCTGAACAAGTAGCATCTGGGGCTCAGGCGCAGAGACGTTAGCCACCTGCTTCATGGGCACGGACGCCCCGTAGGCGTCGACGCTCACCGTATCCAGAATGGCGGGACTGGCCTTGCCGGTCCGAACTGCGTTGAACTCACGGGCGATGGCTTCAAGGTTCCTGTCCATTTGCCGGGACGACTCCCGGATCGTCTCATTCGACACTGGCGGTCTCCTTCATGCTGACGAGCGTGCCAATCCGTTCGCCTCGCAGCGCGGAAAGAATGGCTCCTCTCTTCCGCGTATTGAGGACGATGACCGGAAGGTCGTTCTCTCGGCACAGCGAAATCGCAGCCGCATCCATCACGGCGAGCTCGCGGTTAATAACCTCTTTGTACGTAAGTTCGGGAATGAATTCTGCGGAGGGATCGAGAGCGGGATCGGCCGAGAAGACGCCGTCCACCTTCGTGGCCTTAAGAATCACGTCCGCTTCCATCTCAATGGCGCGGAGGACTGCCGCCGTATCCGTAGAGAAGTACGGATTGCCGGTCCCACCTGCGAAGATCACAACGCGGCCCTTCTCAAGGTGTCTCAAGGCCCTGCGCCGGATGTAGGGCTCCGCCAGCTGTTCCATACGAATCGCCGTCATCACACGTGTCTCCACCCCACTCCGCTCCAACATGTCCTGCAAGGCAAGCGCATTGATGATAGTCGCCAGCATTCCCATGTAGTCCGCAGACACACGGTCCATGCCTTCCCGGCTGGCGACAGCACCTCGGACGATGTTTCCGCCGCCCACTACAAGTCCAAGATGAATCCCGGCCTCATGGACCTGGCGTACTTCGGCGGTTAGTTCCTCGACGACAGGAGGTGCGATACCAAAGCCTTGATCTCCGGCCAGAGACTCGCCGGATAGTTTTACCACGGCCCGTGGGTAGGCGATACTACTCAACAGCGTCCTCCTTATCCGACCTCGAAGCGCGTGAACCTCTTGATCTGTGCACCCGGAACTCGCTGGTCAACGAGTGCGCCGATCTTGATATCCGGATCCTTCACGAAGGCCTGCTCTGTGAGCGTGCTCTGCTCGAAGTACTTCCTCATGCGTCCTTCGACGATCTTCTCGGCTATGGCTTCCGGCTTGCCCTCGGCTTTCGCCTGCTCCACGAGGATCGCCCTCTCCCGCTCCCGCTGCTCTTCGGGAATGTCTTCGGGGCGAACGCCTAGCGGATTCGCTGCGGCCACGTGCATGGCTACGTCCCGGGCCAGCTCTCGTGCCGCATCGGTCGGCTCGGTCCCCCCAAGCTCAACGACCACCCCGATCTTGGCGCCGAAGTGAACATACGCGCCCGTGGCGCATTCCTCGGCAGGCAGATAACGAACCCCGCTGCGAATCTGCAGATTCTCTCCAACGGAGGCTTGGAGATCCGTCAGGTTCTGGCCCAGCTCAGCCAGCTCCGGACGGGCCAAGAGGTCGTCGCCGGTGTAGACGCACCCACTCTCCAGCTCAGCCTCGGCAACCGCACCGGCTACCTGAGCGACGAAGCTCCGAAAGGCTTCGTTGCGGGCCACAAAATCCGTCTCGCTGGACACCGCAACCATGGCGATCGCACCCGCATCTGACTGGACGGTGGCAACAGCGCCTTCGGATGCGGTACGATGGGACCGCGTGGCTGCCTTCGCAGCGCCTTTTTTCCGCAGAAGGTCTATCGCCTGCTCCTCGTCACCGCCCGTCTCGACTAGGGCCCGCTTGCACTCCATCATTCCGGCGCCCGTACGCTCGCGCAAGGACTTAACGGCCTGAGCTGTAATCTCCGTCATCTCTATCAACTCCACTCATTCGACTGTACAGCGAGACAAACACTAAGAAACATCAATCAAAAAAAAGGGCCACCGAAGTGGCCCACCGTGATCTGGCTCAGGGTGAGCTGGGGGTTTCTGGGTCCCCATCCTCAGCTGAGGACTCGGTCACGGCTGCCACCTGTTCTTCCACCGGCGTTGATTCCTCCGGCGCCGGGCTGTCGGCGCCGGCTTCTTCTGCAATCGGTTCTTGGGCAGACTCGGCGGTTTCGGAGGCTTCCGTTTCGGATTCTGCCTCAGAAGGGTCAGGAACCTTGACAGCATCCGCGGTATCCGTGTGCAGACGCTTGGCGATCATTTCCGGCTTCGGACGCCGCTTGGGCCGTGCCCGCTTCTTGCGGCCAGGTGCCGCAGCCGCCCCGGCATCGGTCGAGTACGTGTAGGCGTCCTCCTCCCCTGCTCCGCCCGCCTCTGGGATCTCCCGAATCGCAATCTCGATCTCATCGGCGATGGCTCCCGTAATGAGGGAGACGGACCGAATCGCATCGTCATTTCCGGCGATCGGAATGGTCAGCATGTCCGGATCAGCGTTCGTATCGGCGATCGCAACGACCGGGATCCCAAGCCGGTTAGCCTCTCGCACCGCGATTTCTTCCTTTCGGGAATCGACCACGAAGACGAGACCAGGGAGCTTGGTCATGTCTTTGATCCCCGCCAGGTACCGATCCAACTTGAGCCGCTCTCGCTCCAGCAGCAGCCGCTCCTTCTTCGTGTAGAACTCGAAGGCTCCCTCTTCCACCCCACGCTCGAGGTCCTTGAGCCGACGAATGTTCTTCTTGATCGTCTGAAAGTTCGTGAGCATTCCACCGAGCCACCGCTCGGTTACGAAGAATGAGCCCGATCGTTCGGCCTCAGCTCGCACTACTTCGGCCAGCTGGCGCTTGGTGCATACAAAAAGAACCTTGTTCCCGGACCGGACCACAGAGTTGACCAACTCACGAGCCTTGTTCAGCTCTCTGAGCGTCTTCTTGAGGTCGATCAGGTAGATTCCGCCTCGTTCCGCGAAGATGTATTTGCGCATCTTCGGGTTCCAGCGGTGTGTCTGGTGTCCGAAATGGACGCCCGCCTGGAGAAGTTCCTTAAGCCCTATAACTTCCATGCTACCCGGTTTTTGGTCTATCACGTGGAATTTATCTCTTCGAAAACTGGAAGCGCTTCCGGGCCTTCGGTTGGCCTGGCTTCTTACGCTCCACGATTCTCGGATCGCGTGTCAGTAGATCATTGGCGCGCAGGGTCGCGCGCCGCTCTTCATCGGCACTAAGAACCGCCCTGGCGACCGCCAGCCGAACGGCTTCGGCCTGGCCCGTAGGTCCGCCACCCGACACGCGCACTCGAATGTCATACAGGTCGGTTGTCTCGGTCACCACCAACGGTTTCTTGACGGCTTCTCTGTAGCGAAGAAGCGGGAAATACTCCTCAAGGGATCGGCCATTAACCGACCACGCTCCGCTGCCAGGCGTCATGGCAACCCGGGCAACCGCTGCCTTCCTTCGGCCCACCGACTGAATAGTGTCTACGTCCGCCAAACTTCCTCCTGAGTCCTAGATCTCGAGCTTCTGGGGCGACTGCGGCCCGTGCGGGTGCTCCGATGTTGGATACACGCGCAACTTCGACGCCATCTCCCGCCCAAGCTTGTTCTTGGGAAGCATCCCCTTTACGGCCCGTTCGATCACTCGCTCCGGACGCGTAGCCAGGAGCTTCTTGAACGGTATGAAGCGCTCGCCGCCCATATACCCGCTGTGCCGAAAATATTCCTTCTGCGTTTCCTTCTTACCCGTGAGCCGAACGCTCGACGCGTTGATCACCACGACATAGTCGCCGACATCCAGATGCGGGCTGTACGTGGGCTTGTGCTTTCCGCGGAGTACCGTGGCAATGCGGGTTACCATCCGTCCCAGTACTTGGTCGCGGGCATCTACCACATACCATTTCCGCTCTATTTCACCGGCCTTGACGGTGTACGTCTTCATCGTCGAGTGTTGGTTTCTTGTTGGGTAAAAAAAGCAAGCCGCCCCACATGGAACAGGGCGGCCGAGCCGTTCCGGTTGCAGCCAGAAAAGCTATTGAAGGTGTTGTCGGGTGTCAAGGCACCAAAAGCGTCCTAAGGTCTTGAGTGCCAATGCTCACGAGGGGGTCAAAAACGCTTCAAGTCCGCGGCCGGATGAGCCGTCACGCAGCCGGTTCAAAGCCCGGTCCTTGATCTGCCGGACGCGCTCACGGCTTACGCCGAGTTCAACCCCAATGTTCTCGAGGGTTCGCGATTCCCCGTCAAGTCCGAAATACTGACGCAGCACATCTGCCTCGCGGGCGCCGAGGAGTGTGAGGCTGGCTTCCAGTGCGTGGCGGAGCGCGGCACTCTCGCGGGCCGCTTGCGCGTCTTCCCGACCCTCGTCCGACACCAGTTCCAGTAGCGATCCCGATGCACTTCCGGGCACGGGGGCGTCCAGTGAAATGTAAGACCCGGGTGCGGATGAGAGGCTACTAATCGTACCCGAAGCCACTCCGAGTTCCGCTGCGACCTCTTCGTCGGTCGCCCGCCGCCCGAGTCGCTGGCTTAGGGTATTGGAAGTTCGGACGACTCTTCGGCGACGCTCGATCCGGCCGCTCGGCACGTGGACGATCCTCGACTGCTCGGAAATCGACCGCAGCATCGCCTGTCGGATCCACCAGATCGCGTAGCTGACAAAACGCACGTCACGCGATTCGTCGAAGCGTCTGGCCGCCCGCAGCAAACCCAGATTTCCTTCGTTGATCAGATCTGCCAGCGCCACGCCGCGATCGGCATAGCGCTTGGCCACTGAGACCACGAAACGGAGATTCGCCGTTACCAGGCGCTCCCTGGCATCTTCGTCGCCCGCCCGGATTCGGCGTGCCAGCTCAGCTTCCTCCGGGCGGCTGAGCAAGGGCTGGGCGCCAATTTCTCGTATATACTGCTCAACCGAGCCGAGACCCCTGGCCGCCGGTCGCTTGACCATAGCTTTATCCCGTAGAGACTAGTGGATCGGGTCGAGCAATCGAGCCCACCGGATCTCGGTCAGCCACGGGAACGGGACCATCTTGTTTCGGTCGTACGAGTAGTAAATGACGAGCGGGCGGCCCCGAATCGCGTCTTCACTCACGAAACCCCAGTAGCGCGAGTCTTCTGAGTTGTCGCGGTTGTCGCCCATCACGAACACGGACTCCTGGGCTACCACGATCGGACCCCAGTTGTCCCTGGTGGGCCGATATTCCTGAGCTCGCCTGCCGGTGCTGACTAGATGTTTACGCTGCCAGTTGAACCGCGAGCTGCCCGGATCTTCGAAGGGTCTCGTGTGACGCGCGTAGGGCTCGGGAATCGCTTCGCCGTTCCGGTGAAGCTGACCACCCACCATCATAAGGGTGTCTCCACTCATACCCACCAGTCGCTTTACATAGTTGGTCCGCGCTGCCTGACCGGCGGCTGGCGGTGGCTCGAACACGACGACATCGCCGACCTCTGGTGGATCCAAGGCTGGGATCCGCACGCTGGTACCCGGAATCTCGGCACCGTAGGCCATCTTGTTTACCAACAAGAAATCACCAACGAGCAGAGTATTTTCCATTGAGCCGGTCGGGATCTGGAACGCTTCGAGTACAAACGTCCGAAAGACGAGGAACAATACAGCTGCCCCGGCGATAGTCTTCGTCCATTCCCACAGGTACCGACCCACCGATGCGGGTTCCACGTGCTTAGCCGCGGTTGTCGCCGCGGCGCTTTTGGTCGTCTCGGCTTGCTTCGCTTTCCTCGCCACCCTTCACTCCCTGTGCATTGTAACATACGTGTGCGAACTCATCTTACGTCAGCAGCACGCGGGCCGCCTGGCGCCTTCATTACCTCGCTCTGCAACGACCGTTCCGAAACGGCTGTTTCGAGAGTGCAGATGCACCTCAACGGGCATTCAACACCAGCCCGCTTACCAATCCACGTCGATCTGCGCGCGCTGCAAAGTCCCACTGTAGTCTACATACGCGACCTTGGTCTCAGAATAGAACTCATACACTTCCCAGCCTCCCTCCCGATGACCATTACCCGTTTGCTTGACACCGCCGAACGGAAGGTGCGCTTCGGCGCCGATCGTCGGCGCGTTCACATACGTAATTCCGTTGTCCATTTCCGCGATGGCGCGGAACGCGCCCGCCACGTCGCTTGTGTAGAGCGCGGACGAAAGACCGTACTTCACCCCGTTGTTGATCCGGATGGCTTCATCGAGATCGTCGAACGCGACGACGCTGAGTACGGGCCCGAAAATCTCTTCCTGCTCCACGCGCCAGCCTGGCTGAACGCCGGAGAGTACTGTCGGCTCGAAAAAGCAGCCCGCATCCAACTCGCCTCCTGTGGCCCGCTGACCTCCGCAGGCTAGGGTGGCGCCTTCGGAGCGGCCGATTCCCACGTACTCCTCGACCTTTTTCAGGGACGCCTCGTGGATCAGCGGTCCCACGTCCGTTTCTTCCAGCAGGCCGTCGCCCAGGCGCAGAGACTCGGCCTCGGCTACGAGACGGCCCACGAAATCATCGTGAATATCCCGGTGCAGCAGGAGCCGGCTGGTCGCCGTACAGCGCTGCCCGGTGGTTCCGAAAGCGCCCCACAGGACTCCCTCCAGGGCGAGACCCATGTCCGCATCCGGCATGACGATCTGGGCATTCTTGCCGCCCATCTCGAGAGAGAGCCGCTTGTGCATGCGGCCTGCGGTCTCGCCGATAATGCTGCCCGTCGCGGTCGATCCGGTGAAGGACAGCCCGGGCACTTGCGGATGCTGTACGATGGCGGCGCCGACCGTTTCCCCTCGCCCGTGAACCAGCTGCAGAACGCTCGGAGGCACACCGGCTTCGAGCAGAATCTCGACGAACAGGTGGCCCGTGTGCGGAACGTCTTCGGCGGGCTTGAACACAACCGAATTTCCGCATACCAAGGCCGGGAAGATCTTCCAACTCGGAATCGCGAGAGGGAAATTGAACGGCGTGATGATCCCGAATACACCGATCGGGCGGCGATACGTCATGGCCCATTTCTCTCGCAGCTCCGAAGGCACCGTCCCCGCTCAGGAGCGGGGACTCGTGACCAGAGCTTGAATCCTTCCTGTGCAGAGCGAACGGCGCGATCGACATCCGACGCGCCCGAGTCGGGGAATAGCCCGATGAGGTCCGAATGATTCGCCGGAGAACGGTTTTCGAAAAACTCGCCGCTATCCGGCTCAACCCACTGGCCGTCTATGTGATTCAAGAACTTTTCAGACATTTGTCTCCCTGTGTCTCCGATTCACTCGCTTTCGGGGTCCGATTCCGGCGGGGGCTCCGTGCTTAGCTCAATGGCTCCATCGCGAACGGTGATTTGCCGTAGTTCAGAGGGTGCAGGAACAAGTAGCGCCCGTCCAGACGTCTCTACGCCTGGGATACTGAGAGAACCCAATATGAACGGGATCATGGGCGAGGGTATCGCCAGCGCGCCCGCCTGCAAAGCCTCTACCTCAAGCCGGGCCACCCCGGCCGTGAACACACCAGGCTTCAGCTCCGTCGTCACACGGGTCGAATCGCCCAGGAAGCGACTCAGGACGTCCTCGTCGGCCACGTTCGGCAGATCCGCCGGCTGGAGCAGCGACGAGACGATCACTGTTGAGTCGCGAATTTCTACCTGAGAATCACTGACACCTGCTGGCAGAAGCGGCGCGAGCCGATATGTGAGGAGGCTCTGAAGTTCAACTTCCGTCAGGCGCACCGAGGTGGAGCCCTCTCCAAGCGTGGCCAGCTTCTTCTCTGCGCTCTCGGCGGCGGATTCGCTGGGCTCCGACGGAGCCGCGATTTCGACCTGGTTGAGCACCCGGTCCCACCAGCCCCCGATGTCGTCCTGAAAGTACCAGGCGCCGGCCCCCGCCAGCACCAGTACGGTGAGGCAACCTATTTTTGAAAGACAGCTCTTGATCATGTCGGACTCAACCTTCCCTTCCCTCGGCCTTCATTCCCAGTGCAGCCCGGTGCAGTATCTCGTACCGCGGACCGGCCTGCGTCAAGTGACTCCGAACGAGATCCACGGTCTGCACGCAGACATCCGTGCTCAAGTCCGGGCGGGCAGCACCGGTAATCAAACGCGGGCCGATTTCCGCGCCCGGACCCTTGACCCGCCCCAGTGTTACGTGAGGACGGAACGGACCTGTGTCCCGCGGAACACCGACGGCTGCAAGATGGTCCTGCACTCGCTCCCGCAAGAGCCGAAGCTCCGATGTGGCTTCCACGCCCAACCAAATGACGCGCGGCCGGTCCGGGGACGGAAACGCCCCGAAGCCCTCGAAGCGTATCGAAATGCCATGCGCCCCACCGGCCACCACATCCAACCCGGTGGAAAGATCCTCCTCCGCTTCGGCGTCCATCTCGCCCAGGAAGCGAATCGTGAGATGAAGATTCTCCGGACGGCTCCATCGGACGCCCGATGCCTGCACCCTGAGCGGCTCAGCAGCGCGGAACACCAGATCCCGGACCGTGTCAGGAAAATTTAGGGCTATAAATAGTCGCATGGTCCCTGCGCCGTGTGTACGGAGACTCCACCGGTTCTTGTGCGCATCCGTCTGAACCGTACTACGATGGCCGGCGCGAGAAGTGTCGGCACCCCTTGGCACCCTTTGTCGATCAGGAGCGTGGAAACGGCACATGCCATTCGGTCCACCCCTTATCCATGAACTGAACCCTGGACCTGACCTGGAGCGCCTGGCGGCTCAGGCGGGAGGCCGCGCGTTCACGCTGTGGCTGGATTCCGCGTTGAAAGGACCGGAAACGGGTGGATATTCGTTCCTGGCCGTCGATCCCTACCGGGTGCTCCGCTCGGCAGACGGCAGGTCTGTGTGGATTGACTCAGATGGCGAACGAGACGCCGGTTCGGCGTTTGCCGCCTTGTCCGAGGCGCTCGACCTGGTTGCCTGCGCGGCCACGTTGGCCAACGACGCGGCCACTGGCTTTCCCCCATACCCATTCCTGGGAGGCGCAGCGGGATTTTTCGGATACGAGCTGGCTGGCGAGCTGGAGACAGTTCCACGTGCCAGAATTCGTGACACGGCGCAGGCCGACCTGGAGGTTGGCCTGTACGATATCGTGATCGGACTCGACCACGAGACTGGCCTGGGCTGGGTGTGCTCGACCGGCGCCCCGCATGGCGGTCCTGAGCGAAACGAGCGGGCCCGATCCCGTATGGATTCAGCGCTTCGGTGGGTGGCAGGCGGCGAGCCGCCATCGGAATTTGCTCTCGGTGAACCAGCCGCTCGCGCTCCTGAGGGACGGGGCTCCCTCGACCCATCGCCTCCGCTCTTCCCGGTCGAGAAGTGGCCGGGCGTTGGATCCTCGATTTCGGCTGCCGGCTATCGGGACATGGTACGGCGCGGTGTGGAGCTGATCCGGGCCGGCGATGTGTTTCAGGTCAACGTGTCGCAGCGGCTGCAGATCGATTGCCCGGCGCGCTCAGGAACCGCTCCCGACAGTGGCTTCAGCGATTTCGAGTTCTACATGTCGCTGAGGGACCAGACACCGGCTCCGTTCGCCGCCTTTTTCCGCGGAAGTGGCTGCTCGATCCTCAGCGCCTCTCCGGAGCGATTTCTTCGGGTACGGGATCATCAGGTCGAGACGCGCCCGATCAAAGGCACCCGGCCCCGCGGCCGGCCAGGGGTCGACGATGACCGCCTGGCTGCCGAGCTGCTGGCCAGCGAAAAGGACCGGGCCGAAAATCTCATGATCGTAGATCTGCTACGAAACGACCTATCGCGGGTGTGCGCGCCCGGCTCGATTCGGGCCACCCAACTGTTTGGCCTGGAGTCCTATGCGACCGTGCACCACCTGGTCTCCGTGGTCGAGGGTACGCTCCGCGAGGGCCTAACCCCGATGGCCCTTCTTCGAGCTTGCTTTCCTGGTGGTTCGGTGACCGGCGCTCCAAAGATCCGCGCCATGGAGATCATCGCGGAGCTCGAGCCGGTCGAGCGAGGGCCATACTGCGGCTCGATCGGATACCTGGGATTCGATGGATCCATGGACCTGAGCATCGCGATTCGGACCGCGGTCCGCCACGAAAACCTGATCACTTTTCACGCCGGAGGCGCCGTCGTGGCCGACTCCGATCCAGAGGCCGAATACATGGAGTCGCTCGACAAGGCGGGCGGCCTGGCGGCTCTCTTGGGCGCGCTGGCAGCGGGCCGATGATTCTCCTCCTCGACAACTACGATTCCTTCGTCTACAACCTGGCCAGATATCTGGAAGAGCTGGGAGAAGTCGTCCAGGTCATTCGGAACGATTCCATCACACCAGCGGAGGTCCAGACTCTGGCTCCGAGTCATCTGGTGGTCTCGCCCGGTCCCTGCACCCCAGCGGAGGCTGGCGCCTCAAACAGCATTATCCGCCAAGTGGCAGGCGAGATTCCGGTGCTCGGCGTCTGTCTTGGCCACCAGTGTCTCGGCGAAGTGTTCGGAGCCCAGGTCGTCCGAGGCAACCCGGTGCACGGCAAAACATCGCGCGTTCGTCATAACGAAACGGGGCTATTCACGGGCCTGCCGTCGCCCCTGCGGGCCACGAGGTATCACTCGCTGGTCCTGGATCCGGATTCGCTTCCCGCCTGTTTGCGGGCTACGGCGCACCTGGACGATCCCGACGGCGATGGTGAGGGCGGGCAGGTGGTCATGGCGGTCGCGCACCGTGAGCTGCCGATGTGGGGAGTACAATTTCATCCGGAGGCCGTGCTCACCGAGCATGGGCACGCTCTGTTGCGTAACTTTCTGGCGCTCGGGAGGAATGAAGATCCGCCCGGATTGGAGGGAACGCTTCCGGCGGGCGACTCACCACAATCGATGGGGAACTGACCATGGCCAGAGCCACCTGGAACGGCACGGTGGTCGCGGAATCCGATCACGTCGAGACCGTAGAGGGAAACCTCTATTTTCCGCCGGACTCCCTCCGGCGGGAGCACTTTCGCCCCGGTTCAATGACCTCGACCTGCCCCTGGAAAGGGGAGGCAAGCTATTACACGCTGGCCGTGGACGGCGAGGAAAACGCGGACGCGGCATGGTATTACCCGGATCCTAAACCAGCCGCGTCGCAGATCAAAGACCATGTGGCCTTCTGGCGTGGCGTAACGGTCGAAGGATAGGGTTGTATTTGCGCGCCAGCTGATGTCTCGCGCGCTTGGCTCAGACCCTCTGTGTCTGCCGGTCGAGCGACCGATACTGTACAGCCTCCGCGACATGCTCTTCGGTCGGAAACTCGGCCCCGGCCAGGTCGGCGATGGTGCGTGACAGCTTGAGGACCCGATGAAACGCGCGTGCACTGAGGCCGAGCCGCTGGATGGCGGTTCGGAGAAGGTTCTCCCCTGCCCGGTCAAGGCGACAATGTGAGTGTATCTCAGGGATTCTCATGATCGCGTTGCAGCGATCGTCGCCTAGCCGGCGGGCCGCTCGCTGCCTGGCGCTGACCACTCGCTCCCGCACGCTCTGGCTGGCTTCTCCCCTCTGACCACCGCTCAACTCGCGCCACTTGGCGGCCGGAACATCAAGTTGAATGTCGATCCGGTCGAGCAGCGGCCCGCTCACCCGAGCTGCATAGCGGCGGATTCGGCCCGTCCCGCAGGAGCATTCCTGTGGGGTATCGGCAGCGGTACGACCCGCCCCGCAGGGACAAGTGTTCATGGCGGCGACGAGCTGGAAACGGGCTGGATACGTCACTGATGCTCCTGACCGGACCACCGTCACGCTCCCCTCTTCCAGCGGCTGGCGAAGACAGTCGAGAGCTCGAGGACGAAACTCGGGAAGTTCATCCAGGAACAGCACCCCGTGGTGGGCGAGAGACACCTCGCCTGGGCGAGGAATCGCGCCTCCTCCGACGAGGCCTGCGGACGTGATTCCGTGGTGCGGAGCCCGAAACGGACGGACCCGGACGAGACCAGCATCGGCCGCCAGGCACCCGGCAACGCTGTGCACCACTGTTGTTTCCAAGGCTGCGGATCTGCCCATCCGTGGGAGAATGGACGGAAGGCGCCGCGCCAGCATGGTCTTTCCACAGCCGGGCGGGCCGCGGAACAAGAGATTGTGACCGCCGGCGGCGGCGACTTCCAGGGCTCGTTTGGCCGGGCCCATGCCGCTGACGTCAGCTAGATCCAGCTCACCGGTCGTCGTCGGCCCACTGCGTACCTTCGGTGACAGCGGATTGCGCTCCCGGGCGCGCCTGGGGCGTCCGGCAGCGATCGCCAGCACATCTCCGACATCCGAGACGCCAAGCACGTTCAGCTCGGTCACGATTTGGGCTTCGGGCTCGTTCTCCTTCGGGACGATCAGGCCCTGGGCGCCTCCGGTCTGCGCCAGGTGCAGCGCGATCGGGAGCACTCCGCGCACAGGCCGTACGGATCCGTCGAGGCCCAGCTCACCCACCATGGCGAAGCCGGTCAGGCGTGACGCGTTGAGTCGTCCTGCCGCAGCTAGAATTCCGATCAGGATCGGGAGATCAAAGCCGGATCCGCGCTTGCGGATATCGGCGGGAGCCAGGTTTACGGTGATCCGAAGGCCCGGAACGTGAAGGTCCAGAAAGGACGCCACGGCCCGGATGCGCTCGGTGACCTGGCGCGCGTCGGAAGCCGGCATGCCAAGGATCTGAATCATGGGCGTGCCACGCCGAATCGACACTTCGGTCCGGACCGGCGTGACATCCAGCCCCAGCAACGACGCGGTATGGACGACCTCGAGCATGCGTGAGCGTGCGGCCGAGGTTCAACCGCTGTTCAACGGCTCGTTATGCCGCCTCTTCGGCCACAGTCAGCTCGGGGTGCTGCCGCGGCACTGCGACCCTGTACCAAATGAAGGGGAACAGCGGGTTAGGTAGCCAGTACATCCAGCCAAGGCCCTTGATCTTCTTGCCCCCCGGAAGGTGCAGATCCATCCACACGTACAGGAACTTGTACACGCAGAGACCGGGGATCCAATTTGGCTTGAATCCATCCGTGACGAGGTGCTTTCGGGCAATATAGAGGTTGCCCTCGAAAGGCGTGATGCCCCAGCCTTTGGGTCCACGCGCCAGCAGCGTTCCGGAAGGCGTGTGCGTGATGCTGATCGTGGTTGCCATACGTGTCACAACGTATCTGGCGCGCCACCGTTCCGCTCCGCGTACACGCGGCGACCCGACGGCCTGCACCTATCGGGGTCGTGAGTGCGCGGCAAACGCGGGGACGAGGTACCTGTCGAAGAAAACTCGCAGACGCCTGGTATGGCCGCGCTCGGTGCGTGCGAGAGACGAGGTCACCACTGCCACGAGGTGTAGATCCGGCACGACGACGAGGTATTGCCCGCCGTATCCCCAAGCAAAATATGCCGTTTGTCCACCCCACCGCTCCGTCCACCATAGGTAGCCGTAGCGATGGCCGTTCCAGGGAGACGAGAACCGTGGCTGCCATGACAAGTCGATCCAGTCAGCCGGAATGAGTTGCCGGCCGTTGTACGATCCTCCATCGAGAAACACCTGCCCGAACTTGAGTAGATCACGAGGAGTCAGCGCCATGTTGTTTCCGCCCAGGTAGCGACCCTGGGGATCGCGGTCCCAGCGTGGCAGGCGAATGTCCAAAGCTCCGAAGAAGCGACTCTGCGCATAGTCGCGCAGGGACATCCCGGTCCGCGCCGTCAGGATCGCGCCGAGAATGTGTGTGTTTCCGGTGGAGTACTCGAAGCAGCGGCCCGGATCGCAGACCATCGGCCTTCGTAGCTGATCCCACACCCAGTCGGTTGAGCTGAGCCAAGCGCCGTAGTTGCCGAAGCTGGTCGTCTGAATACCTGCACTCATCGACAGAACGTGCCGCAACTCTATCTCGCTCTTGCGAGTGTCCTGGTCCGCATGATCGAGGCGCTCGAAGTACTCGGGAAGAAGCTCCGAAATAGGCTGATTCGGGCCCGCCAGAAGACCCTCTTCGATGGCAATTCCAATTAGCGGTGACAGAAGGGTCTTTGAAACGGACTTCACGTTAGTGGTCTGATCCGCCCGCATTCCGCGGTAGTACCTCTCCACGACCAGCTGCCCGCCCTGGGCCACGAGCAGGCTGGAAATCGGGCGCATTCGCTCCGCTTGCGCCAGCATGCGTTCGATGGCGGGAGCGGAATCTTCGGCGAGCCGGGTTTCCTGTGCGAATCCCGCTGAAGCGGCGACCCACAGCACAATTCCCGTCAGAGCGGCCTCTCGCCACCCTGCGAGCCGGAACGGTTGGCGCAGAATGCGATCCTCCGGGTTAGGGTTGGCCACTCTACGCGAAGCTCAGGTCCAGGTTCCCTACAGAAAGGATGCGATCTCGCTCAAGTCTCTTCTTTTTAGATCCGGAACCACGGCGCCCGGGGCCGGATATCCGACGACGAGGAGCAGGTAAGGTCGCTCGTTCGTCGGTCGCCGCAGGATCTCGTTCAAGAATCCCATCGGGCTCGGAGTATGGGTCAGCGACGCCAGGCCGGCCTTATGCACCGCCGATATCAGCAGACCTGTAGCGATCCCGACAGATTCCTGAACGTAGTAGTGCTTCACGCGCTGTCCCGACGGATCGATCCCGTAGCTTCGGGCGAAGATGGCGATGAGCCACGAGGCCGTCTCCAGGAACGGCTTGCTATCGTTGGTGCCGAGAGGAGCCAGGACGTCAAGCCACTCCTGCGGTGCACGGCCACCGTAAAACGATCGTTCTTCCTCTTCGGCCGCCACTCGAATCCGCGTCTTCACTGCCGGATCGCCCACAGCAGCGAAGTGCCAGGGTTGCTGGTGGGCACCGCTGGGAGCCGTCCCGGCGGCTCGGATACAGTTTTCGATGATTTCGATCGGAACCGAACGGTCAGCGAACTGACGGACGGTACGGCGGCGGTCGAGATCGGCGTAGGCATCGGCCGCACGTGAATGCATTTCGGCCACTTCGTATTCCCGGAACGTGAGTTCGACGAAGCCGGGGTCTGGCGTCATTCTAGATCTCCCGGAGGTCCGATTGTCGCCGCGGGCGTCGCGGTCGCCTCGCCCGGCTCGGTCGCGGACCCGAATTCTTGGCGGCAAACCTCAGCCGCGTGATCGCGGATTACCTCCAGTGACTCGAACGACTCTCTGACGAGAAGACCCGCAGCCGCGACAACGCCAAGGATTCCCATGCTCGCCAGCGTGAGAACCACAGTCCGAACTGGGAGTTCCGCCCACAGGGCGATCAAGGCGCCCGCGAGGCTGGCCGAGGTGAACAGGACCACGCTCCCGTACAGACATACAAGCGCGTTTCGGAACAGGGTCGCGCGGTGTACAAGGCGATCCAACACGCCGGACTCATGGGGCGCATCCCCATGCAGCGCCGCATGAAACTCATCGTGAATTCGAGCATACCGAACTGAGGTGGAGAGCACGAGCATTGCCACTCCTGGAAGCAGGATGAGCGGCGTGAGCCAAATTTCGACGTTTTCCATGTCGGTCCTCGCGGGCAAGTTGACTTCACCACCCCACCACGGTCGAACATCGGGCCGGCGCGCCCCTTGAGCAACAATCGCTGCGGAAAGCCGTTCTTTCGGGCTAGATTAAGGTTATGCTACGCAATCGGCCTCACATAGCGGGCATCCTGGCCGTTCCCTGGCGCCCCCCGGGACGCCTGGGGGATGGATCTACGTGGTGCTGCTCGCGGTCGGTGCGATCATTGCCGCCAACTTCCTCTTTTTCGGGGCGGTTCGCCGCATTGACGCGGCGCCGGCTTCAGTAGCGGCAACGATCGAACCGGTGGTGGGAACCGTCCTGGCGCTGGTCCTGTTTGGTCAGAATCTCAGTCCCACAGGCTGGATCGGATTGGGTATCGTGGTCGCCAGTGTAACGCTCGCCTATCTGCGTGAGACCCGACAGTACGCGACCGCGCCGTCGGGTGTGCTGACCGAATGATTCGTCTGAAACGCCGACCCGAAGACTCGCCAGCAACCCGGTCTTTCACTATGATCGCCACCAGCGCGAGGAGCATATGGAAACGGTAAACGCACTGCTGGACGTAGCAAGACTGTACGGTCTTGTCGGAGCGATTACGGCTGTCGTCTTCGTGACCGTCGGTGTGGGCAGATTGGATCAAGGAGCCCGTGGACTTCGGCCCCTGTTTCGGCTGGTACTCATCCCTGGTGCCGTTGTCCTCTGGCCCCTTACTTCGTGGCGAATGCTGAAAAGCTTTCGCCGCAAAGGCTGAGGCGCGTATGCAGGCTATACACCGACGTAGGCACGCATGGATCTGGATCGCCTGGGCCGTGCTTCTCCCCCTCGGGTTCGTCTTGGCGCTGGTCCTCAGACCTTCCGAGCCGGTCGACTCTCAGCAGCCCGGTAGTGCTGCAGCCGCTGTGGAGAGTCCGGCCCAGCACGGAGACGCCCGGTGAGCGCCGGGTACAAGGCGGTTACCTGGAACCGCAACAAGCTGTTCTACGACCTTGTTCTGGTGGCAGGTGTGGCACTCTACATCGCGATCTTCACGAAGTTCGCTTCTGACTATTGGTCCGGCGGCCGGATGATCCAAAGCCGGATCATCGAGATGAGAGCGTACGGAAGCTGCGCTTTCCTGATGCTGACACTGATCCTGTGTATCGGGCCGCTGGCTCGGCTGGACCGAAGGTTCCTGCCGCTTCTGTACAACCGGCGCCATTTCGGAGTGCTTACCTTCCTGGTGGCCCTGTATCACGCCAAGCAGGTTCTGTCACTGTACTACAACTTCGGCGAATTCACACAGCTCGAGGGCATTCTTCTGACCTCGACGGCCGGGGGTTTCAGTTCTCTCACGGGGTTTCCGTTCGAGGTCCTGGGAATTCTCGGATTGGCGATCCTGCTTGTCATGGCAGCCACGAGCCACGATTTCTGGCAGCACTTCCTCTCTCCAAAGGTGTGGAAGAGCCTGCACATGCTGGTCTACGTGGCGTACGCGCTGATCATCATGCACGTGGCGTTGGGGGCTTTGCAGAGTGAGCAGGCGCCCATCTACTCGATTCTTGTTGGATTCAACCTGGCAGTTGTCGTCAGCCTGCACTCTATCACCGGCTGGCGAGAATGGCGGCGTGACGCGAAGGCACCGGTTCCGGCCAGCGGCGGTGAGTGGATGGACGCGGGCGCAGTGGAGGATTTCCAGACAGACCGCGCGCGTATCGTCCCGGTCGGCGGCGCAGAGCGAGTGGCCATCTTCCGCTACGACGGCAAACTCTCAGCCGTGTCGAACGTTTGCGCCCATCAGGGCGGCCCGCTTGGTGAAGGGCGAATCGTGGATGGCTGCGTAACGTGTCCGTGGCACGGATATCAGTACGAGCCTCACAACGGAGAGTCTCCGCCGCCGTTCGACGAGAAGGTGCCGACGTACAGACTCAAACTGGAGAGCGGCCGCGTGTTCGTGCACACGAACGCGCTCGAGCCGGGAACGCACGTTGACCCGGTCGTCATAGGCTAGGAAGGGAAATGGAAGAGCGAGTGAAGGTTTCGAGTCGGAACGAGTTCTACATCGGATACAAGAAGATGCCGGGCCGCCTCCGCATGTTTTCACTGGCGGTGGCGCTGGTTCTGCTTCTCGCATCGTCGGGGCTGGCCTTCGGGCTGTACCTCGCACAGAAGCCGCCTCCTGCCACGAGGTTGGTGAATGCCCCGGTCATGGGCGGAATCTTCCAGGCGGATCCCTACCCCATGCTTCACATCGCACCTACCGCCGAGGATCCGGATGGCGGCACGGTGCTCATGCACCGGCCCGGCAAGCATGGTGTCGCGGCGGCCAAGGCGCGGGAACTGGACGGTAAGCCAGTACAGGTTGGTGGGGCTTTCTTCACCAGAGATGGAACCAGATTTCTGCAAGTAGGGCTCCGCGGGGCCGGTCAGCTGCGTCTAGCCGATACGGAAGAGGTGGACCCCTCGACATGGGTGGCTTTCGAGCCTGAACCTCTGGGTCATTTCCGGCTCAAGGGCAAGATAGTAGACCATAAGTGCTTCCTGGGCGGCATGATCCCCGGACAGGGGAAGACCCACAGGGGCTGCGCCGAGTATTGCTTGGCGAGCGGCGTCCCTCCCATGTTCGCCTCTTTTCGGCCCGACGGAAGTCTGGTGAGCTACGTGCTTGCCGGCCCCGACGGCAAAGCGCTGGGCCCCGAGGCGCTGAAGTATGTTTCCGCGCCCATCGAAATCGAGGGCGATGTGGAGCGCGTCGGAGATCTTCTGGTCTTCAAGATCGAACTCGGCTCAGTCCAGCGGCTGTAACAGATTCGATGACGCTCTGCCGGCCACGAAATTCTGTGCTTAGGTGCGTCATTGGCGCTGCCGCGATCATGGCTATCGCGCCGGACTTGGCCGGAGCCCAGGAACCGGACATAATTGACACAGGCCGATTCGAACTTCGAACCGCAGACGGCGTCATCGGCACAGAGGTCTTCGCGATAAAGGCCGAGGGAGATGAGATCCTAGCTGTCGGCCAGATCAGCGCCGCGCCGGGTCGGGGAGAGCGGTTCCGCGTCGGTGCCAGAGTGGGCACAGACTTCGCCCTCATCGGTTACGAACTAAAGAGCAGAAGCGACAGGGGTCCGCGGATCGAAGCCGTCCCCGTCGGCGCGAACCGGCTGCAGCTCACGACTCAGGGAGCCCGCGGTGAGCGCGTCAAAGAGGTCGCCGCGCCACCCGCCATGCTGATACTCGAGGACGGAGTCGCGCACCACTACTACTTCCTGGCCCGCAGAGTCGTTGCGGCCAACCATCGGGCGGGCGATGTCTTGCGAGTGCTCGTTCCCAGGCAAGGCCGGGTGATGAGGGCCACAATTACCGGCGTTTCACAGGTGTCGGCGGAAGGAGACGGCGCGGCGCGTGAGGCCGTCCGAATCGACCTGACGGTAGGCGGGGAGGAACGGTCGGTGTGGACGAGTCAGGACGGAAGCCGGCTTTTTAGAGTGCTGAATCGGTCGACGGGGTGGGAAGCCCGGCGACTCCCAGGAGGCTGATCCTATGGAGAAAGAGGCTAATTATGGATGACGCAAAAGACGCGGCTCCGGCCGAATCCGGACCCGAGACGGAGCCGACCCTGCCGAACCTGATGGTCCGTCTCGTACAGGTGCTCACTTCACCTGCGAAGCTCTTCGACGCGCTCCGCGGAAATCCCCGCTGGCTCGGAGCGCTCCTCCTTGCGATCGGGGCCGGGATCGCCATAATCGCCCTGATCCCAGTGGAGCTGATCGAGGAGATGATGTTGGCGCAAACTCCGGCGGACGCAACGCCGGAGCAGATTGCGGCGATGGAGTCACAGGCGGGCGCGGCAGGAGTGTTTCGGTGGTTGGGCCCCGTGGTGTTCCAGCCCATAATGCTGCTGATCATCGCTGTTTTCCTGCTGGTGGTTTTCAACGTGCTCATGGGTGGGGAAGCCAGCTTTAAGCAGTTGTTCGCCTTTACGACGCACGCGAATCTGATTGGAGTAGTGGGCGGGCTGCTTACACTGCCGCTGATTCTAGCACGCGGCAGCCTGACCACAGCTCTGTCGCTGGGCCTGCTCGTGCCGGGAATGGACTCCGACAGCTTCGGGTTCAAGTTTCTGAACGGAGTGAACTTGTTCGGGATCTGGACGGCGGTCGTGCTGGGCATCGGGATGAGCCGGCTCTATCCCAAGGTGAGCCCAGGAACGGCAACCGGAATCCTGCTCGGGTGTTATGTGGCGATTAAACTGATCCCAGCCGCACTGGGCAGCCTGGCCGGCTAGACTGCGGCCCGGCTAGACTGCTGGCTGAGGCACTCGCCTCGGCCGTCTGTTTTCAGATATCTTCCAGCACGAAGTGTGTCACAACCGAGCACGGTGTCCGGGTGTTAGTCTCCCGTAGAGGTGTGCCACAAAACCGAAACCTGAACCGTTTCGGCCTCGTAAGAGACTCTAACTCCAGTAGCTATTCGACTCGCGCGACTTACGGAAGCGCTTGGTAAAGGAACGACAATACAGGCATGTCCAAGAAAAAGAAGGTTTTCATTGGCGTAGGTGTGGTGGTGGTGCTCGCACTGTTTGCGGTGCTTGCGCTGAGAAGCGGCAGGTCGGACGCGGTAGAGGTAAAGGCGGAACAGGTAGGGCGCAGAACGCTCGTCTCGCGCGTGACCGCCACAGGCCATATCGAGCCCGAAACGTCCGTGGACATCAGCGCTGACGTCTCCGGCCGGATCGTCGAATTGACCGTCGAGGAGGGCCAGGACGTCGCCGGGGGTGAGCTTCTGATGGTCATCGACCCCGCCAGGTTCGAGGCGGCGCTTGAGCGCTCGCTCGCCGCACTTGCGGAAGCGCAGGCCCGCGGGGTCCAGGCCACGGCTAACCAGCAGCAGGCTCAGCGCGATTGGGACCGGATCCGCCAGCTGAAGGAGTCGGTCGGAAATCTTGTAACGGACATCGAGTACGAGACGGCACGCACCCGGGCAGACGTTCAGAAGGCGCTGTCGGAGTCGGCGCGGCACGGGGTCGGGATCGCACGAGCGAGCGTCAGCGAAGCACGAGACCAGCTGTCCAAGACCGTCATCAAGGCTCCCATGAGCGGCCGCGTCACGCGGCTCAACGTCGAGCGAGGTGAGACCGCCATCGTAGGCACAATGAACAATCCGGGCAGCTTGCTGCTTACCGTGTCTGATCTCTCGGCCATGGAAGCAGTGATCGAGGTCGATGAGACGGACATACCGGAGATCAGTCTTGGGGACTCGACGGCTGTCTCCATTGATGCGTTCCCGGGCCGGGAATTCGTGGGCGTAGTCACAAAGATTGGCAACAGCTCCATTCGGCCCCGGTCCAGCCTTCAGTCCAGTTCGGACCAGGCGATCGACTTCGAAGTCCGTATCAAGCTGGAGGATCCGGATTCCGACCTTAGAACCGATTTGTCGGCCACGGCAGACGTGATCACGGCGGTTCGCCCCGACGTGTTGGCCATCCCGATCATCGCCCTCACGCTGCTCGAATCCGACGAATTTGAGCGTATGCCCAATGAGAACCAGCAGCCGGCCGATACTGCGGACGTGGCAGGCTCGGGCGGCAGCCAGGCGAGTGAGGAAAGCGAAGAGGTCGAAGGTGTCTTCGTGGTGAAGGAGGGCGTAGCACGCTTCCAGCCGGTCGAGATCGGAATCGCCGGCGACAACTACTTCGAGGTAGTCGGCGGCCTGGAGGAGGGCGCGACGGTAATATCGGGATCGTATCAGGCGATCCGTAGCCTGGAAGACGGAGACGAAGTGAAAGTAGAAGAAGATAGCGAGGCTGACGCCAACGACTCCTGATCTGTCTAAGTGCTGAGATCCGCCACCGAGCGGAAATTACAGGAACCAAAGGCAACTATGCTTGACGATACAGGCACCCTGATCCAAACCAGGGGACTGCGAAAAGAATACGTGATGGGAGCGGAGACGGTGTACGCTCTGCGCGGGGTGGATTTGGCGATTCAGGCCAACGAGTATATCGCCATCATGGGTCCGTCGGGCTCGGGAAAGTCCACACTCATGAATCTGATCGGGTGCCTGGACACACCGACGGCGGGCGAATACATGCTCAACGGCCAGGCTGTACAGGACCTGGACGATGACGAACTTGCCCGCATTCGGAATCGCGAAATCGGTTTCGTGTTTCAGACCTTCAACCTGCTCCCGAGAGCCACCGCTCTCCACAATGTGGAACTGCCGTTAATCTACGCCGGAATCTCGGCCAAAGAGAGGATCGCGAGGGCGGAAGAGTCCCTCAGAATCGTAGATCTGGCCGACCGCATGGATCACAAGCCCAATGAACTCTCGGGGGGCCAGCGGCAGCGCGTAGCGATCGCGAGAGCCCTGGTAAACCGGCCGTCGATACTCCTGGCAGACGAACCCACCGGCAATCTGGATTCGAGCACTTCGGCTGAGATCATGCAGGTGTTCGATGATCTGCATGCGCAGGGTCAGACGATCATCATGGTGACGCACGAATACGACATCGCCACCCGAGCACAGCGGACCATTACGCTCAGAGATGGTGAGATCGAGTCAAGGGACGCACACTTGGTGCACCACACCTTCGGCACTGCAACGTGAACCTTCGATGAAATTCGCCGAAGGCATCTTGATGGCGCTGCAACAAATCCGCGCCCACAAGTTGAAGTCGTTCTTCACTTTGATCGGCGTGATCATCGGGATCACGTTCTTCATAGCCGTCATCACGGTTGTGGAGGGTATGAACCGCTACGTCCAGGACGACTTCGCGGGGTCTATCTTCGGAGTGAACACCTTCACCGTAGTGCGCCGTACGAACGTCACCACGGGTAGCGAATCTGAAGCTCGGCGGCGGAGAGAGTCGCGGAATCCTGATCTGACAATTGCAGACGCCGAGGTAGTAAAGACGTCAGCCCCGGATGCGTGGCGCTTCGCTTATTCGTCGGATGAGTTTTCAGGCGAAGGCGCTACCTATCGCGAGAAGCGGCGGCGAAACATCCGTATCATTGGAGGCTCGGACGAGTACGAGGTGCTCCAGGGCTGGGAAGTCGATCAAGGCCGGGGGCTGTCGACACTGGATCAGAGACGTGGCCTCAAGGTGGCGATCATTGGCTCTCAGATCGCGGACCGATTGTTTCCGGATGTCACGCCCCTGGGCAAGCGTATTCGCGTGGGAGCGCACCGGTTCGAGGTCGTGGGCATCTGGGAAGAGCAAGGCGGATTCCTAGGTAACATCCGGGACGCATCGATTCTGGTTCCTTTCTCGACGTATCAGCAGACGTTCTCCAGCGACCGCGAGCGCGTAGAGGACATTCAGGTCAAGATGCGGTCAGCGGAGGAGATGGACGGCGCGATTCTGGAGACCGAGGCTGCGCTCCGGAGCGCTCGCGGACTCCGGCCAGGTGAAGAGAGCAACTTCCACATCCAGACCTCCAGCGAAATTCTAGGACTGTGGGAGACGATCAACCGTATTCTAATGACTGCCCTTCCAAGCTTGACGCTCGTTGCGCTGGTGGTGGGAGGGATCGTGATCATGAACATCATGTTGCTCTCCGTCGCCAGTCGGACGCGCGAGATCGGGATCCGTAAAGCACTCGGGGCTCGCCGCAAAGACGTGATGCTGCAGTTTCTCGCCGAGTCTTCGACGCTGTCTCTATTCGGCGCCGCCATCGGAATAGGCCTGGGCATTCTTCTCGGGAAGCTCGTGGACGCGACGACCGCGTTGCCGGCTTCTGTACCGTTGTGGGCAATCTGGTTCTCTCTCGCCCTGGGTTTGTTGGTCGGAGTGGGATCGGGACTCTATCCTGCATACAAGGCCGCCAAGCAGGATCCGATTGTGGCGCTGGGATATGAGTAGGAGATCTCGCCGGTCAGGCATGGGGATCGGGTCCACGCTCCTGGAAGGAGTACGCGTGGCCCTGGACTCCCTCCGCGGCAACAAGGTGCGCAGCGCGCTCACGATCCTAGGCGTTACCATCGGTGTGATGGTCGTGATGGTGATGGCCGCGATGGTACAGGGACTGAACTCGAGCTTCCAGGACGCGATCGCCTCGGCCGGCCCCAACACGTTCTACGTGTTCCACGCCCCTCCCGGTGGGGGAGGTGTCAGTGGGCCGCTCGACGAGGAAGAAAGCGCGTTCATGAAGAATCCACCCATTGACCCCGACTGGGCGCGGGAGTTGGGCCGGTTGCCGGGAATCCGGCGCGCCAGCGCCGGCGTCGATCTGTCGAGCATGCCTTTCATGGCCGAGCAGTCCGACCAGGACGTACGCATTTCGCTGTACGGGGTCGATGCCAACTACCTCGAGGTCGATGCGGGCGATGTGACGGACGGCCGGTTCTTCACGGCCAACGAAGAGCAGCGCAACCAGCCCGTGGCCGTAATCGATTCGCAGACCGCGCTGGATCTGTTCGAGGGACGCGATCCGCTCAGCAAAGACATGACAATCGGGAGCCCGGGAAGTCCGAGGGCGCCGTTCAGGGTCGTCGGCACCTACCGAAGGCCGGCCAACGTGTTCGCCAGTCTTTCGAGTCATTGGGTGTTCATTCCGTTCTCAGCGGCCATGAAGTATTTGAACCCCTGGGATCGGATGATCTGGATCACGGTCCAGCCCGCGGAAGAGACGAGCCTGGATGAGGCTCTGGAGACAGTTCGAGGCCGGATGAGGCAGCTTCGGGCTCTGAGGCCGACTGAGTCCGACAACTTCGAGCTCATCACACAGGATCAGATTCAGGACTTGTGGAACCAGCTGACGACCGTGTTCTTTGCCGCCATGGTGGCCCTGTCTGGAGTCGGGCTGATGGTCGGCGGAATAGGAGTGATCGGTATCATGATGATTTCCGTGACCGAAAGAACCCGAGAAATCGGACTCCGAAAAGCCATGGGAGCCCGCCGGCGCGACCTTCTGTGGCAGTTTCTGGTCGAGGCCGCCACGGTCACGCTGGTCGGCGGGGCGGTCGGATTGCTTCTCGGTGGTGGAATCGTCTGGCTGGTAAACGCCTTTACCCCAGTACCGGCGTCCGTCCCGACGTGGGCGATTGTATCTGCCCTGGTAGCGTCGGCGCTCACAGGCATCGGCTTCGGTCTCTACCCCGCGGCCAAGGGTGCGCGGCTCGATCCGGTGGAAGCGTTGCGGTACGAGTGATGCTCCACCCCAGGTCGTGACTCAGGACTCTCTTGGCGACTGATCTGTCCGCCGTGCGCCCCGTCGACGTGCTGGCTATCGGCGCACACCGCGACGATATCGAGTTGTTATGCGGAGGAACGCTGGCCCGGTGCGCCGATCAAGGGTACGCCACAGGTATTATCGACCTCACGGCGGGAGAGATGGGAACGCGCGGCACGGCCGAGGTAAGAGAGGCCGAGGCGGCGGCCGCGGCCGAAGTGCTCAGCGTCAGCGTTCGCCTCAATGCCGGCTTTCCCGACGCGGGCATCTTCAACACCCAGGAAACACGCGAGAGGCTGGTCGGTCTGATTCGAAGCCTCACCCCACGGGTTGTGATACTACCCTACCTGCGAGGCCGGCATCCGGACCACCGGATCACGGCGGAACTCGGACGGGACGCGTGCTTTCTTTCGGGCCTGGCCAAATTTGGGGATGGCGAGCCGCCACACAGGCCACACAAGATTCTCTATGCGCTGGCCTATCGTGAGCACGCGGTGAAACCCACGTTCGTTGTGGACATCACGGACCAGTTTGACCGGAAGCGGCGCGCGATAGCCTGCTACGAATCGCAGTTCGATGGCGCGGAGACTGCTGGAGAGGCGTTCCCGAGCGGTCAGCCGCTCTTGGACCTGATTGAGGCCAAGGCTCGTCATTACGGGACCCTGATTCGAAAGGGGTTCGGCGAGCCGTTCTACACGGAAGAGACAATGGAAGCGGGCGACATCGCCGAGCTACCCGTCCGGTCTCTGTAGATCACGGCGGGTTTCATCTGTGGCGCGACGAGCGAATTTTCCGCACTATTCAGACATGAACACCAGACAGCCTATCTACCTGGATCACGCAGCGACGTCGCCGATGCGGCCCGAAGTTTGGGAGGCCATGTCAGCGGTGATCGGCGATGCGGATTTCAATCCCGCCAGCACCCACACCTTCGGGCGCAGGGCGCAAAGCAAGCTTGAGGAGGCGCGCGGAGTAGTGGCCGAGGCCCTGGGCGGCGACAGTGGATGCATGGTTTTCACGGGTGGCGGCACCCAGTCCGACAATCTCGCTGTGCTCGGATTCGCGCGCAGCTGTCCGGAGCCGCCGCGGCTGATCGTATCCTCTGTTGAGCACAAGGCCGTCCTGGAATCTGCCAGGCACTGTGAAGCGGATGGTTGCGAGGTTCACTTCCTGCCGGTGGAGTCGTGCGGCACCGTCAGCCTCAGTGCGCTGGAAGGCGTTCTGAAGGAGCCTACTGACAGGCGGACACTCGTCTCGGTCATGTGGGCGAACAACGAGGTTGGGACCGTGCAGCCCCTGAACCAAATCTGTGAGCTGGCACATGAGCACGGCGCCATCTGTCACACGGATGCGGTGCAGGCCTTCGGCAAAGTCCCCGTGTCTGTGCGGGACGTGCCTGTGGACATGCTTACGATCACGGCGCACAAGCTGGGCGGTCCCGTCGGCATCGGACTGCTGTTTGTAGCCGATGGTGTGGGCCTGGAACCGCTGGCGTATGGGGGCGCACAGGAGCGGGCTCTTTGGCCCGGAACCCAAAGTCCGATGGCAGCGGCTGGATTTGCCGTCGCGGCGCGACTGGCGGTCGAGGAGATGCCCTCCGCCGCTGCGAACTGGGCTCAGCTGCGGGACCGGCTCGGTGAGCGCATTAGAGCGGGGGTTCCGGATGCGGAGATTCACTGTACCGACGCCGAAAGTCGGCTTCCGAACCTGCTCAGCGTGGGACTCCCGGGCTGCGACCAAGCTGTCGTGCTCGTCTCCCTCGACCTCCTGGGGCTTGCCGTGAGCGGAGGCTCGGCCTGCAGCAGCGGTGCAAGCCGGACTTCACATGTACTGCAGGCCATGGGCGTAGCCGAGACTGGAGACTACACCGTCCTCCGCTTCAGCCTCGGACACGACTCGAGCGTCGAAGACATCGACCGGGCTTCCGACCTCGTCTTACAGGTCGTGGGGCGGCGCTGCGAGGAGCTCCTGGCGGGCTAGCTGTTTGATGGCTACTCCACTCCCATCCACCCGGGTCGCGCCGGGAACCGTTCTCATGGCCATGTCCGGCGGCGTGGATTCAAGCGTGGCCGCGGCTATCCTGCATCGTCAAGACTATCAGGTTGTCGGCGCTACGATGAAGACTTTCTGCTACGGCGAGACTCCGGGTGCAAGCCGGTCCTGCTGCGGGCTCGAAGGCATCGCTGACGCGAAGTCCGTCGCAGATCGGCTCGACATCCCGCACGCGGTGTTCGACGTGGAGGAGAGCTTCACGCACGACGTTATCGACAACTTCGTAAGCGAGTACGCCGCGGGCCGCACGCCCATTCCGTGCGTGCGGTGCAATAGTTTCACGAAGTTTGGGGACCTGGTGCGTCGGGCGGATCGGCTGGGATGCGACTTTATCGCGACCGGTCATTACGCCCGTATCCGGGGCAGTGGAACCGAAGCCGAACTGTGCCGTGCGGCCGACGATCGCAAGGACCAGACGTACTTTCTGTGGGGCATCCCTCGGACCGTCTTGCCGCGCCTATTACTCCCGATTGGCGATCTCGATAAGCCGTCTGTTCGCTCCCTGGCCCGCGAGCTGGGCCTCAGGACCGCAGACAAGGCGGAGTCGTTCGAGATTTGCTTCGTCCCGGACAACGACTACGCGGGCGTTCTGCGTACGTATCTGGGTGACGATCACCCCGCGCTGTCGGCGGGACCCGTTCTTTTAGAGGACGGAACCGTGGTTGGAACCCACGAGGGCTACGCGCGCTTCACCGTTGGCCAGCGAAAGGGACTTCCTGGCGGCTCCGCGGTACCCATGTTCGTGCTCCGGATCGTCCCGGAGGAGCGCACGGTCGTGGTGGGCCCGCGCGACGCGCTGGCGACCTGCGCACTTCAGGCCGGTGACGCAAACTGGCTGGCCGATGAGCCGCGCCCGGGGGAGTCGTTGGGAGTCCGCATCCGGCACGGCGCGGCGATCGTCGAGGCCACGGTGCTGCGAGTCTCAGAGAAGGCGTTCGAGCTGCGACTGGCATCGCCGCAGGGTGCCGTGACTCCGGGCCAAAGCGCGGTGCTTTACCGGGACGATGTAGTCGTCGGTGGCGGCGTCATCTACTAGTGCTTCAGACCCTCGACACTGGCGAGTTGCTCCGCCGCTTCACGACCTTCCTCAGACAACTCACTGGGAACCACGACCTTAACGCGCACAAGCTGATCGCCTCGCATCTCGCCCTTTTCGATTCCCTGGCCCCGTATGCGAAAGACGGTCCCGTTCTGGGTGCCGGGCGGCACCTTCAGCACCACCTTTCGGTTATCGATCGTCCGCACCTTTATTTTCGATCCAAGCATCGCTTGAGCCAGATTCAAGGGCACTTCAACGATCAAGTGCAGTCCGTCCCGCGTAAAGAATCGGTCCGGCTTGACCTGGAATCGAACGATGAGGTCGCCGGCCGCACCTCCCTTCGGACCGCGTTCGCCCTGGCCTGACAGTCGCAGCCGAGATCCGCCTTCCACACCGGCGGGCACCGTAACCGCGATGCGCCGGTGCGATGAGACGTCGCCACGACCCGAGCACGTTTCGCACGGCTTCGTGGGGATGCGACCCCGCCCAACGCAATTCGGACACGGGCGCTGCACCGAAAACGTCCCCTGGCCGAACACCACGGTGCCTCTACCGGCACATTCGCTGCAGGTTTCGAGCTTCGTGCCTGGTGTCGCTCCGGACCCGTCTCATACTTACGTCGGCTATCGGCGTCGGACAGCACACCATACGCCTCTGCGATCCCCTTGAAGCGCTCGCCAGCATCCGGATTGTCCCGATTGGCGTCGGGATGATACGTCTTGGCGAGCTTTCGGTACGCCTTCTTGATCTCATCGGCCGAGGCGTTCTCGGCCACTCCTAAGACCTTGTAGTAATCTTTGGGACGCGTGGCCATCAGTCGTCCACGGTCTCCGTGGAGGGCGCCGAGTACTGATAGATCTCTACCTGAGCCGGACGCACCAGACGTCCTGCGAACTCATATCCCTCTAGGAAAACTCGGGACACCGTATGGTCGATCTCGGGGTCGTCCGTCTCTGCAATCAGAATGCCTTCGTGAAAGGCTGGGTCGAACGGTTGGCCAACGGCCTCGATACGTGTGAGACCGCTGTCCTCCAACTCCTTCTTCAGGTTGCGGAGGATGAGTTCTACGCCCGCATCCAGCGCCTCCACGGTGGTGGTTTCGTGCGGGATTGCAGACACGCGGCCCAGGTCGTCAAGGGCCGGCAGAAGCTTCTTCACCAGGTCAGCCTGGGCGGCGGGCCTGAGCTCTGCTAGTTCCCGGCGGGTACGCTTGCGAAAATTTTCGAACTCGGCTACGAGGCGCAGGTGCCGATCTTTCAGCTCCTCAAGCTCAGTGAGCTCAGCAGACTCTTCGGGTTCGGGTTCGGACTGCGGATCGTGAGCCAGATCGGCGTCTTCCACGTCTGACTCAACCGCACCATTTTGGAACTCCTCTTCGACCACCTCGCCGGTACCCTCGCCGCCTTCCGAATCAGATTGCTTGTTGCTCCACATGTACTATTGCTCCACGTAGTCTGTTGTATGCATGAACTCGCCTTGGCCAATCCTGTCTTGTAGCCAGTGCGTGAGGTCGGCCAAAGCCCGATCCCGCACCGGGTCTCTATACAAGTCGTGAAACGCTCCCGCGTACGTAGTCACTTCGCTTGAGGGCGCAAGACGCTCTGCCAGTCGGAGCACCGCCGCGCTACTCACTATTCTGTCATCTCCGGGAAGCTGGAACAGAAGCGGACATCCGATAGCCTCTGCCTCCTCCTCTGCGAGATTCGCGCCTCGCACAAGCTCGGTCCACATACGGGCGGTGATCCGCCTGTGTGTGAGCCGATCCGTCTGGCTCTCTATCCGTTCCTCTGGCCGCCGGAATTGGTTCTCGAGGCGAATCCCGTTGTCCATCGCCAGGGACGGTACCATCCGGCTTGCCCACTTGCCGAGCTGCAACTTCCATTTCGGCGTCCGCATCGAGAGCGCCAGAAACGGCGCGACCAGGATTCCGCCGGTCACACCGCGTCCATGCGCGCTTTGAAGATATCGCAGCGTGACCAAACCGCCCACAGAATGCCCCAGAACAAACGTTGGGAGCTGCGGCTCGTCGGAACCGACTCGGTCACGGAATACTCCGACATCCGTAACAACGCCCTCCAGGGTTTGGGCGTGACCGCGCTGACCGCTGGACCTCCCGTGCCCCCGCTGATCGAGCGCAAACGCGTCGCAGTCAGCTGCGTTCGCGGCTCGGGCGGCCGATGCATATCTGTCTCCGTACTCACCCAGCCCATGCAGAATGAGAACCCTCCCGCGAGGCCGATCGACGAGCCATGAGGCGTAGTGCAGCGTGTGCCCGTCCGAGCCGGTAAGCGTGCCCGGTGACATTCCTAGAGGGCGCTCTCAAGCAACACAAGCGCAGCATGGACGGCTCTGCGGCGCACTTCTGACCGGGTGGCCGTGCCGCTGAGTTGCCGCGTTGCGGGACGAGGTCCAGCAAGCGCCAGCCAAACCGTACCCACTGGTTTGGCGGGACTGCCTCCGCCCGGACCCGCAACACCCGTAACGCCGAGGCCCCAGGTTGTGCCGAGCAGCTGACTCACGCCGCGCGCCAGGCCTTCGGCGACTTCTTCTGAAACCGCACCAACCTCGGCGATGAGGGCCGGCGGAATCTCTAATAAACCGGACTTTACGGGGTCAGCGTAGGCTATCACTCCGCCCCAGAAAACGGCGGAAGCACCTGGAACCTCTGTGATGGCAGCGCCGAGACCGCCGCCGGTGCAGCTCTCAGCCACAGAGATCGTTTCACCGAGCTGCGCCAGCCGGCCTACGACGTGTGCAGCCAGTGCGTCTGTAGAACTAGTGGCCACGGGTCGGGTCGAGGCCGTCCGTTTCAGAACTGGTAGAGAGGACACGCCGAAAGACTATCAGGTACACGGCGAGTGAGTAGACGGTTAGAGCCAGAGCCACGAACAATGAGATCGTCGTGAACCAGCCGTGAAACGCTCTCCACGAGCTGTTTAGCGTCCCACTCCAGCCGTTGGCCACAGCGGCTGTACGATAGGCGATCCACAGGATCATGGCTCCGAGGAAGATGTTCTGAGCTATGGCCTTTCTCTTACCGGACGGTCGGGCCGCGACAACAACTCCCCTGTGTGCGGCAGCCCCCCTAAGCACCGTCACGATTACTTCGCGGGCAATGAATACGATGAGAACCCAGGCCGCGATGCCGTCGAACACGGGAAGGCCGGCCAAGGCAGGGTTTCCCCGCGTGAGGATGTAGAACGAAATCAGTGTGACTGCCAAGAGAAGCTTGTCGGCGACCGGATCGATCAGCTTGCCAACGTTGGTTATCTCTCCACGGCTCCGCGCCAGACTGCCATCGACAAGATCCGAAAGGGCAGCGGCCAGAAAGACGACGAACGAGAGCAATCGAAGCGTCGGCGAGGGCTGGAACAGTAGCCAGGCGACTACAGGTGTGAGGGCGACGCGAAGTACCGTGATCGTGTTCGGAAGGTTCATGACGGGCTAGCCGGCCGGTTCAGGCGAACGACGCGACGACTGCCTGGGACACCGACACAAGCGAATCGATTACGCCATCGCCCTGGATCGCGATCGCCTCAAACGTTGGAACGCGCTCTGAGTTCAGCGCCTGATCGAGCGTCTCGACGGTCGTCGCGTCAGGCAGATCTCTCTTATTGTACTGGAGCACCACGGGAACGCCCGACCGACCCAGCATGGCAAGATTGTCCTGCAGCTCGGCGAGCGAGACCGCGTTGTCATCCAGTCGGTCCGGGGCACTATCAGCTACAAACACCACACCGTCCGCTCCGGCCAGAACCCGACGCCGGGCCTCCAGAGAGCCCGCGCGCCCGGGAGCTGCCAGGAGCTGGACACGAGCATGCATTCCGGCCAGGTCTCCGAGATCGACAGCAAGAAAATCGAAGAAGATGGTGCGATCGCTGTCACCCGCCGGAGCAATCAACGGACCGCGCGTTCCGGGCTCCAGCACGTGGTGTACGTGCCGGAGATTCGTTGTCTTGCCACTTCTAAAGGGGCCGCAATACACGATCTTACAGTCGATCTCGTTTCTCGACGTGTTGATCGTTGCCATGTCAGCCTCGGTGCAGGGGGAGCGCAGTGTCCCGCGAACTACGGTCCTTCCATCGATTCCTGGTCGGAGAGCTGCCTCTCCATACTCTCCAGGATTGTGGCCGCTTTCTTTCGTAGATGCGGCCGCTCTTCCCAAGCAAGGAAGTCCCTCAGGAGCAAGACGTTGTCCACACCCGGACTCCTGCGCAAGTGACCCAGAGCAGCCAGTCTCCGCATCGGGTGCGGGCTAAAGAGATCGCTTTGGTGTCGCTCCATCTGATCCCGGGCCAGCCAGAAACCAATTCCGCCTAGCGCCGCAGCGCCGACGACCAGTCCTGCTGACAGCCGTAGGACCTTCCACAGTGTATCATTCCCATCGCTGACAACCACCACCTTTTTCGCCATCTACATCTCTCTCCGTCCACTGAATGCTTCCGCTATTGTCACACCGTCCGCGTACTCCAGATCACCTCCAACCGGTAACCCGCGCGCCAGACGTGTCACTCGTATCCCCTCTACCTCTGAAGCCAGCCTGTGCAAGTACGTGGCCGTAGCCTCGCCTTCTACACTCGGATTCGTCGCTATGATGACTTCTCTAACGCCAACGGGCAGTCGTCTGAGAAGCGACTCAACGTTCAAGTCCTCGGGCCCGACACCGTCCAGCGGCGACAAGCGCCCGCCGAGCACGTGATACTTGCCTCGAAACCGTCCCGACTGTTCGATCGCGGGAATATCAGATGCCTCTTCTACGACACAAACCTCAGTTGGATCCCGGCTCGGATTTTCACATAGGTCGCACGGGTTCGAACTGCTCAGATTACCACAGACTTGGCAGGGTTCGACCTCGTCTACTACTCGCTGAATCGCCTGAGCCAGCCGGCGAGCGTCATCAGATGGCGCCTTGAGCAGATGATACGTCAGGCGCTGCGCCGTTTTGCGCCCCACTCCCGGCAGGCGTCCCAGCTCACGAATCAACCCCTCAATCGCCGACATCGTGTCCCGCTCAGCCGCCCATCAAGGAATCGAGATCGGGCATCGGGAGACCGCCGGTCGCTCGCTTCATCTCCCGCTCAAGTGCCTCGCGAGCCTCCGATTGAGCCTTCGTCAGGGCCGCCAGCACCAGGTCCTCCAGCATCTCGGGATCGCTCGGATCGATTGCCTTCGGATCGATGCGAATCGACCGTATGGCGCCTTTCCCACTTGCTGTGACTTCGACCAAACCACCACCGCTCGAAGCCGTCACGGTCTCGTCTTCCAGTTTTTTCTGTGCATCGGCCATCCGGGCCTGTACCTGCTGCCCCATCTGCATGAGCTTCTGGAGCTGGTTTAGCTTTTCCACCGGCTGTCCTACTCCTTGATTCTGAGATCGAGTACTTCTACCGCCTCACGGAGACGGGGATCCGCTGCAACCATGCGCGAGAGCTGCTGCTGTTTGGCTCCCTCCGACGTAAGGCGGGCCCGCGCACCTGAAGGCTGTACGTCAAATGTCAGGCGGTCGGCAGATAGGCCGACACGTCTGGCCAGTTCGAGCCTGAGCGCCGCCGAGCGCGTCACGTCACTCAGGAATCCCTGCAGGTCCTCCACGAGGCCAGGCGCTGCCCGCAGCACGACGCGGCCTTCCGAATAGCTTTCCACTTCCGCGCCGCGGAGGCTCGCCCCACCCCGGCGAGCCGGGCTTTGTCCAGCGCCGCGAGCCACGTTTCGCGCGAAATCGACGCCGAACCGTTCGCTACATGACCCTGCGCCGGTTCCTCGGCGAGCCGCGGCTCCACAGCGAAGAGCGGCCCCTCACCGCTTCGCGGCTCCTCAGCGCCTGGCGGTTCTGGAGACGGCGCCGCTTTCGGCGCAGCTGACGGCGCTCTGCCGGCGTCCGGAACGTGGCGGCTCCGGGTCCCCCGGCCGCTGCCAGCAACTCTGTAAGCTCGGCCGATGCGTCCAGGCTCGCGAGACGAAGCAGCAACACCTCCACCTGAGTTCGAGGCTGCGCGCTGCGGCGGAACTGGCCTGCGGCCTCGAAGTCGGATACCGCGACCAGAAGTCGCAACAGATCTGTTTCCTGGAACGCTTCGCCGGCCTGAATGAACAGGTCGCGGGAGTCGGACGTTAACTCCGCCACATCCGTCTGTGAATCCAGCTTGAGGGCCAGAGTCGCCCGGAGCGAATCGCCAAGCCCGCGAACGAACTCCTCGAGGTCATATCCGGCATCGACGAGGGCCTGCACGTACGGAAAGACGGCCGCCCGGTCACCGTTCGCGCACAGGCGGAGTAACTCTAAGTACTGGTCTTCCTCGACTAGACCTAGCATGCGCCGAACGTCGGCGAGCTCGACCGAATCGTTCGAAAACGACAACACCTGGTCCAGGAGTGACAGGGCATCCCGAATGCCTCCCTCGGCCCGGCGCGCTATAGACATCAGCGCGCCCTCTTCTGCCTTCACACCCTCCCGGTCCAGCACGGCTCGCAAATGCACGATCATTTGCTCAACCGGAAGCCGGCGAAAATCAAACCGTTGGCAGCGGGACAGTACGGGCTCGGCTGACTGCCGGATCTTCTGAGGCTCGGTCGTGGCGAAGGCAAAGATCACGCGTGGTGGCGGCTCCTCAAGCACCTTGAGAAGAGTGTTCCACGCCTGGCTGGTCAGCATGTGGGCCTCGTCCAAGATGTACACCTTGTACCGACCCTCATCAGACGGCGCGTACATCGCCCGTTCACGCAGATCTCGGGCGTCGTCTACTCCTCGATTGGACGCCGCATCGATCTCGATGACGTCCAGCGACATGCGGCCCGCCCAGATGTGTTCGCAGGAATCGCATTTTCCGCATGGCTCGCCGCCCGACTGCTGATCGCAGTTGAGGGCCATGGCGAGGATGCGGGCCGCCGTGGTCTTGCCGATTCCTCGAGGTCCGCTAAACAGGTAGGCGTGCGCCAGCCGGCCGGATTCGACCGCTCGTGCAAGCGTCGATCCGACATGATCCTGACCCACAAGTTCATCGAAACGGCGGGGCCTGTAGCGCCGCGCCAGGGCAATCCGGTGCATCGGCTGAAGCTACCGATGGGGACCCCGTAACGAAAGCGGAAACCCCAGGCGTACCGCGGCGACCTTTACACGCTTACCGCTGCTACCTTCACGGTCCTGACGGGGTTCACGCGCGCCGGCCCCACGGGCCTGGGGCGCGGCAACCTACGGGCAGACAAACAGGCGGGCAAATCGCGTTACCGCTCTCCCGTAAAGGCGTCTCTCACATGCGCGATCCGGCCACGATGGACGCCGCTTAACTCAACGCCGATTACGTCGAATCGAAATTCCTCCCCTACGCCGGGATGCGAATGAATCCATGATTCCGCGGCTATTCGCAGGCCGGCGCGCTGCCGGGAAGACACCGCCTCGAGCGGCGACTGGGGACCCCGGGAGCGTGCCTTCACTTCAACAAATACGACCGTGCTCACGTCCAGGGCCACGATGTCCAGCTCGCGGCGGCCGTAACGCCAGTTGCGGTCCAAAATCTCAAAGCCTCGGCCTCGGAGCCAGCGTTCGGCCTCGTTCTCGGCCCACAATCCGGACCGGCGGCGATCGGGAGCTCGTTTCTTAGGCGGGGCCGGCGACTGACTGGACACCGGACAGGCTCTCTGACGTTCTTCGCGGCTCCAGGTCCCTGCCGATGGCTTGGGCTATGGCCCTGAGTTCGTCTATGAGCTGGGGAAGCTGCTCGGTCCGCAGCGACTGGGCACCGTCTGACAAGGCACGCTCCGGATCAGGATGAGCCTCCAGCATGACGCCGTCGGCCCCGGCCGCTACGGCGGCCCGAGCCATAGGTATCACCTTAGACCGGCTCCCGGTTGCGTGACTTGGATCCACTATGATCGGTAGATGCGAGAGTTCATGAACCGTCGCCACCGCGGTAAGGTCCAGCGTATTCCGAGCGTGGCTGGCGAAGGTCCGGATTCCTCTCTCGCAGAGGATGATACGGGTCTCTCCCTCGAGAAAGATGTATTCCGCTGCGAGCAGAAGCTCCTTTACAGTGGCGCTCAGCCCTCTCTTGAGGATGATCGGTTTTCCGGCTCGACCGGCTTCTTGCAGCAACGAGTAGTTCTGCATGTTTCTCGCGCCGATCTGGATGATGTCCGCGTGGCGGGCCACAAGCTCCACACCCGCAGGGTCCACCGCCTCAGTGACGACCGGCATCCCATACTTCCGACCGGCCGCAGCCAGCAGGATCAAACCCTTCTCACCCAGACCCTGGAAGGCGTACGGCGATGTGCGCGGTTTGAATGCGCCACCTCGGAGGACCGATGCCCCCGCGCTCCGTACCTCTTTCGCGGCCGCGAGAATCTGCTCTTCGGATTCGACCGCGCACGGTCCCGCTATGACCACTACGTTTCGGCCGCCCACCAATACCCCGTGAGGGAGGTCGAATACGGTGTCCTCTGGGCTCGTTTCCCGGCTTACCTGCCTGAAGGGCTGCGAGACATGGATAATCCGGACAACACCGGGCAGCGCTGCGAGGACGTGAGCATCGATTCGGCCGTCGTCACCGATGAGGCCGATCGCGGTTCGCTCGCGGCCGGGGATGGACTCCGCGCGATATCCACGCCGCTGGATCTCCGATATGACGTGCTCGATCTGCGCGGGCGACGCCGTATGTTTCATGACGATCAACATTGACTGTCCAGCGCTTTTTTCAAGTCCGGTTTTATCGGTAAGTACGGCGCGTCTTCATCGCACTCTCAACGGAGGCGCACCTCAAGTCCCTCCGAAGCCAGACGGACGCGGCCCTCGAATCCCTGGCTCCGAACTAGAGCCACGACGTCATGTGCCGCGCGCACCTGGGGGTACACATGTGTCAGCACCAGCTCCCGAGGCTCGGCTCGATTCGCAATGCTCGCAACTCCCGCAGGAGACAGGTGGTTATCACCGACCAGATCCTCCGTGAGCGAGCACTCACACACTAACACATCCACGTTGCGCATGAAGTCTCCTAGCTCTGGACACGGCCCCGTATCGCCTGAATATCCGACCGATCCGGCTGGCGACGAGAGACGCACGGCCTGGCTTTCAGCCGTATGAGGAGTCTTGAAGCTCGTTAGATCGGCTCCCGATGGCATATGTACCTGCTGGCCGGGCTCGATCTCGTGAACGTGCACTTCGAATCCCGGATCCAGCATGAACGAGCCAAGCACATCCGCCAGCCCGCTAAGAAGATCATCCGTTCCCGGCGGGCCCCACACGTGGAGCGGTTCGGTTCGGACGGCGGGAGCCAGGCCGTGCGTCAGTGAGAAGAATAGACCGGGAAGAGCCCCGATATGATCCGCGTGGAAATGGGTAAGAATCAGATCGGTCATCTCCGACCACGGGAGCGCCAACCTGGCCATTGCCTGGACCGCTCCGGGTCCGCAGTCAATCAGCGCTCGCGTACCATCCAGATCAACCCAGAACGATGATCCCCCAGTGTCAGGCTCCGGTACGACAGTGCCGCATCCGACGACTACGAGCACGGTAGGGCTCTCAAGCGACCTGGCCGCTCGGAAGATCCTGTAGCTGAAGGCTGACGACCGTCGTAACGCCGGGTTCCTGCATGGTGACTCCGTAGATCCAGTCTGCCGCTTCTACCGTGCGGGCGTTGTGGGTGATCACGATGAACTGAGTCTCCTGTTTGAACTCGTTCAGCATGGCCGTAAAGCGCGCTATATTGGCTTCATCAAGCGGAGCGTCCACCTCGTCCATAATGCAGAACGGACTCGGCTTGGCGAGATAGATCGCGAACACCAGGGCCAGAGCCGTGAGAGCCTTTTCTCCGCCGGATAGCAAATGGATTCGTTGAGTTCGCTTTCCTCCCGGGCTCGCAGTAATCTCGATGGCGGAGTCCAGTGGGTCGTCCTCATCCTCGAGCCACACGTCCGCGCTCCCTCCGTCGAACAACGTCGCGTAGATACGGCTGAAGTTGCCCCGTACCTGTTCGAACACCTCCATGAAAGCGGAGGAGGCCTGTTGGTTGATCTGACGTATCGTTCGGTGCAAGTCGTCGCGAGCCTGAGACAGGTCTCCCTTCTGCCCATCCAGGAAGTTCAATCGTTCTTTTTCCTCGTCGTATTCCTGTGCCGCCAACACGTTCACCGGGCCCAAATTCGCCAGCTTCTGGCGAATCGCATCGAGTTCGGTGGACCACTCTGCGGGACCTCCGGCTTCGGGAGGCTCAACCCGCTCCTGGAGTTCCGAGAACGAGGCTCCCCACTCGATCTCGAGCCTCTCATGGAGAGTTCTCCGGTCGCCGCGTAGCTCAGCGAGTTCCAGTTCCAGGGTATGTCTGCGTTCCGCGTGGTCGCGCTCTGCCCCCCGGGCCGTGCGAACGGCAGTTTCAAGTTCCTGCTCTGTACTCTTCCTCTGCTCCAGTTCGGCTTCGGCGACCGATAGCTTGCCCCTTACGTCTCCACGTTGCTCCAGCAGCTCAGCCAACTCGCCCTCGGTCGCCGCGACCCGCTCGCTGCCCGTGCTGATGGCCTCGGTACGATCCCCCAGCTCCGCTTCGAGGCGTAGCGACCGGCTGCTCAGATCGTCCCGGAGAGCGCTCACCCGTTCAGTCTTCTCGCGAATGGAGGTCAGCTCCGCTTCCGCACGCGCCAATTCCAGCTGCCGTTCATGCAGCTCCGAGTTGGCAGCCTCCCATTCGGCGGTAGCAGTCGCCGCACTGGACCGCTCAGTGGCCAATGTGTTCTCAGCACCCTCTCGGCGGGATCGCAGATTTTCGACCCGTCCGTCTTGGGTCTCGACCCTGTCCGCACCTTCACTCAGCACCGCCTCCAGACTGGCGATCCGGCGCATCATTTCTGCGGTCGATTCTTCCACGCCGGCCAGTCGAGCCTGGGCCGCGTCTCGTCGCCCGAGCGCCTCGTGCCTCTTGTCGATCACCGCCCGGAGTTCCGTTTCCAGGGCATCTGCCGAGCTGGTCAGACTCTCCAGACGGGCTACGGACTCCACAACGCGAGCCTCGAGTCGGGTCCGCTCCGCTTCGCTGGCCGCGATCCGCTCTGCTAGTTGTTTCGCGTCAGCGCGGCGGCTGAGAACTCCTCGGCCCGTTCTGGGCTGACCGAGCCGCACCGCACCGTAAACATCCTGGCCACTACCGTCGTCTCCCGCCCACGGAGTCGACCCCAGCTGCAGGTCTTCGCCGGGCCGATTGGCGACTCCTTGCAGCAGAGCACTCACCCACGGGCCGGCCGGAAACCGCACTTTGATCCGCTCGATCAGTTGCTCCTCAGAACCGGGTGAAGCGCCGAAATGCGAGCGTGGGCCCGGACTGCACGGGAGAAGCAGCAGCCCGTCACCCTCACCCCGATTCGAGAGCCACGTCCGCACACGTTCGACCGTCTTCCAGTCCCGGACCAGGACGCCCTGGAGAAACTGGCCCAGATGGGCTTCGAGGGCCGCCGAGTGCTCGCCCGGAACCTGGATGAAGTCGGCGAGACTCCCCAGGACGCCGTCTTCTTCCCCGAATTCCGCCAGGAGCTCGCCAGCCGTGGGGGACATGTCGCTACCTGAAGACAACATGCTCTCCAGACCCGCCAGCTTGGCTCTATCGGCCGACAGCCGGCCCTCGAGCTCGCCAAGCGCATCTCTGACACCGCGAACCGTATCCCGTTGTTCTACTGCCGCGTTTGTAGCCGACTCGAACTGATCTCGAATATCGGCTTCAGACTCACCCAGCCGCTCACTGTCCGAATCCGCGGCGGTGATCGCTTCCCTTAGCCCGGTCGTCTGGAGCGCGGCCGCTTCCAGTCGGGTTCGCTGCGTCGTCAAATCCTCGGCCCGCTCCTCGGACCGCTGTCGCGCTACTTCTTCCTCCGCTTCAATCGCTCCCAGGTCTCGCATCACGTCGGCCAATCGGCTCAGAGATGCTTCTTCGGCGCGTTTGCGCTCGATTCGCTCCGCCCGGAGCCCCGAGACGATGGACAGGCAGCCATCTCTACTCTCCCGCAGGTCCCCGAGATGACCTTCTCGTTCCGAGAGCAACGAGGAAAGCTCCAGGAATTCCGCCTCGATTGCCGACTGATGCGTCCCAATCTCTTCGCGTTCGGAGTGGATAGCCTCAATCCGCGTCCTCGCCACCGAGATCCTTTCACCCGTCAGGAGCCGATCGCGTTCGATCTCTTCGATGCGGGTTCTGGCCTGTTCCGCCCTTTGGGCCAGCGTCAGCCGCTGTTGCTCGAGGCTCGCCGTCTCCAGGCGCAGTGTTTCCAGTTCGGTCTCGCGGCGCTCAACGTCAAACTCCTGGCCAGGCTTCTGTTGAAGCACAGTGGCAAGTGCCGTCTCCGCACCGCCAATCCGCTCTTCGATCCGCTTGAGCAGCGACTCGGACACCGCGACCTCCAGGACTAGCCGTCGATCTCTGAGATCGCGGAATCGCTGTGCTTGGCCGCGCTGACGGGCGAGTGAACGCACCTTGGATCGGACCTCGCCGAGTACATCGTCGAGCCGGTCGAGATCTTGTTCCGCCTGGCCCAGTCTTCGCAGCGCCGTTCGCCTTCGGTCCTTGTACCGCCCTACCTCTGCCGCTTCTTCGAATAGCGACCGCCTCTCCTCCGCCTTGTCACTGAGAATCTTGTCGACCATTGCGCCCTCGATGATCGAATAGGCGTTGGCGCCGAGGCCTGTGTCACGGCACAGATCCTGGATGTCGCGTAGGCGGCAGGAATCTTCGTTGAGCGTGTATTCGCTGTCTCCGCCTCTGAGCACAGTCCGGCCGAGGGAGACTTGGGTTTGGGGTACGGGCAGGATACCATCTTCGTTCGCGATGCGAAGTCCGACTTCAGCCCGGTGTATAGGCTTGCGTTCGGTAGTGCCGTGAAAGATGGCTTCCTCCATCCGCGCACCCCGAATGGCCGTTGGTCGCTGTTCGCCGAGAACCCACCGAAACGCATCTGAGATATTCGATTTGCCGCACCCGTTCGGGCCCACGATCGCTGTAATGCCGTCATGGAACTCGATCTCTGTGCGGTCAGCGAACGACTTGAACCCGTGTAGCGTCAGCGATTTGATCTTCAAGGGTCGGTGCCTCTTCTCGGTTCTAGCTTGACGTCGTGACCCGCTTGGCTCAACCGCGATCCCAAATCAGCCGCGGCCGACGTTGATTCGAAGGCTCCAGAGTACACACGGTACGGAAGGCCGTCGGAGCCACCCTGTAGTACGTAGGCGGGAATCCGATCTCCCCGAAGCCGACTTCTTTCCGCGTAGGCATCGGCAAGTGTTCGGAAGTCGCCGACAACGTATGCCAGGCGCACGGGGCGCATATCCCAGCGGCTGGGTTCCTCTTTCCGTCCCGACGACACGAGATCCAGCATGAACTGTTCAGCCTCCAGCGCGTCTTGCAGAGCTCCCGACAAGACCCGGTAGTACACACGCTGCCGAACCGGAGTCGGAGCGATAAACGCGACATCGGTGCTCATGCGCTCGAGTTCGTCTACGTGAGCCAACGCGTCCTCCCAGCGGACGTAGCTCGCTATGAGGACTGAGTATGGCCTCTCCGCGGTGCTGATCGCGGGAAGCCCCCGTAGCTCAGCGGGCGGACCTTGCAAAAGAACTGCGGACCCCGTGCCCCCGCTAGGCTGCGGTGACGTCGCATCGGACACTAACTCCGGCTCATCGCTGTCGGCCGAGTCCACGACCGTCTCAGTTTCGGTAGGCTCGTTGGAGCGCTCCTCAACGGACGAATTGGCCAGGCTCGCGGCTTCCAGCTCCTGGAACGGAGCCTCGATGGCCCGCCCAAACATGGGCCAGCCGGCGTAAGCCTGGAAGGCTAGCCACACCAGCAGGACTGCGGTGGCCCAGATGCCGACGATCTGCGGTACACCTGGCCCGGTTTGAAACCGGCGCCGCGTAGTCGGCCGGTCCGGCGGGACGAGTAGAGTGATATCAGCCTGGACAGCATCAGTTGTTACGTGGCCGAACGACGGAGCCCAATAGCCCTCGCTCAGCTCCGTTCCCTCGGGTCCGAGCGTAATTATGCCGTCGAGATCCAGAACCGTGGAGCAGGCCGCCACAACGTCGGGAGCGAGCGCCTCTTCATCGGCATACAGCAGCAGTGTGCCTCCGCCCCGACGTGTCATCTCGACGAGGTGCCCCAGGCGCGGTCCCACTACCTCGCGCAGAGGGCTCGGCGATGGACCGGCGGGCAGTAGCTGAAAGCCCCGGCCGGAGTCGTGTACGATGCCGGAGATCTTCGCTTGGCCTAGCAGAGCCTCCGAAATACCCGCCCCGGGCGGAGCGCCTAGGGCCTGGTCCACGCCCGGAATCGCTATGTCCAGGTTGGCCAGCAGCGTTCGATTTCGAGACCGCGCCACAGCAGCAGCAATATCTATTACGTGGTCTGCGGCCACGTCTGGCGCCACGGAACGTCGGATGAGGAGAATGGCCGCACCGCCCTCAGGCAGCGTCGAGACTACCTGCTCTACCTGAGACGTAACCGGCATTAGATCGAGCCCTCGGATCCGGGAGACCGTTCGACCCGCGTGACCCACGTTTGTAGCTGTCGCTCTCTCACCAATTGGCGAGCTGCTGCCTCTGC
>JAZDDE010000356.1:0-14412 GCA_036679495.1 Gemmatimonadota bacterium | reverse complement strand
TGGCTTCAGTACGTTCATTCCGCTTGCTTGGCATCCCGACAACACGGCTTTGGGCCGGACTCTGGGCAGGGAGCGCACAAGGACGGGAGGGGTGGACGACCTCAAGGCTCTCGCCGTCGGCCGCATCCTGCTGGACAACTTTGAGCATGTGAAGACCCATTGGATCATGGTCACGACGCGCGTGTCGCAGCTGGCGCTCGACTTTGGCGTCGATGACCTCGAGGGTACGGTCGTGCTCGAAAAGATTACGCACACAGCCGGCGCCGATACGCCCGTCGGGCTGGAGCTGGACGAGATCGTCCATCTGATACGCGACGCGGGCAAGCAGCCTGTGGAGCGAGATTCCCTCTACAATTCGCTCAACTGAGAATGGTTTGATGACCCAGAGCGCGGTCCTGGATCACCCGATCAGCCCGGTCGAAGCCGACGAGCTGGCCGAACTCACACGCCTGTTCGAGCTACCCCTTCTCGAGCTGGGGGCACGGGCCTCCGACCGAATGCGGGAACAGTCACCGGATGGCACGGTGTCCTATATCCTCGACCGCAACATCAACTACACGAACGTGTGCATCACAGACTGCTCCTTCTGCGCCTTCTACCGGCGCCCGGGTGACAGTGAGGCATACGTGCTATCCAACGCTGAGATCGGGGCCAAGATCGATGAGGCCCTCGAAATCGGAGCCGTACAGATTCTGATGCAGGGCGGCCACAACCCGTATCTGCGGCTGGATTACTACACAGAGCTTCTGCGTTTTATCAAACAGAATCACCCGATCCACGTTCACGGCTTTTCAGCTTCTGAGCTCGACATCATCGCGCGGCTGGAGAAGATGAGCATCCCAGCGGTTCTGGAGGCTCTCGTCGAAGCCGGGCTGGATTCCGTCCCCGGGGCGGGGGCGGAGATTCTCGTCGATGATGTACGCACGGAAATCGCCAAGAAGAAAATCGGAACCGCCCGGTGGCTCGACATTCATCGCGCTGCTCACGAGGGCGGCCTCCTGACCTCAGCCACCATGATGTTCGGTGCGGGCGAGTCCCGGGCGGACCGGGTCGAACACATGCTACGAATCCGGGATCTTCAGGCGGAAACAGGTGGCTTCACGGCCTTCATTCCGTGGACGCTGCAGCCCGAAGGAACAGGGATGGCTGGGGCCGAGGAGGCTACGGCCACCGAGTATCTGAAGACGGTGGCGATTTCGCGGCTGGTGATCGACAACATCAAGAACTTCCAGGTCAGCTACGTGACCCAGGGGCCGAAAGTGGCCCAGGTGGCGCTTCACTTCGGCTGCAACGATTTCGGTTCCCTGATGATGGAAGAGAATGTCGTATCGGCGACCGGAATCGACTTCATCATGCCGAAAGAGGAGATCGTCCGGCTGATTGAAGAGGCCGGCTACACCGCCGTCTCCCGGTACCAGGACTATTCACCGGTCGATCTGGACCTTGACTGGTACTGCGGTTGTGGCGTGTGCCGCTCTCGACAGGCCTCCTGATGGGAAGCCGCGTACTCATCCTCATCGGCTCCGAGTCGGACCGGGCCGTAATGCAGAGAGGGGCGGACCTGCTTGCCGAGGAGGGAGTTGAGGCTGAGCTCGTTGTCAGCAGCGCCCACCGGGATCCGCAGCAGACGGTTGAGCTCGCTGAGACGGCGGAGGAGTCCGGGTTTTCGGTGATCATCTGCGGCGCCGGCCTTTCTGCGGCTCTGCCCGGTGTGGTGGCGGCGCATACCTCTCTACCGGTCATCGGCGTTCCGATTTCGGCGGGTACTCTTGGCGGGCTGGATGCTCTCCTATCCACGGTGCAAATGCCGGCGGGAGTTCCGGTGGCTGCGGTGGGGATCGATAATTCCCGCAACGCGGCTCTCCTGGCTGTACGCATTCTCGGTCGCGCATGAGAGTGGGCCTCGGGTACGACTCGCACCGATTCGATTCGGCCCGCGAGCTTGTGCTTGGCGGGGTGTCGATTCCGGATCATCCCGGCCTGGCCGGCCACTCCGACGGCGATGCGGTGCTGCACGCCGTTACAGATGCCCTGTTGGGCGCCGCGGGACTAGGCAGCATCGGAGAGCATTTTCCGGATTCGGACCCGGACCTGGCAAATGCGGATTCGGCCACTCTTCTGGAGCGCACGGTGAGCTTGATTGAGGCCGAAAACTATCAAGTTGTAAACGCCGACGTGACGGTGATTACCGAAACGCCCCGGATCTTGGACCAAGCCCCGGAGATTCGGAAAAGACTGGCCGAGCTGCTGCACGTGTCCCCCGGAGCGGTTTCAGCAAAGGGCAAGACGAATGAGGGCATGGGGTTCATCGGCCGCGGTGAGGGACTGGCTGTGATGGCGGTTGCGTTGATCGACCGAATCAGAGACACGGACGCCCTCCACGCCAGTCTGCGCACGGGCTAGCATGCAGGAACAGCTGGAAATGTTGGTGCGGCTCATCGGCGAAGTGCCGGTGGGGACGATCTACCTGCTCATTGCGGCAGGAGCGCTTCTGGAGAATTTCTTTCCCCCCGTCCCGTCGGACATGTTTGTGATCGCGGGCGGTATTCTGGCGGACCACGGCCTTGTCGTCGGCTCGACCGTGTTTGGGGTAGCGCTCGCGTCAAACGTCGCCGGAGCCTTGTTTGTCTACGTGGGAGGTCGCCGGTACGGTGAAGCCATCTTCCACACCCGATGGGGCAGACGTCTCCTTCGGCCGAATCAGCTCCGGCGCCTGTCGGGGTTTTACGCCCGCTACGGCATGGCCACGATCTTCCTGAGCCGATTCGTGCCGGTGTTCAGAGTGCTGGTTCCGGTCTTCGCCGGGATCAGCCGGGTGGGAGTGTTGTCGACGTCGATCCCCCTGGTTGCCGCGTCAGCCTTGTGGTACGGAGCGCTTGTTCTGGCAGGGCTGTTCGTTTCGCAGAACATTCCACGTCTCGCTGAACTGCTTCGGGCCGCGAATTCGACGGGTGGGATCGTCGCGCTGCTCCTGGCCGCAGTGCTTGGTGTCTGGTGGTGGAGGACGCGTGGCGGAGAGCCAGACGAGGAAGATGACGAACCGGATGACCGACCGGGTGCGTGAGGTGGACGAGACAGGACTGGAGCTCTATTCCCGGTTCCTCCTGGAGAGATTCTCGGACTACCTGCGTTTCGAACGCGGCCTGTCGGAGCGGACGCGGGACGCGTACCTGGGTGACTGTCGCCGCTTCGCGGAGTTCGCTTCGGAACAGGGTGCGGCCACCCCGGCGGCGGCCGACTATTCGCTCCTGCGTGCGTTCACAGCTCACCTCTACGAACTGGGCCTGGGTGGTTCCAGTGTGGCCCGGGTTCAGTCCGCCCTGCGCACTTATTTCTCATTCCTGCTGGAAGAGGGACACACCGAGTCAGACCCGACGGAGCACCTCGAGTCCCCCAAGACGGCGCGGCCACTTCCAGAGGCACTCTCGATCGCTCAAGTCGAGCAACTGTTGGCGGCGACTGATCCCAGCTCCTTTCTGTTGCAGCGCGATCTGGCCATGCTGGAAACACTATACGGATCGGGCCTTCGCATTTCCGAGCTCAACTCGCTACAGCGCCGGGACCTATTGCTCGACGACGGTCTCATCACGGTCGAGGGGAAGGGGAAGCGCCGCCGAATAGTGCCTCTCGGGGGTCGTGCGACCGTGGCCGTGCGCGACTACCTTGGCGACTTGAGGGAACGGCTGGACCGCGGCGAAGGCCAGGGCGTGGTTTTTCTGAGTCGACACGGTCGCCCTCTGAGCCGGATGGGAACGTGGAAAATGGTGCGCCGCCACGTGCTCAGGGCCGGCATCGGGCAGCGGGTAACGCCGCATACCCTGCGCCATAGCTTTGCCACACACCTGCTTGAAGGAGGCGCGCCGTTGGAAGCCGTGCAGGAGATGCTGGGACACGCCGATATCGCCACGACGCAGATCTACATTCATGTGGATCGAACTCACCTGCGGGAGGTGCACCGAAGTTGTCATCCCCGGGGCGTGGTCCGGTGAGCTACGTCTCGCGGGTATTCAGTCTGGCTCGGAACCGACAGCGGATTCTGAGTTTCGCGGATCGTCCGGTCCCGCCCGACCTGTTGGAGCGGATCGTGGACTGCGGCCGGTACGCCACCTCAGCGCGCGAGGCTCAGCCGTGGAGGTTCGTTATCGTTCAGAGCCTCCAGACCCGCGTCCGGATCGCCGCTGAGTGCTTCAACCGGCAACAGGTTGGCTCGGCGCCCTGTCTCGTCCTGTGCTGCGCGCGGATACACTCGCATATCACGGGCAGCGGGAGGCCGAGCCATCCGGCGGATGTAGCGGCGGCAACGCAGGCGATGATCATGGCGGCCTCGGACCTGGGTCTCGCCTCTCTGTGGATCACGGGGTTCCGCGAATCAGGTGTTCGTGACGTGGTCGGAATTCCGCAGGATGTTCCGATCGTATCCGTTCTGGGACTTGGGTACCCGGAGCGATTCGGGGGGCTTCCAGATCGGTTGCCCAAAGCGGACGTTGTGGGGTGGGAAACCTGGTCGGGCAGAGGCGTGGGTCGACCCGGATGAGATTGCGGTCGGCGCTAGCCGTCCTCTTCTTCATGGCCCTGTCGGTTCCCGGGATGACTCAGCCGATTCTGGCTCAGGACGTCCGCCTGTCTTCCAGAGATGGGGGTGCGGTACACCTCGGTCTGTCCGAGTTCCTCTCCAAGAACCAGTACGACCTGTGGGCCAGGGACACGCTCCTACAGTCGGACCAGTCAGTCCCTGGGGATCTGCTGATACTTCAGGCCTCGGTACGCATCTCTGGACGAGTGGACGGGGACGTTTTTGTAGTGGACGGAGACCTCTTCCTGAGGCCTGGGGCCAGCATCGGCGGCAACATTGTGGTGCTTGGCGGCGGCTTCTACGGATCGCAGCTGGCAACCGTGGATGGGGAAGTGGATGACCAGCCCCGGGCCCGCTATGAGGTGCTGCCCGAGGCCGGCGGATATCACATTTATCCGGCCGCGCCGCGGCCCCTCGAGATGTTTCGGCCACACGGGCTTAGCGGAATCAAGCTGCCGAGTTATCAGCGCGTCAACGGGTGGATCCTGGAGGCTGGGGCGACCGCGCAGGCCACCGGAACCCCCTGGCAGCCGTCGCTGGAGGGGGTGGTTCGCTTTCGGACGACCCAGAACAACTTCGGCGCTTCGGTACGCCAGATGTGGCATCCAGCGCGGACTTTTCGGTTCGGCGTTGAGGCCGGGGTCCGGGAGACCGCACACCACGAGCAGTGGTTGCGTCCCGATTTCACGAACACCGTATCGTACTTGTTCGTGGGACAGGATTTCCGCAACTACCACGAGTCGGATCGGCTGGCCCTGGTACTGGAGTGGGTCGATGAGGATCGCTGGGGCGGCGGGATCATAATTCAGCGGGAGGATGCCTCAAGCCTGGTGGCCACCGAGCACACGGTCATCTTCGGATCCGACTTGCCCCGCTCCAACCCGGGAATTGACGACGGTGTGGTGTGGAGTCTCAAAGCGACGGGCCGGATGAGTCACAGCGGCAGGGCCGGCACGCTCGGGACGGTGGCCGAGCTAGAAGTCGCAGACTCAACCGTGGGCGGCATGGCTTCGTACGCGCTGGCCAGTATCAGGGCACAGTGGGAACCGCCGGCTCCGGGAAATCACCAAATCGAGTTGTTCGGGATGGCGCGCGGAGACATCTCGGGAGTGCTCCCCAGGCAGCGCTGGACAGGCTTCGGCGGTCGAGGCACGCTGCCGACCTTTGCGCCCCTGGCGTTCTTCGGGCCCCGAATCGTCTACGGACAGGCCACGTATCTGGTGCCGCTCAGCAGAAAGGAAGCGGGCCCCCTGGGGTTTCCGTATGCATTCGCGCGAGCCGCGTTCGGAGCCGCCTGGCGTTCAGGCGACAGCGCTGACTTCGAGAGTAACCTGCTCGTTGGGTTTCGCGTTGCCGGGCTGGAACTCGCGCTGGCCGTGGATCCGTCGGTGGATGATCTGGATCCATCGGTCGTGTTTACACTCGCCACGCCGACTCTTCGCTGAAATCCTGATCTGAGCCTGGGTTCGGCCTTTCACAGGCGGACCCCGCTGGATAGATTCCGGAGCGTGAATGTTCTCGCGTATTTCTGTCGCCGCCGGTCCCTCCTGAGAGAGCCAACCGCCCCCAATCTGCGGCGGATACCCCCACAAATTTCACGGAAGTCTATCCTTCTGAAGCGTTACTGTGGTAGCGGCGTATCAGGAGCGGAGGAGAGTCGATTGATAAATGCCTGACGCGGCGGACAGCACCAAGTTCATTTTCATAACAGGCGGTGTGGTGTCATCCCTCGGGAAGGGAATCTCGGCCGCATCTATCGGCCGCCTCCTGGTCGAACGCGGGCTCAGCGTTACGATTCAAAAGTTCGATCCCTACCTGAACGTCGATCCCGGCACACTCTCTCCATTTCAACATGGCGAGGTCTTTGTTACCGACGATGGTGCGGAGACCGATTTGGACCTGGGTCACTACGAGCGATTCATCGACGAATCGCTTTCGCAGTCCAATAACGTGACTACCGGCCGCATCTACCAGAACATCATTACCAAAGAGCGCCGCGGTGACTTTCTCGGAGCGACCGTTCAGGTCGTTCCTCATGTTACGGACGAGATCAAGTCGTATGTGAGTCGATTGGCCGAGGGACACGATGTCGTTATCACGGAAATCGGTGGCACCGTCGGCGATATCGAGTCTCTGCCTTTCCTGGAGGCGCTGCGTCAGTTCCGTCAGGATGTGGGCCGGGAAAACACGATGTTTATCCACCTCACTCTGATTCCGTACATCGCTGCCGCGGGAGAGCTAAAGACCAAGCCGACGCAGCACTCGGTTCGGGAGCTAATGGAGATCGGGATTCAGCCGGACATCCTGATTTGCCGAACGGAAAGACCGATGACGGAAGAGATTCGGCGCAAGGTCGCGAGGTTCTGCAACGTCGAGATGCGCCACGTCATCGAGGCGCGCGACCTGGCTACGATCTATGAGGTGCCGCTTCGGTACCGCGAGCAACACCTGGATGATCACATCGTCTCACGGCTCGGACTGGAGGGGCAGGAAGCGGATCTGTCCGAATGGGAGGCCATGGTCACTCGGATCAAGCAACCGAAGGCTGGCCGGGTGCGCGTCGCTGTGGTGGGTAAGTACACGGCGCTGGTCGATTCGTACAAGTCGATTCAGGAGAGTCTGATCCATGGAGGGATCGCCAACGATGCTGGCGTGGATATCGAGTGGCTCTCTTCGGAAGAGGTGGACGGGCAGGGAGCTGACCTGATCAAGGGATTTGATGGAGTCATCATACCGGGTGGATTCGGCGTGCGCGGAATCAGCGGAATGGTCGATGCGGTGCGCCACATTCGGGACGATGGAATTCCGTTTCTAGGCATCTGTCTGGGTCTCCAGGTCGCCATGATCGAGTTCGCCCGGAACGTCTGCGGTATCGAAGCGGCGGACTCGTACGAATTCGATCGGGACACGCCGGAGCCTGTGATATCCCTCCTGGATTCTCAGCGGCAGGTCACCAATATGGGCGGGACGATGCGGCTTGGGGCGTACCCCTGTCACCTGGTGGAGGACAGCCAGGTTCGAATGCTGTATGGCGAACCCGTCATCTCAGAGCGTCACCGTCACCGCTACGAGGTCAACAACGCGTATCGCTCCGTGTTTGAGGAGAACGGAATGATGATTTCGGGCCTCTCGCCCGACGGAACGCTGGTGGAGATCATCGAGTTGCCCGAACACCCGTTCTTCGTGGCCACGCAGTTTCATCCAGAACTGAAGTCGCGGCCGACACGGCCACATCCACTCTTTGCCGCCTTCGTGGCTGCGGCCCTTGCTCGGCGGACAGGGTCAAACCCGTCCTCGTCGAACGCGAACAAGGTGGAGTGGGAGGCAGCCGGGACGCAGTGATGCCCCGCCTGTCACAGGTTCTGGCGCTGTTGATGCTGGGTCTCCCACTCGGTTGCAGGCAGCCGGAGTCATCCGCATCCGATGACCCGTTGTTCGCGTTTGACGCTGACCAGGTGATGGTCGGTCTGCAGCATGTTTTGACGAGCGACGGAGTCCGTATTGCTCGTCTCCGGGCCGACACCGCGTACTTCTATTCTGCCAAGTCTGAGATTGCCCTGCGCGGCCTCGAGCTCGACTTCTTCAGTCCTGGAGGCGTCGTGCAGTCCGTACTGCGGGCGCGCTCAGGCGTGTACAACCCTGCCACCGGGGACATGCGGGCCGAAGGAGCCGTCGAGGTGAGAGACGCAAGCCGCGATCGACGTCTCGAGACGGAAAGCCTCAGGTACGATGCGGGCCAGGATCAACTCATCGGCACCTCTTCGTTTGTATTTTACCGGGGAGCAACGACTACACGTGGAAGCAGTTTCGAAGCCGATCCGGCCATGGACAACGTGAGGACCACTCAGGCGTCGCTCGTAGCTCCCGGCGTTGCGGTTCCTAAGTGATCGGACCGGTCCGGCCAGGAGTTCTTGTACTTGTTTGGAGCCTCAGTTTCGTTGTGGCCCCGAACACCGCCCTTGGGCAGGAACCCGAACCCGTCACGCCGGTGCCGCAGGAAGAGGCACTCCCCGGTCCGGGCGCTCATGACGAGGAACCCGCAGCCCCCGCGACTCAGCGCTGCACGATGAGGATCAGGTTTGGCCGCAGCTTCAGCCAGAACGTGGGAACCGAGACGGAGAGCTTCGTTCATTATCTGGGCGGCTCGGTGCGCACGCTCTGCGGAGACGCGACAATCACCGCGGATAGTGCGGTCCACTACGAACGCAGCGGCCGGGTGGTCATGGTTGGCAGCGTCCACTACGCGGACACTACGCGCTCTCTGGATGCTGATCGGCTGACGTATTTCTCGCCTCGGGGACGCGTACTGGCTGAACGGAACGTCTCGCTTACCCAGTTCAGAACCGGCTCGACGATGAGTGGACCGCGGGTCGAAATTCTGAGAGGCCGACGTGGGGCCGCTGAGCTTACCAGAGCCACGGGCCGGCCTCACCTGACGCTGGCCTTCGGTGCTACGAGCGGAGGCCGCGAACCGTTCGAAATCGACTCAGATTCGGCTGAATTCATTGGTGACGATCGGGCGAATGCTTTCGGTGATGTCGAGATCAACCGGAGCGACATGTCGGCCAGCGCCGACAGCGCATTCTTCGAAGCTGACCTGGCTCGCGGCCGCTTGTTCGGCGAACCGGTCGTCAGGGGGGAAGATGTAGAGCTGAAGGGCGACAGCGTGTACGCGCTGTTCGCGGGCGAGGAACTGACCGAGATACGTGCTCTTGGAGCCGCAGAGGCCGCCGGCGACGACTTCCGCGTCGGTGCTCCGACGGTTGCCGCGGAGTTCGAAGAGTCGGAGGTGAGGCGCCTGCGCGCCCATGCGGGACGAGCCACGGGCCGCTCCGAGGGATTTCGGGCGGACGCTGACTCGCTTCTTCTCCACGTGAACGCGGGAGCGCTCGATTCGCTCGTGGGCATTGGCTCTGCCTCCGGAATTCAGCTGGCTGAGGGCGATACCGACGTCGAGGGGCCACCCGACCTCGGGGTAGACGGGCACCAGAGTTGGGTGGCAGGCGACACGTTGGTGGCCATATTCATGCCGACGGAGGACAGCCGCGCGGTCGATTCGATTCGGGCCGAGGGAAACGCTCGTTCCTACTATGAAGCGGTTCGTGACTCGGCATCCACTGCGGTTCCGTCTCGTAACTACATAGTCGGACAGAGCATCGAGGTATTGTTCGATGCCGGCGAAGTGGCCGAGGTCGTAGGCGGCCAGGCCATTGGTGTCTATCTCGAGCCCAGGGACAGCGAGTGACGGAGATCGCCGGTCAAGTGCCAGTGCCAGAATCCGGCGATTCGAGCCGGAGCGTGCTCCGCGCCGAGGGCCTCGTGAAGTCCTTTGGCAAGCGGCGGGTCGTAGACGGTGTGGACTTGAGGGTCCGCCAAGGAGAGGTGGTCGGACTCCTGGGGCCGAACGGCGCGGGCAAGACGACCACGTTTCACATCCTCGTAGGCCTGCTGGCGGCCAACGAAGGCAAGGTGTTCCTGGATGACGCCGAGCTGACGAAGGTTCCGATGTATCGGCGCGCCCGGGCCGGGATCGGCTACCTGTCGCAGGAGCCTTCGGTATTCCGTCGCCTGACCGTCGAGCAGAACATTCTGGCCATCCTCGAGACCCTGGACCTGACCCGCGAAGAGCGTATGAGACGGCTGGAGGAATTGCTTGCCCAGCTCTCGATCGAGCACGTTCGGCACAGCATGGCATTCTCGCTGTCGGGAGGCGAGCGCCGCAGGCTAGAGATTACCAGAGCCATGGTCACGAGCCCCAAGTTCATGCTCCTGGATGAACCGTTCGCGGGCATCGATCCCATCGCGGTAGACGATATTCAAGCCATCGTCGCCGACCTGCGGGCGCGCGGTCTCGGAGTTCTCGTCACGGACCACAATGTCCGAGAGACGCTTTCCATTACCGACCGCGCGTATCTGATGTTCGACGGGCGAATTCACGTCGAGGGGACGGCCGAACATCTTGTGGCCGATCCCGAGGCACGTGCCCTGTATCTCGGACAGGATTTCCAGCTCTAGAATCCGCTCGCATCAGCAAGGGGTGTGCCACGGCGCGGGGCGCATCTATATTCCACGGTGTAACGTAGGGTTCACCCTCCGAGACGGGGCGTAATGTCGAATATGGGACAACGGCTCGGCCAGAGCCTGGGAATGCGGCAGGAGCTGAAGATCAATCCGCGCCTCTACCAGGCGATGGATCTTCTGTACATGCCGCTTCTCGATCTGCAACAGCATCTCAAACTGGAGCTTCTGGCCAATCCGTTTCTGGACCTCGTAGAACCCCTTGAGGAAGAGGAAGAAGAAGAGGAGGAGGAAGAGGAAGAAGAGCGTGTCGAGCAGGAAACCGATTGGGAAGAGATTCTGCTCAATGGGTTTGACGACGGCGGACTGAGAAGCACGTTCGAAGAGAAGGAATACTTCCAGCCCACTCCGGCGGCGGCGGCCGATCTCTGGGGGCATCTTCGCGACCAGCTCAATATGCTCACCCTGGAGTCCAGGGAGCGTTTGCTCGGTGAGGAAATCATCGGCAACATCGACCGGGAAGGCCTTCTGGCGTGTTCCCTCGACCAGGTGATCGAGAGCGTCCATTCGTTCCTGGAGTCGGCTGAGCCCGAGATCTGGGCAGAAATGGAGCCGTATTCGCTTGAAGAAGCGGAAGCGCTGTTGGAGATGATCCAGGGTTTTTACCCCAGCGGAGTAGGCGCTCGAAATCTACAGGAGTGTCTCCTCATTCAGCTGCGCGAAAAGGGCGAAGAGGAGACTCTGGCCTACCGGATCATCCGGGATCATTTCGAGGAATTGGTCAACCATCGCTGGAGCGAGTTGTCCAAGGAGCATGGCATCTCACCCCAGGAAGTACAGGCCGCAGCGGATGAGATCTCCAAGCTGGATCCGAAACCCGGTCTCCTCTATTCGGATAGCGGGGACAACTATATAACCCCCGATCTGCTCGTGGATAAGGTGGACGGTGAGTACTACGTGTACCACAACGACTCGTCTCTGCCACGCCTGAAGCTCTCGCGGGCTTACCGTGAAGTCGCCCAGGACAAGAACAAGTATCACGGCGAGAACAAGGCCTTCATTGCGAAGAAGCTCAATAGCGCCCAGTGGATGATCCAGGCCATCGAGCAGCGCCGGCAGACTATGCTCCGGGTCATGACCTTCATCGTGGATCGGCAGAGGGATTACTTCGAGAAGGGTATCGAGCATCTGCGCCCGTTAACGCTGCGCGAAGTGGCCGACTATCTGGACATGCACGAATCGACGGTTTCACGGGTGACGAATGAGAAGTTCGCGCAGACACCGCGAGGAGTCCTGCCGCTGAAGTTCTTTTTTTCCAGCGGGCTGGCGACCGATTACGGTGAGGATGTGTCCGCCAGAGGGATTCGGGCGCGCATCCAGAAGTTGGTTCTAGAAGAGGACACGAAGTCGCCTCTCACCGACCAGGCGATCGTCGATATGCTGAAGCAGGAAGGCGTTCAGATCGCCCGCCGCACGGTGGCGAAATATCGAGACCAGCTCGGAATTCTCTCGGCGCGGATGCGCAAGCGGGTATGACCTCCGAAGCCACGGCGCTGACGCCGGGGCGGCAGCCGGTACCGGCCTCCTCTTTCGCCGTGATCGTTCCGGCTTTTAACGAAGCTGAGAACATGCCGGACCTGTTCCGGGAAATGGCGGAGGTCTTCGAGCGGAGCGGCCTGGCCGGCGAACTCATGCTCGTCGATGATGGCTCGACGGATGGAACTCTGGAAGCTGCTCAGGCCGCCGCACGGCTCACGGGCCTCGACCGAGTCCGCCTGCTACGGCATGAACGAAATCAGGGCAAGACCGCTGCCCTGATGACCGCGGTCCGGGCCACCGATGCCGATGTGTTCGTTCTGTTCGATGCAGACCTCCAGCACTCTCCGGACGAGATACCGCGCTTCCTGGCCGCTCTGGACGAGGGAGCCGATCTGGTCTCTGGTCGCAAGATCGGGCGGTACCAGAAGCCGATCGTATCCCGCATATACAATTGGCTCGCCCGAGCAATATTCCGTGTTCCCGTCCGAGACATGAACTCCATGAAGGCGTTTCGCCGTCGTGTGCTGGACGGTGTCCACCTGCGGCGAGACTGGCACCGCTACCTGGTTGTGCTAGCCCACGCCCGTGGACATAGGGTCTCGGAGATCGACATTGAACTCTTTCCACGGCGGCATGGCGTATCGAAATACAGCGGCCAGCGGCGAATTCTAGTCGGCATTCTGGACCTGGTCTCCGTCTGGTTTCAGATCGTATTCGGAAGTAAGCCGATGCTGCTGTTCGGGCTGCCGGGCCTGGGCTTGATCGGCGTGGGCGGACTTGTCGGCGTAATCGCGCTGTATCTCCGTTTCGTAGCCGGCACCGGGTACCGGCCGCTCCTGACCCTGGTGGTGCTGCTGGTGGTGCTCGGAATGCTGCTTTTTGTGGCCGGCTTTATAGCTGAGCTTGTGACCGGACTGCGGGCCGAAGTGGAAGAGCTGCGGCGAGAAGTACGGGAGTGACCGAACAGCCGGACGCTCCTCCGAACGGACTTCGGAGCCGAATTCGGCCGGTCACGCTTGCCCTCCTGTTGGTAGGTCTGAATCTGATCCTCGGTTTTCTGCTCTTTGACCCGGCCCTCTTCACCGGGGGAGACAACTCTCGGTATATGATTCTTGCCGAGGCCCTGCGGGCAGGGGATGGGTACCGAGACCTGTATCTGCCCGGCTCTCCGCTGCATACGAAATACCCGCCAGGGTATCCCGTACTCCTCGCGGGCCTTGGCTGGGTCGGCGACCTCCAGCTGTTCAAGGTGGCATCGGTGTTTCTTTCCGCGGGGACCGTGTGGCTGACTTTCGTTCTGGCGCGGCGGCTGCATGACGTCGGCATCGCGCTCCTGGCCACGGCCCTCGTGGCGACGAATCCGGTCGCCCTCGAGTATTCGCACCTGGTGCTCTCCGAGGCACTGTTCGGTCTGATCGTGCTGGCATGTCTCGTAGCTTCAACGAGGTCCGATGACGAGGAAGGGGTTGGCCTGGGCTGGTGGGTTGTCGGCCTTGCTGCGGCCGCATTTCTAACTCGAACGACCGGGCTGGCTCTAGCTCTGGCCGTCATCGGGCTGCTGGCGCTCGGTGCGCGTGGCCGCCGGTCTCGCCGTGCCTGGATGCCCGTTCTGGGGCTGGTCGCCGTGATGGGCGCCTGGTTCGTGTACCAGCGAATAGGGGCGCCGGACGATCCGGGATATCTGGGCGAACTGCTTCTGGTCAATCCATACGAACCGGAAGCGGGCCGGCTCACGGTTGCGGGGGTCTTCAGCCGGGCGGCAATCAATTTCTGGCAGTACCTCACGGTCAGTCTTCCTAGCCTGCTTAGTGGTGCGGTTCGACTGAATGCCGCGGCTACTGGCCTCGGAATCATCGCTGGCGCCGCCGTTCTGGCGGGCTGGCTTGTGGAGGCCTCCGGCAGGGTGCGGCTGACGACCGTATTTCTCCCTCTCTACATCATGTTGATCCTGCTGTGGCCGTCTGTCTGGACCGATTCGCGTTTTTTGTTGCCGGTATTTCCGTTGCTGGCGATCTATTCTCTCGCCGGGGTCAGAGGCGTGTCCGCGCGACTGTGGCCTGGCACGGGAAGCGCCGCGATGGTCACGGTCGCGGTACTGTTCCTGGGTCTCGGCGCGGCATCCGCTTATGATCGCGTTCCGGTTCGGCGCGCCTGCCAGATAGCCTGGTATCGAGGCGAGGCCTGTGTGGGTGAGGAGTACGCAGAATTGCTCCGCGCGGCCGCTTGGGCGCGTGACCACACGCCCGCTAGTGCCATCGTCGCTAGCCGGCAGCCCGCGCTGT
>JAZDDE010000355.1:0-6416 GCA_036679495.1 Gemmatimonadota bacterium | reverse complement strand
CCCGGACCGAAACGGAGCGCGCATGCGCGTACCGTGTGCGGTATCCGTATCCGTGATCCACATCGATCATCTTTCCATAGCCGCCGTTCGTGCCAGCGAAAACCACGGTACCGTTCGCAGTCGCGAGGATCGGCGATCCGGACTGGGCGGAGATGTCGATGCCTTCGTGCGGCCGATTGTATTGGAGGATCGGATGATACCGGCTGCGGCTGAAGCTGGAGCTGATCCAGGCCTGATCGGTCTGTACAGGGAGCACAGACGGGCGGGCCAGGAAGATCTCCTCATGCATGCGGAGAGAGTCGAGCGCTTCCGAAAGACTAACCGAAAGCAGCTCCGCTCTACGCGTCAGCTTTTCTACGTCGTACTGCGTTCCGTATGTCTGCCCTGCCAGCTCCGCAGAGACACGGAAGAACTCTTCACGCACCGGATCCACTACCGGAGGACCGCCGATACCCACCGCCTGAACCTGAGGGTCGATTGGCGCCAGACCGGCGAGCAGCCGAACGCGCTGATCACCCGCCGTCAGCCGGTCCACGGAGCCGGTAAGCGCTGTTACTTGTCCCTGGATCTGTCCAAGATTCTGGCGTAGGTGGTGGTTCTCGCTCTGAAGCAGCGCGAGGTGAGCCTCCCGTTTCGCCCCTACAGCCAGATCCGCGACGAACGTCACGGCCAGAACCAGCAAAGCAGCAGCAGAGATCACGCCAATACGCACGAGACGGCGGGAGACGCGCATCGTGCGCACCGACCCACCGTTGTCAGGCATTACCTGGAGTGTCCACTGTCGAGTTTTGGTTTGGCCCATGTCACATCCGTGTTATGCCGGTTACGGTACCCCGTTCAGCGGCGGCGGTCTGCACTCGCTTGAATGCAACTCATGTGTTAGCAAGACGGACACCACTCCAGGAGCATGATGCAGACCGCATCTACACCGAGTGGCACTCGTGCTTCTTATCTGTTTAGTTGACAAAACCTTACACCACAACGCCACCACGCGGCCACGCCATTGGCGGGCCAATTGGCACTGTTGGGTGTGAAAAGTCTGCTCAGGCGAGACGTTGCGTAACGCATGAACGGGACGCGCGAGAGTACCCCGTTTGCCCGCGTGCTGTCAACCGCTCCTCATCAGACGACTGGCCGGAGGTGCTGGCCCGGGCCTACTGGTCGGACCGTGGGAACAGAACCCCAGCGGACTCCGACGGAATCTGGCTCGGCATTCGGCGCTCCAGCTCTCCAAATACCGGTACCTGTCCGTCACCTCCCAGCCGGTGCCAAAGCTCTTCGGACTTGGCTGGCATGAAGGGCGCTAGAGCCACGGCCGTAGCGGCCAGTCCCCTGACCAGGGCACCCAGAACATCATCCAGCCGCGCGGACTCGGACGGATCCTTGGCCAGACTCCATGGCTGGGCGGCGTCGATGAATCCGTTCGCGTCTCGTACCACAGACATGGCCGTCTCGATGGCTTTATGAAGGTCGAGATTTTTCATGTGGTTGTGATACTCGGCCGTGGCCCCCTCGACGAGCGCATCGAGTTCCGTGCCCCCCCCGGCCGGTATAGCCCCACCCCGATACTTCTGGATCATCGAAACCGAGCGGTTCAAAAGGTTGCCCAGATCATTGGCCAGGTCTGCGTTGTACCGATTATCAAACTGCCGCAGAAATCCGTCGGCGGACGGAAAGTCCCGGTCTCTGTCCCATGGGGCCTCAGCGAGAAGCACATAGCGGAGCGCATCCGAGCCGTGCCTTTCGATCAACGCCGCAAGATCCAGAAGCTCGGCATCCGACTTGGACAACTTGCCGCCCCCGATCATCACGAATCCGTGCGCCCAAACCACCGCCGGGAGTGCAATACCGGCTGCCATCAACATGGCCGGCCAGATTACGCAGTGAAATCGGGTAATGTCCTTGCCGATCACGTGAAGCTGAGCGGGCCAGACATCCTCGAATCCCTCATCGGGGAATCCAGTGGCCGATAGGTAGTTGGTTACCGCGTCCAGCCACACGTAGACCGTGTGATCAGGAGCGCCGGGAAACGGTACACCCCATGGAACGCGCGAGCGGGACGCCGATATGTCATCCAGCCCACCCTCCAGAAGCCGCAGAATCTCGTTCCGCCGGGTGGTTGGCTGCACGAATTCCGGATGCTGAGCAATATGCTCGAGCAGGCGGTCCCGGTAGGCCGATAACCGAAAAAAGTAGTTTTCTTCTTCCGTCCATTGGATGTCGCGCTTTGGGTGCAGCGGACACCGGCCGTTCACCAACTCCGCTTCCTTGCGAAACGCTTCGCATCGCTCGCAGTAGAAGCCTTCGTAGCGATCGAGATAGATGTCGCCGGCGGCCTTCAGGCGCTCTACCATGGCCTCTACGGCACGGGCATGGCGAGGCTCCGTGGTGCGGATGAAATCATCATGGGACAGTTGAAGCTGGGCCCACACCTCCTGCCAACTGACCGCCAGCCCATCCACCCACGCCTGAGGTTCTTCCCCCAACTCCTTGGCCTCGCGGGCCACGCTCTGACCGTGTTCATCCATCCCGATCACGAAATGGACCGAGTCTCCAATCAGGCGGTGGTACCGTGCGATAGCGTCCGTGCCGACCTTTTCGTAAGCGTGCCCCACATGAGGCTTGCCATTCGAGTAGTCGATAGCGGTGGTGAGGTAGTAGCTACTCACTGAGACCGAGGCTGGGCGCGGGCCAGGCTGCGCCGTTTCTTGGTTTCCGCCTTCAAGTCTTCGAGGGGCACGGTCCTTGTCTCGCCGTCCGGGCCTCTAAGGGAGATCGTTTCCCGAAACAGATCCCATTCCGTGACCTCTTCTTCGCCGCGATTCGTGCGGAGTCTCTTTCCAACGCGAGGAAAGCGTTTCTTGGCTTGCTCGTACATCTCATGCTCGTAGCGCAGGCACGACATGAGCCTTCCGCAGGCCCCTGAGATCTGGGCCGGATTGAGAGATAGCCCCTGATCCTTTGCGAGCTGAAGCGTGACCGGTTCGATCTCCGGAAGCCAGAGTCGGCAGCACAACTCGCGTCCACAGCGCCCGATCCCGCCCAACCGCTTCGCTTCGTCGCGGACACCAATCTGCCGCAGCTCGATGCGGGTCTTGAACGTGCGGGCCATCTCCTTAACGAGAGCCCGGAAGTCCACGCGTTTCTCGGCGGTAAAGAACACTGTCAGTTTGTTCCGATCCCACTGCCACTCCGCCTCGCTCACCTTCATCTTGAGCTTGTGCTGCCGGACGAGGGCGCGGGTCCGGCTTCTGATATCGACTTCGTCTTCGGCCAGCGTGAAGTGTCGTTCGAGGTCCGCCGGCGCAGCGCGCCGGTACACTCGCCTCTGTGGCAGCACGACTGGACGGTCTCCGACGTGGTCACAGCCGCCTTCGCATGAATGCTGTTCGGCGTCCTCCGCCCGCTTCACCCAGCCGAGGTCCTGGCCGCGATCTGCCTCCACGATGATGTACTCGTTGGTTCGAAGTCCCGCGTCGCTTCGCCAGGTGAAGTACTCTTTTCGCACTCCCTTGAACTGGACCTGGACGATTTGGACGGTGCGGGCCGGACCGCTTTGCGAACCGGTCTCGCCCTGCCCGTTGTCGCTACTGGTGTGGATCTTCGGAGGCGGTCGCGAGCGGCGCGCCGAATCGGGCCGTGTCGGCCTCTCAGGTCGGCCTGGACCTCGCCGTCGGGCAGGGCCCGGTGCTCCTTGACTTCGCCGCACCGGAATCGGAGCCTTCCCGCGGCCCGGTTTTGGCCGATCGGATGTCTCGTCGTTGGGCTCGCCCTCGTGCGTCTCGTTCTCGGGCGGCTGCGTGTCGTCGTGGTCGCTACTCGACATCTATTCCTACTCCATCTTTGCCTGTTGTTCGACTTCCGTTTCTTCCCAACGTCCCATCTGGGCGTATTTTTCGCGCCGCTTCCCGACCAGCTCATCCGGTTCGATGGCTACGAGGTCGTCCAGATTGCGCTCCAGCGCCTCTCCGAGTGTCGCGGCCGCCTCGTCGGGATTTACATGCGCCCCGCCCAGCGGTTCGGGCACGATTTCGTCCACAATGCCGAATTCCGACAGGTCCTCCGCCGTCAACCGGAGCGCCTCAGCCGCGTCAGGAGCCCGGTCGCGGCTGCGCCAGAGTATGGCCGCGCACCCTTCCGGCGAGATCACGGAATAGATCGCGTTCTCCATCATGAGTATGCGGTCCGCTACCGCGATGCCGAGGGCTCCGCCGCTGCCGCCTTCCCCGATCACGCAGGAAAGAATTGGCGTACGCAGTCCGGCCATCACCATAAGATTCCGCGCGATCGCTTCGGCCTGGCCGCGCTCTTCTGCTCCAATACCCGGATACGCGCCCTGCGTGTCCACTAACGTTACCACCGGCCGCCCAAACTTCTCGGCCAGGCGCATGAGCCGCTCCGCCTTGCGGTAGCCCTCAGGGTGAGGCGATCCGAAGTTGCGGTGAAGGTTCTCCTTCATGTCTCGGCCCTTCTGGTGGCCGATCATCATGACGCTACGGCCGGCAAGCGTAGCCCAACCACCCACGATGGCAGGGTCCTCCCGGTACTTGCGATCGCCGTGCAGCTCAACCCAGTCGGTGCAGAGGCGGTCGATGTAGTCGAGCGTGAAGGGTCGCTCCTGATGGCGGGCGAGCTGGACGCGGTCAAATCGAGACAAGCTCGCCATGATCGCAGCCTGTTCCACCGCCAACCGGCGTTCCAACTCGTTGACCTGGCCTGAGACGTCGAGGCCGCTCTCCCGGGCCATGGCCTTAAGCTCGACCAGGCGGCGGCGCATCTCTTCCAGATTCTGTTCTCTCGGATCTATCATGCCCGTCCCTGGATCCAATGTGACCGGTCCGTACGGACCGGCCCGGCTATCCTCGCACCAGGTGCACTCGCTCCCCACCCAGCAACGTCCGAAGCTCAGCTAGCAAGTCGGCGCTGGGCGCCACTCGCAGGCTGTTCGACGTCAGCAGAGCGGGCTCCCCGCCGCTGCCGTTCGCGGCCCGCCACTTCAGGTACACTCTTCCCTCACCTGGAGAGGCAGCCAGAACGCGCCGGACCGGTTCAAAGTGGCCCGGTTCGACGTTTTCATCCGCCCGCAGTTCGATACAGACCCCAAACTGCCCGCCGTCGCGTAACTCACGCAGCGGCTTGGCGGAATCGACAAAGATGGGGGGATTCTCATCATCACGCGAGTTTCCGGACACGGTGCCCGTAAGAAGAACCGGAACGTCTTCCGCAAACAGGAATCGGTACTCGGTCCAAACGTCGCCAAACACCAGGGCGTCGGCGGTACCATGGAAGTCCTCTACCGTTAGCCGGCACCACTCCCGGCCGTTCTTCCGCGACACTCGCACGTCCATCGATGTCACGACGCAGCCGAGCTCAACAGTTCGGTCCCGGAGTCGCTCGATCATCGAAGTGTTCGCTTCCAGCGCCAGCATATCGAGCAGATCTCTGAAACGGTCCAGCGGGTGCCCCGAAATATAGAAACCCAACACGGCCTTTTCTTCTTTCAGCCGCTCGGCCTCCGACCACGGATCCAGATCCGGGAGAACGGGGTCAGGATGTTCCTCGCCCTCTCCGCCGAACAGGGAAGCCTGGCCGCTTTCACGCTCGCGCTGCCGTAGCTGCGCGGCGGCGAGTGTCGTCTCGAGGCCCTCCTTGAGACTCCTGCGCTCGCCGAACTGGTCCAGCGCTCCGGCGGCGATGAGGCATTCCAGCACTCGCTTGTTGTTCAGCCGCAGGTCGATCCGGCAGCAGAAGTCGAACAGCGAAGCAAAGGGTTCGTCTTCACGCGCCACCAGGATGGACTGAATGGCGGACGCTCCCACGCCTTTGATGGCCCCAAGGCCAAAGCGGATCTGCCCATCTCCGACAACAGTGAACTTGTAGCCGGATTCGCTGACGCTTGGCGGGAGCACCTCGAGGCCCATGCTCCGGCCGGTGGCGATGTACCAGACAACCTTGTCGGTGTTGTCGATAATGGACGAGAGCAGCGAGGCCAGGAACTCCGCAGGGTAGTGCGCCTTGAGCCAGGCCGTCCGGTACGAGAGAAGGGCGTACGCCACGGCGTGCGCCTTAGGGAAGCCGTAGCGGCCAAACGTCTGGATCAGACCTGAGATTTCGGCTGCCTTGTTCGTCGGCAGTCCGCGCTCGACGGCTCGCGAGCGGAAGTCTTTGAGGACTTTGGCGGTAAGTGCCGCGTCCTTCTTCCCGACGGCCTTCCTGAGCACATCCGCTTCGGCTAGCGAGAAGCCCGCCAGGAGATGAGCGGCCCGCATCACCTGCTCCTGATAGGTGATGACTCCGTACGTAGGCTTGAGCACTTCCTCCAGCTCGGGTACCGGGTATTCGACCGCTTCGAAGCCGCGTTTGCGCCGGATATATACGTCCGTCATTCCGGAGTCGAGAGGACCCGGGCGGATGAG
>JAZDDE010000354.1:0-2180 GCA_036679495.1 Gemmatimonadota bacterium | reverse complement strand
GCGAGCGACGGCTCCTTTGCCCCCGAGCAGCGCTTCGGCACCGGCAACGGACCCAGCTCGGTGGCAGTGGCGGACCTCAACGCCGACGGCGTGCCCGATCTGGTGACCGCGAACCGGCACGACGCCGACGTCTCGGTGCTCCCCGGCGCGGGTGACGGCGCCTTTGCTCCCGCGCAGCGCTTCGGCGCGGGCTTCGGACCCACGTCGGTGGCGGTGGCGGACCTCAACGCCGACGGCGTGCCCGATCTGGTGACCGCGAACCAGTTCTCCGACGACGTCTCGGTGCTCCTCGGCGGGGGCGATTTGCGGCGTTAATTGGGTTGAGAGCTAATGTGCGCACCCTCCCTGATGGCGGACTGGTGCAGCCATCTGACACGGTTAGTAGGACCGCCCATTCCCGATTCGTGTTGAGGCGTTTGGCGGTGCGGATAGGGTCGCTTTGATTCTGAGCGAGAGCTTCCTGCTTGCCCTGTTCACAGGCCTCGAAGGCGGGGCTTCCGGGATAGCCTTTCGTGTCACACTCGTAGCCAAGAGTTGCTGGCGCAACTGGAGGTGCAGCGTGGCTGACGGAGCGGATCGGAGGTGGAGTGAGGGTGTCGCCGCCGATTCCTGCGAATCAAACGGAAAGGCCTCCCGCGTTTACCCCCCGGGAAGCCGCTCCGAGAGGGCTATCAGGGGACGTCAGACGAAGTCATCAGGGATACGTGGGGGTGGTGGCGTAGCGCTCCCGGGGAGAGAGGCGGACGATACGTCTCACGATGACGTGAGGCGGGCTCTCTCCGGTGTGAGAAAGGCCCTTATTTCGAACAGAAGGGCGATGCGGGTGGAAATTTCTGTGGTGGTGGAGAAGCAACTCCGGAGATCAGTAGTTGGCGAAGAAGGAAGCGGACTTCTCCGGGTTGTAGCCGCGGCGATCGTAGAGCTTGGTGGTAGAGGCATCGGCGTGGCCCGCCGCACGCTGCACCTCCTCGAGGCTCGCCCCGTTCTCCAGTGTTTGGGTGATGAAGGTCGCGCGGGTTGAGTGGGCCGAGAAGCCACGGCTGAGTCCGATTGTGCGGGCATACTTCTTAACGATACGATTGATGCCGATCGGGTGAAGGGGACGGCGCAGGTCCGCGGCCTGCCAACTTTGCCGCACGGGGCGGAAGAGGGGACCATCGGCATCCTCACTGTGACCTGCGGCGTCGAGATAATCACGGATGCGCTGGGCGGCCTGCGGATGAATGGCAAGCGCGTGATCCTCGCCGCCCTTGCGGATGAAGTGGAGCGAGGGATAGCCGGCGTTGACGTGGAAGTCTTTGACTAGGAGGCCGGCGATCTCAGAGCGACGTGGTCCCACCTGGAGGCCGACGGAGAGGATGGCTCGATCGCGGAGTCCGTGGACCGCGTCAAGGAGCTTGCGCGCCTGGGCGGAGGAGAAGGCATGAGTCGTTCCCTGCTTTCGGTTCACGCGCGGCCGCTTGATCTCACGGACGGGATTCTGATCAGCCGCGCGCTGGTCAACGAGATGGGAGAAAAGTGACGACAGCGCGGAGAGGCGCCGGCGGACGGTTCTCGGTTTGGTGCCGTCCTGCTCCATGGCCCGCTTCCAAGCAACGACCACCATGCGGTCCACCTTCCGGAAGTCGGCCTGGGAGGTGATCCCGTGGACCCGAACACCGGGGAAACGCCGGATCTTCTAGGGGAGAGCCTGGCGCTGGTCGGCACGGTGGACACCGTGACACGGCAGCTCGAGCGATCTCCTGCCCGCTGGCTGTTCGCCTGGACCTACAACGGCCTCATTCCGCACGCGAAGCTCATGCGTTCGATCGAGCTTTTCGCAACGAAGGTGTTGCCCAGGATCACGGATCGGACTGCCGCGGAGCACGATCCGGACTAACAGGCCGTTGAAAAACAGGATGCTGACTGCAAACGGATCTTTCGGCCAGCTCTGCGTTGCTGAATCCGGGGCAAAATCCGGCCGTTCTTCGCGTCGAAATCGACAAAGGGCTTGCCAGTGCCACTAAACCCTACGATCTCACAGCTCTCAAGGACGAAGTGACCACCCTCATCGAAAGGTCTCGTTCCGAAGCCCCTTGATGAAGCGAGACGTCCGGCTTCACGCGGAAGCGAAGCAGGACATCGTAGACGCTGCGCGTTCATTGCGCGAGATAATCTAGAGGCGGCTCACGCCTTCCTTG
>JAZDDE010000353.1:0-2903 GCA_036679495.1 Gemmatimonadota bacterium | reverse complement strand
GGGCGGAGTTTGCTAAAAAGGCAAAGGAAGAAGCCGATAAAGCAAAGCGGGCTTTTGAGCAGGCTTTCAATGCCGTCGTCACGTTCACCTCTGGCCTCTCGGGCGTGACCGTGGACCCCGAGAGCATACGGACGATCATCGGCAATACTGAGGAAACCATTCGGAGTATTAGCGCCATCATCACGGGCTTGGAGTCAGCGCGGGCCATACAGGCCCAGCAGGTAGGGCTGACCGAGGCCCAGGAAAAGAAATTTGAAAAGCTACTCGACGTACAGCGACCACTCCTTGTAAAGGAAGAGGAGAGGCTACAACGCTTTAAGGATCAACTGGCGTCGTTTGAAGCACAGTCAGAAGAACAAGAGAAGATCTTGCAGCGGGGCGGCAGGGTCACCGAAGACACACGCCGACGGGCCGCGAGCCTTGCCCAGATCCTTGCCCTCCAAGCGCGCATCAACGCCTTCCTCAACGTCGAAAACCGAATCGCCGAACGCCTGCGCGGGATCTATGGAGAAATCTTCACCCGCCGCATAATCTTCGGTAGAATCTCGGCCACAGGGCTTGAAGCGCCCGCCGAGCTTGCCCGTCTCCCGATATCTCTTGATGTACAGGCAGGTACCGAAATCCCATCGGACCAGTTGCGCCAACTGCCCCAGGTGTTTGCCGACGCCGCCGTAGCCGTAGATCAGATGAACGACCGTTTGAGAGCGTCGGCCTCGCTCACCCGCGTCATCGGATCTGCTATTCGGACATCTATCGTAGGAGGTCTGTTTGAGGCGGCTGATGTAGCCTCTACGCGATTGGTAGATACCCTCTTCAGCGCCTTCAGTCCCCAGCGCAGGTTGCAGGCGGCTCAGCTAGAGGCACAGCAAGCCTCTCTCCGCGCTCAACTTACGGCCCTGCGGGAAAACCTCGGCGAGCGCTCGATCAGTTACGAACAGTACGGCGCGCAAGTCAACCTCATCAACCTGGAGATCGCCGAGAACCAGCGCCAGCTCGCCCGCACGACCGGCTCGATCATCAGTCGCTCGTTTCTGGCCCTCGCCGACACGATCCGGCAGACCTTTGACCAACTCTTGCGCGACATCGCCGCGTCATTTCTCCGCGCAGGACTCGTGCGGCTTCTCGGCAGTGCCCTCGGCGTCTCTACGGGCGGTCTGGGGACACTGTTTCTTCAAGGTCTCGGCCTCACCGGGGGTGGCGCCGTCGGTCGCGTGGCGACCCAGCCTATCGGCGGCCTGCTCGGCCCGTCGCTTACTGGCTCTGGCCAGGCGCCCCTGGTTATCAACCTGCAAGGCGCCCTCGGCATACAGGGGGGGGACCTCCTTTTTTTCCTCGAAGAAGTCGCCGCACGCCAAGGCTCCCAGATTGTCCGCACGTCGGTGACGAACCAGGGCGATCTCTCACTCTTCAACCTGAACCTCTAACGCGTGGCCCTCCGCCTTTTTGCCGAACGCACCAATGCGCAGACCTCCCTAGTCGAGCGCGCCGAGCTTTTCGAGGACGCCTTCGGCGACGTAGCGGATGAGGTGCGCTTTGCGACGATCCAAGACAGGCGGGCGCTCATCGCCCGCTACGGCGCAGCGGGCGATGAGCCCGACCTGGCGCTGCGCTTCTCGGGGCGGGACGCGCTTTTTCTGTCAGAATCCCAGGCGGTGCTTGACTTCTTCCGCAGCCTGACGCGCGCCTCACTCCGGGAGTTTCTGTTCGTTCACCGGATAGACGGTACAGAGGTATGGCGGGGCTTTGTCGCACCTCGCCATACGCGCGCGGGGCTCTCGGATCACCTTGCGCAAGCAGCCCTGGTCTCCGCCGCCGATGGCCTGTTGGCTCTCGACAGCCAGGTGCCACCCACGAGCGAGTTGATCGGGCAGAAGACCGCTATCGCCTTCATCGCTGATCAGTTACGAGCGACGGGACACGATCTTCCGATCATAGAAGGTGCCGAGGTCAGCGCCGACAACCACGCCGGGCGTCCGCTAGAGTTGCTCGTGACTGGCAACCGCTTTCGTCCGCGCGGTAGCGATGGCCTGCTCCATACGCTGGATCGCCGCACGATCCTGCTGACGCTGCTCCGTGCCTACCGTTTGCAGTGCCTTCAGTTTGGCGGTGCATGGCGATTAACGAGCGCAGCGGCCCACGAAACCGCGCTTAACGTCACTTGGCGCACGTACGATGCGCAGGGGGTGTTCCTGAGCCAGGCTGACGAGCCGGCCACGGTAGACATATCCTTGTTGGACTTCGAGCGCTCTAGCGATGAACTCGTCGCCCGTGCGCCGGTGCGCCAGGCCGCCATCACCTACTCGTTCGGCCCGTTCGACCTCGGCGAGGTGGATAATGGGACCTTCTCGACGTGGACAGAGCCCGAGCCCAAACTCCAGGCAGATAGCTGGATTTATACCGCGCCGACGAGCAGCGGCTTTTTTGAGCGCACCGGGGCGATAACGGGCATGAGCCCGACCTATGCCCTGCGCGTCCTCGGCGCGAGCGTACCCGATGGCTCTGACGACGACACATTCGCAGCCGCTTGTACACAGTTTGCCACGCAAGAAGTAGGGCAGTTTTCGGCAGGGACCACCGGCATCACCGTCGCTTTCCAGCACGCGCTCCACGGCTCGGTGCCTCAAGGTATTGCCCGCGATGTCCGGACGTACTACCGAGCGCGTTTTGAAGATGCGACCGACGTTTACTTTTGGTCAAAGGGCTCTGGATGGCGCAATGAGACGACCATTACCGCAGCCGAAGAACGCATCCGTGTAGACGGTGCGCTCGATACGCTGGACAACCCGACGTTTCTGCTTTCGAAGCTGGCGATGCACGAAGAGGCTACGCTCACGGCCTTGCCCGGCACGGGTGTGGGCACCCTCCGCATCGACATCGGGCAGCCTGTCTATCCAGACATCACC
>JAZDDE010000352.1:0-2178 GCA_036679495.1 Gemmatimonadota bacterium | reverse complement strand
TGTCCGTAATCCTCTGGATGCCCGTAGCGGTAGTGCCGTTCCTTTCGCTGAGTGGAGCCAACAAAGCCGCCCTGGCCGGTAGTCTAGTCGTTGCCGCCGAGGTCGCATTCTGGTTGGGCGCCGCGTTGGCTGGGCCTCAGGCAGCGAGGCGAATGCGTTCCTGGTTCAGCAAGGTTCTTAGGAAGCGCCGACCCGAGTCCGATCGTGCCGACTAACGGACTAGGGGCTCAGCCGCGGCCCACCTAGGGCGCGCTGAAGAATTCCGCAAACAGCGAACCAATCGCGTCTGGGTCCTCCTGGATCACCCAGTGCGTTCCGCTCTCGAGTTCCACGAGTCGTCCATCGTCCAGCCAATCGACGCTACGCCGGGTCATGGCAGAGGAGATGAAGGCATCGTCGGGTGCCACCACCACCAGAGTCCGCGGGCGTACCCTCCACTCGTCCGGATCGCTCGGCGGAAAACGCCAGGCCGCGCGATACCAGTTCATCATCGTGCCCATGGCGTGGTCTGCGTCCCAGGCAGAGCGAAAGAAGTCCATCGTGTCTTCGGGAAAGGTTCCGGGGCGTGACGTGTCGCGAAGCATTCTGACCAGCAGGCGCCAGTTCGCGAAGCGGGCCAGACGCTCCGGTATCCAGGGCACCTGGAAGGCGACCACGTACCAGCTCACCGTGCTCTCCTCGGATCCAGCCTCCTGCTGCACCGCTCGAACCGCGCGTGGATGGGGCATTCCGATGACAGCCAACCTTTGAACCCGCTCGGGGTGCTTCATGGCCAGCTCCCACGCGACGGCGCCGCCCCAGTCGTGGGCTGCGACGAGTGCGCTGTCATAGCCAAGCGCTGCGATGAGCCCTGCGGCGTCACCCGCGAGGTGTTCGACGCTGTAGGCCTCGACGTCGGTCGGCTTGTCCGAGTCCGCGTAGCCTCGCTGGTTCGGGACGATGACGCGATAGCCCCGCCTGGCGAGCGTCGCCATCGGCCCGCGCCATGAGTACCAGAACTCGGGAAAGCCATGAAGCAACAGCACAGGCGGGCCATCGCGAGGCCCCGCCTGCACGACGAACAGTTCGACGCCACCGACGTCGACACGCGCCCCCTCGAGTTCCATCTGGAGATCGCGTTCTGCTGCGACCACGGCGTCGCGTGGCGGCTGCCGGCCAGAGAGGTCGAGCGCGATCATGAGCCCCAAGAATGGAAGGACTACAGCGCTGAGCTTCAGAATTCGACGCACAGATTCCAACCGAGAAAAAGAGGCTGCACTTCGGATCCTCAAGCCGCCGAACGGATTAGGGGTTCAGCGGCCGCCGACGGGAAAAAGATGTTGGCCCGAGTTACGTGTCTTGCGCTTCGAGTTCGAAGTCGGGCGCCGGGTTCCTAGCTGGCGCGAAAGAAGTCCCGGATTACGAGTAGTACATTGACCCAGGTTATTGCCGTTACGGCGATATGCGCCTTTCGGTTTGGAAGAACCGCACCGGCCAGCAACGGAGCAATGATGACGATGGCAAGTAGAAGTTGGAGCTGAGCTGCGAGCACAAGCGTGATCTGAAGGACGCCGAAAACGATCGATGCGGCCAGGACGGAGAAGAACCACCGGTGCGCCTCAGCTAGGTGTACGCGCCACGACATGACTTCGGCGGGCTCGTCGGAGACCAAGACCGCAGCGGCGATATAGAGCGAGATAGGGCCACCCATTACGATTAGGAACTGCAAGAAGTTCCACGCGTGAACGTCGTGCAGAGGCCAGAGTCGCCACCAATGGAGGAGATGGATCAGGAAGAGGAGGACGAACAGCGCAGCGTGAACCGGATCTCTCCGGCTGGAGTCAAAGACGTGTCGGATGCTGGAGGCAAGTCTGCTGACGCCGAGCGCCAGCACGATCGAAGCGGCGACAGATAGGTACTCGAAGATCGTCACTCTGGCTTCCGCCGCCCAACGGTGTGGCGGCTCAGCTGCCGAGCACAGCGCCACCGGACTTCGCCGAACCACCTGAGTTTCAATGCCGAACAGTACCACGCCCCATAACGGCATCGCTGGGCGCGGTCAGCTGAGCGGGCTACCCGAACGCTAAACGCGACGACTCTCAGGTCGAGGGCATCGAACGCCCCTGGGCTGGCAATCTTGACCTCGCTTTCCGTGGGTGTAGGATCGGCGACATGAGAATCATCGTCACCGGCGCTACG
>JAZDDE010000351.1:0-7986 GCA_036679495.1 Gemmatimonadota bacterium | reverse complement strand
TCGCTCCCTGTGTCCATGGGTGGTCGGGGCTAAACTCGAGCGCTCTTTCATACTGCTCGAGCGCCTCGTCGAACTGGTGCAGCTGTGACAGCTGCCATCCCAATTGAGTGCTTACCTGGACCGACAGCGGATCGAGTTCGTGTGCCCGCCGGAACTCCCCGAGCGCCTCCTGCGGGCGGTTCATGACGCCCAGCAGTAGGCCATACCACTGGTGCGCGGTGGCGTAGCTGGGGTTCAGCTCAATCGCGCGCGAGTATTCCCGCTCCGCTTCGTCGTATTCTTCCTGCAAGTACAGGATCAAGCCGCGAGCCGTGTGTGCCTCTGCCAGCGTCTCGTCCAGCTCCAGGGCTTTTTCGGCTGCTTCCTCCGCTTTCGGGTTCGTTCTCTGGTTCCAGAAGTAGCGGCCCCTCAAGTAGAGGTTGTACGCCTCGAAGTCGGAAGTCTGCTCGGAGACGAGTTGTGTTTCCGCATCTGGAGGCAGAAGGACACCTAGTGCTCCAACAATGGCCCTGGCAATCTCCTGCTGAACCGAGAAAATGTCCTCCAACTGCCGGTCGAAGGACTCCGACCAAAGATGAAAGCCGTTTTCCGCATTGATGAGCTGGGCCGTTATGCGAACTCGCTCTCCATCGATCCGGACGCTGCCCTCCAAAACCGCTTCGACCCCGAGGGAGTCGGCGATCGCACGCACATCCGAATCCGCTCCCCGGAAACGGAAGGAAGAAGTACGGGCTGCGACCTGAAGATTCGGAATCTGAGCGAGAGCATCCAAGATCTCCTCGGACATGCCATCGCTGAAATACTCTTTATCTCCGGCGGCACTAAGGTCGGCAAACGGAAGCACTGCGATCGAACGAAGGGTCGCGCTTTCTGCGGCTGGCGCTGCCGCTTCGCTTCCGCCAACCGGCATCCAGCCCAAGCCGACGGCGCCACCCCACAGCGCCAGGGCGATAACGCCGGCGGCAACAGTGGTTCGCCAGCTGAGGAGTTTGTGTTGGGTCGAGCCTACGGCAGAGAAAGACGAGGTCAGGGCTTCGTGAAAGGCAGCGGCATCCGGCCACCGATCCCGGGGCAGCAGATTGAGCGCGCGTTCGAGTACCGGCCTCAGGGAGGAGGGCACTCCCGTCCAGTCCGGCTCTGCCGACGGCGGCATCCGCCATCGACGCCCCGTGAGCGTTTCATACAGGACAGCACCCAAGGAGTACACGTCGGAGCGTGGGGTCGCCTCTCCCACAGTTTGTTCGGGGGCCATGTAGGCCGGCGTTCCCACGACGTGTCCCGTTCGAGTCAGGGTACCCGACTCGATCTCGGCGTCGGCCAACGCCTTCGCGATGCCGAAATCGAGCACCAGGGCATGGTCCACTCCTACCGGCGTGACGTCATCCTGAGTGAGCAGAATGTTACTGGGCTTGATGTCGCGGTGCACTACGTCGTGCCGATGCGCATGTTCAAGGGCCTCCGCCACGTCACACGCAATCTTCACGGCCTCTTGAACGGGGAGCTTGCCGGAGCGCTTGAGTCGCGCCCTGAGCGACTCTCCCGGATGCTGAAGGTGGGCCGTGATGCTGATCTCACGTTCAAACCGTTTCCGGACCTCGTCCGTCGTGAGGTCCGGGTGGATCGTTTTGATCGCTACCGGCCGGTCATGCTTGAGGTCCCGGGCCAGATATACCGTGCCCATTCCACCCTCACCCAGCACGTCTTCCAGCTCGTACCTGTCGCGCAGCGCGTTGTTTAGAGCTTCGTGGGGATCGGGCACTACTAGGTCCTCCTAGCGACGGGAGAGTGCGATCGCGCCGCATGCGGCGCAAGCAACGGGTGCAGGGACTACTAGATAGTATTCCTGGCTAGGTGCCCCGTTACACGGCACGACGGCCGGAAGTCCCCGTGGACCTCCGGCCGCTCGCACACTCTACTGCAGCTACTGTAGCGGGAAGCCGGTCAGCACGAAGTCCTTGCCGATGGAGTGACATCCGTAGCACAGGGGGACCCCATTCCCGATTCCCACTACCGAGCTTGCGTCTTCCGTGCTGGTAGTCTCGTACCAGAACCAGCCCTGACCGCCGTCGCTCTCGGCCTGTGTCTTGACCATCACGGCCCAGCCCTCAAGCTCGCCGTCTGCGTCGAACATCTCCTTCACCGCGGACGCGCCCGCCGGGTGCTCCGCGTTGCCCGCCGAGAGTGACGCCTCCATCGCGTCGTTCATGAAGACGCGTACGGGAAGGCCGACCTTGGTATGCGGCCCGCGGCTGGCATGGCTTGCTGTTTCCGCTACGCCCAGTTCGGTATAGCTGCCTCCTGACAGATAACCGTGCAACGCGGTCTGCTCCGTGGGCACTTCGCTATTCGAGCTGCCCGTCTCCGCGGTCGCCTCGAGACTGGCGTCCATGGCTTCGGTCATGGCGGCTTCCATCCCGTCAAAGTGCTCGTCTCCCGCCTCCATCATCGCACCTGACCCGGCCTGAGCTCCAGCTCGGGCAGCTTGCAACACCGGATAATACTGGGTGAACACGAAATCGTCTTTTGCCGCATTCTCATGACACGTATTACACGCCGCGGTCGGAAACGCCGCTGCGGCGTCCGCCAGCGGATATGTGTGTCCGAACGTGAAATACGCCCAGTTGCCGGGCTCGTCGGGGAACCTGGCGGCGTCCTTAACGGTAGCCTCCAGGCCCGTGAACTCGCCCATGAAGTATCCCTTGCCACTCACCGCGCTGGTAGAGCCGACCAAAGCCAATTCCTTAATCAGCACGGTTCCGTCCCTGAACGTGCCCGTCGCCTGGTAGTGGTCATAGTCGCCCGGGTGGATGTAGACGCTATGGAACTCCGGGAACGGCGCCTCCGGCGGATTCAGCGAGTTGGGCGTGAGCGGCGTGCCTACGTATACCCAGCGGCGATAGTTGTCCGCTTCCGGCCTAATCATCCTGCCGTCGGCGTCGTAGGTCGGCTTCGGTGCCTCGACGGATTGGTCTGAGGTGGAATCGACCGGGGCGCAGGCACCTATCAACAACAGCGCACCGCTCAGCGTCAGGACTGTGAGAATTTTCCTGCCATCCATACGCGCCTCCTCGTGGCCGGCGACCGGAAGCCTCACCACCGCGTGGGGAAATATCCTACCGGTAGGTGGTGAGCGTACTTGAAACGAAACCCAATAGCAATTTTGTCGTCGCACGCCGTGCGTACCGGCGGGTGGAGGCGGCTTCTAGCTGCCCCCACCCGATCGACCCGTCCGAGGTCCTGGGGGACCTATTCGTCCTCCACCTCCACGATGTCGGGCCGGAGGGTACCTATGATAGCCAGGAGCTCTTCCTGTTCTTGTTCAGGAACTTCGAATTTGTTGAGTGTGTCTATGAGGTGATTGACTACGATGGTGAACTCGCTGGCCTTGATCCCCAAGCCGCCGTGCACTGTAGCGGCCGGCCGACTGATCACCTGGCAAGTGCCGCCGGTAACTCTGCACACGAGGTTCTTGTTCTTCTGTCGAAAGCCCTCGCGCGTGTCATCGCCCATCCCGAAGAACCGCACGCCTACGACAGGATCAGCGAAAAGCTTCGCGGCGAAGTCATCTACAACGGCCGAGATGGCGTCATAGCCGCCCAGGCGCTCGTAGAGCGTCGCCTCTTGGGCCACGGCTGTCTGGGGCAAAGCGAGCCCCATTGTGAGCAGCGTAACTGATGTGACCAGAACCGAACGGCGAAGGGTCCTGTGAAATCTCATGGTCTTTCCTCCTGTAGAGAAACGGGCGTGCCGCGAAATGTAACTAATCTCGCGTTCACTGTGGTGCTCCTCCCCACACGATTGCCTCCCGCGGATCGTTTCCTCAGTATTGACCGCTGGCCGCGATTGCGGTGAGCCTTTGAACGAGCTGCTGGAGTCGCAGTTAGGGAACTGCTGGATGGTCTCCATACGCCGACTTGTTGTTACACTGGAGGCAGGCCAAGTGAGCGGAGAGGTCACCAGCACTGCGCTACCCGGCGATTCGGACCTGATCAGGGCGCTGCGGGAAGGGGCGGAGGATGCATTCGCCTTCCTCGTCGGCCGCCACCACGCACATCTGGTTCGAGCGGCTACGAATTACGTCCGCGATCCGGTCGCCGCCGAAGATGTCGCCCAGGAGACCTGGCTGGGGTTCCTCGGGAGCCTGGATCGCTTCGAGGGGCGCTGCTCGCTCAAGACCTGGCTGTTCCGGATCCTGTTCAACAAGGCCCAGACCCGCGTCAAGAAAGACACTCGTTGTGTTCCGTTTTCGACACTCGTGGGTGAGGAAACATCAGGGGAGTGGGCGTCTGTGGATCCGTCTTACTTCAAAGAGCCGGATGACGCGTTCGAACCCGGGCACTGGGTGGAGCACCCTCCTGCGTGGAAGACGGATCCCGTCCTGATCCTGGAGGAGACAGAGACTCGCGAACTGGTGCTCAAGGCCATCGCGGAGCTACCACCTGCACAGGGCACTGTGATGCTTCTCCGGGACGTGAACGGTCTCGATTCGGCCGAGGTGTGTAACAACCTCGGAATCACGGATACTAACCAGCGGGTTCTGCTGCACCGCGCCCGGACGAGAGTTCGGCGTGTCCTGTCGCAGCGCTACGGCATTGGGCATTGAGCGGGCCGGCGCGACAAAGCGGCACGAACAGACGATAGAGAATGGATAGCAAAACAGCGGAGATCTCATAGCCACCGAAGACAAAGAAACTGCCGGCGAAATGAGCTGCAAGGAGCTCGTTGAGCTGGTCACTGATTACTTGGACGAAGCCCTCCCCGCTTCGGAGCGGGATCGCTTTGAAGCCCACATGTCCAACTGCGTTGGATGTACGGACTACCTGGAGCAGATCCGGCTAACGCTTCGTGTGTCTCGGAAGATTGAAGAGGAGTCGCTCGATACCGAAGTCCGCGAAGGGCTTCTGGAGGCTTTTCGAGATTGGAAGAGCCGCAGCGCCTGACACCAGCGAACGCCGCAGTGCGTGACACACCGGAACAGAGCCGCGTGCCACGCTCCTGCAGCTGCACCGCTGCGCGTCAATGTTACTTGACCAACCGAAGCATCTTGACGATGGAACCGTTGCCTGGCACGCCAGGATCTGTGGGAGTGCCTGTGGTACCGATCCAGCGCCCGTAGTAATCCGTGCCGATTAGGCCTTCCACGAAAATGCTCGCTACTTTCGAGATCGTAAACTCTTTTCGGCCGTTCTCCGCAGGAAATCTCGGATCGAACAGGGGTACGTTCTTGATTCGCGGGCTATTGTCCACGCACCCGTGTGGGTTTTCCGTGGAGACAGCGGTTGGCCTCGCCACACAGCCACCCGGACCTCCGAACTGATTCCAGTACGCTGTCGGATCCAGGTCGTGCAGCGCCTGGAAACCGTCTGCCGTGGGGCCCACCATGGCGCCGGGCTCCGAGTACACGACCGTCCCAGTCGTGTACACACCCTTCATGCACCCCGAGATCCTCTCCCGGTAGTTCTTTCCGCCGCCGCCGCCGTCGATAATAGCGTTCTCGTCGCCGAAGGGCGTCCACGGGAAGTACCAGCTATTGGCCATGTTTCCGCCGCCACCACCGGCCTGTCTCAGGAAAATCTGGTCCCCGATGTTGGTGTCGGTGTATCCGGTCCGCTCCGGATCGTACGTATCACCCGGTGCGTCGAACGTATCGTCCTTGTCCGACCAGGTTCCGTCCTGTTCGAGCCAGCGATCCGGCATAGCGATCGGCAGCGGACAAGTCACGTCGACGTCAGAGCCAATATCCATGGCTTCGGCCGTCGCCGTCGCTACAATGTCAACTGTCTGAGCTCCGAACAGGGCTGCGAACAGCGTGTTGACGGGATTGCCGCGATCAGCTGTCCGTAGAACCGTGACACTGACCTGGCCCTGGACGCGATCGATCTGAACATCGGCCGGATCCAAGACGACAGCCTCATGTCGAATGAGATTGTCAAGCGCGTACTGCGTGGCAATCTGACGGGCGAGCGCTTCGTTCTCGGGTAGCCTGGCCAGAGAGCCGGCGCCGGCTAGCGCGGAGAGATCGGCAACACGCTGCGCTTCGGCTCGTGCTGTGTAAACAAGACCCACATCAACCGCTAGCGCCGCTACTGACAGCACTGTCGTCATCGTGGCCGCCATGATCACGAGCACGGATCCGCGCTCGTCACTGGTTCGCCTGAGAATTCGTCCAAGAATGTGCCCGTTTTTGCTACTCAAACTGATCGCCCCTTCGGTTCCCGCTGATTTAGACTGTCGCGCTTTCGAGTTGCAGCGCAGCCGTCCTGACCCGGACTAATGCCAGTAGCGTGCGAGCTTGATGGGCCAATCCCGTATGTGGTTGTGACGAATTGTGATAGGGCCGATCCAGCTCTACGTGAGTGGGCGCTGCCGAGCGAGGTGTGTGGCGCGGATCCTACACCCTGTGGTGTGTCCGGTTGGCCGGACTTTCTAGTCTGCTCGCCCTCGCCAGGCTCGGATGTCCTGGACCAGCTCGGCGCGCCCCACGCCTGGCTCGTGCTGGGCCACTGAATCAGCCCTGACGTCGAAGTGCGGCAGCGTGTGCCGGCGATCGATCCACTCGGTCTTCAGCCCGCGCGCGGTACCCCACGCGACCAGCTCCTCGAGCGACAGGTCGCTATAGACGTGGCACAGGCGATCGCCTGTGGTGGCTCTGAGTTCGGGTACGTCGCGCGGCGCGGAGTGGAAATGAAACTTGATCACACGCGGATTCTAGCGAACCGACATCATTTTTGCGCCGACCGCCGATCTGACGCACTTTGGACGTGAGGCTCATCGCTCGGGAATCCATTTTTTTACTGTATTGGAGGAAGGGCATGGGTGTAGGAACAAGCGACAGACGCGGCCTTTCGGCGGACGAAGCGCGGGAACTTTCGGCCCGTATTCTCGAATCTACCAGCGCTGACGAATCGCGCGTTTCGCTAACCAGCGGCTGGCGAGGCAATACGCGCTATGCGGTGAATCGCATCACCACCGCCGGCGAATTCGAACGGGTTCAAGCCTCGCTCACGGTCAGATTCGGCAAGCGGCAGGCCACGATCACGACCAATAGGTTCGACGACGACGCGATAGCCGAGGCAGTCGCGAGCGCCGAGGCGCAGGCTCGCCTCGCTCCGGAGGATCCCGAGGCTATGCCTGAACTCGGGCCCCAGACGTATGTCGGTTCGTAGACGCCGGCGGAATCGACGCCGCTGGCTTCTTGGACGTGTCCGCCGGCGCCGGTTCTGTGGCCAACAGCGCGGGCTTGTTCGCCTACCACGCATCCACCTCCGCGACGTACAGCATCACGGCCCGCACCGCAGATGGCACTGGCTCGGGCTGGTCCGGTTTCGGTGAACGGAACTGGGCGGCCACCGACTCCGGCTCCGCCCACGCGCAGGCGGTCGAAACGGCTCTCCGTTCGCGCGAACCGCGCACGCTCGAGCCGGGGAAATATCCCGTTGTGATGGCTCCGGAGGCGGTGTCCGACCTGGTCTCCCGGCTCGCTTTCTCCGTAGATGCCCGAAGAGCAGACGAAGGGCGATCCGCGTTCAGCGCCGAAGGAGGCGGCACCAAGCTTGGAGAGAAAATCGTGGACGAGCGGGTCCGCCTGTGGAGCGACCCGCAGGGCCTTGGATCAGCGCCATACACCGGCGACGGCCTTCCTATAGAGCCCATGATGTGGGTTGAAGAAGGCGTCCTGAGCAATCTCTCGTACTCCCGATTCTGGGCCGAGAAGCAGGGGAAGCAGGCGACCGGTGGCGCAGGGTCGCTGCGCATGGCCGGCACCGACAAGTCCTTGGAGGACTTGATCCGCGAAACGCAGCGAGGCGTATTCGTGACGCGCCTGTGGTATATCCGCTCGACCGATCCGCGGACCCTTTCGTACACGGGGCTCACGCGGGATGGGACGTTCTGGATCGAAGACGGAGAGATTCAGTATCCGGTCAATAATTTCCGCTGGAACGATTCTCCGTTGCTCGCACTCAGCGCACTGGAGGATATGAGCCG
>JAZDDE010000350.1:0-2662 GCA_036679495.1 Gemmatimonadota bacterium | reverse complement strand
CTCTCTCTCTTCCTCCAACTCCCAGGAAGAGTGGAAATTGGTGTGGCCGACATAGAGCAAGGGTTCATCCCAGATCCAGAGTGCCGCGGCCAGGGCTAGGCCGAGGAGTCCCCCGGCCCCGACTCTGCCTACCCATCCCACCGCGCCGTGGACAAGCAAGGCCAGCAAACTGAGCGCCGACACCAGGCAGAGAATAGCGCCATAGTCGAGGAACCTGTGCAGCACGAAGGCCATGAGAAAAAAGCCACCGGCGTTGGCCACCGACGAATAGAAGAGAAGTTGGCCGGACTCGCGAGTCAGGTCTTCGTGCCGACCCAAGAGGGCGGGAATCGTCGCACCGAAGCCCGCGGCTGCGGGCCACATGAGACCGAGCACGGTCGCAAGCTTCAGGCCCACCAGGAGCGGGTAGGACTCGGCGTAACGGCCGTAGAGGCCCGCGTAGCCGGTAATCGCCATCGGCATCATCGCGAGCACCCAGACGCTGCCCGCCAGGGCCAGACGCAAGGCTCCATCGAAGGTCAGGCCCAAGCGAGCGACCAGATACGAGCCCGTGGTGAGGCCGATCAAGACGGTCGCCAGAACCAGCGCAAAGGTCTCGTTGTAGGGGCCGAAGATGAACTCGGCGATCTTGATCATCAGGAGCTGGAACACGGCCGACGCCACACTCGCCGTGACCAACGCGGCCACTACCCGGCCCGGAAACCGCAAACAGGTAGCGCTGACAAAAGGCCTGACGCCGCCCGACACCGACAACCCGACGATGCCGAGAGCAACGAGTCCGTTGAGCGTCGCGAGGATCCACGCGGCACTGTTCAAGCCAACCCAGCGCAGCAGGACGAACTCCATCGCCAGCGCTGTCAGCGCCGCCCCGATGTTGTACACGCCGTAGGCCACCGCAAACACCTTGGACCCGCGAGTCGTCTTCAGCAACCCGGCGAAGATCGGCAAGCTACAGCCGATCAGAAAAGCGGGAATCGCCAGGAGCGCCATCGACACAGCGGCGCAGGCGAGGGCACTCGTTCCCAGCATCGGCAGCCGGCTGTAGAGCAGCCGATCGATGGCCTCGTACGACATGGCCATCACCACCGCATAGGCTCCGATACCAGCTTCGATGGCCCACAGCCAGCGCGCCAGCCGATGAGCCCAGAGAGTTCCAAGGCCAATTCCGAGCAGGAACGTCAGCAGGACGGTGGCGTTGATGACGAACTGGCTGCCCAGCAGGTTCCCGAGCCACCTCGAGTAGAGAATCTCGTAAGAGATCCCGCAGAAGCCCGACAGCAGCAGGAGCGCCAGGAGTACTGGTTCGACGGCGCCGTGCGGCGAACGCCCGCTCGAGGTTGGTTTAGACATCGGATGCCCAATCGTAGCCGCAACGTCCCCGTTCCGGGAGCGGACGAAGCGGCCCACCCTTCGACCCTGCGCTATCCTGCCATCGATCATAACCGGCGGTACCGGTCATGGAACTCGACATGAAGGAAAGGAAGCCGGCGAATCTCTATCGTGCGCTGATCGCGGACAGGCTCTCCGAGGCGGCCGACCGGCCCGCGGTCCGCACGGGCCAGGACTGCCTCTCCTACGCAGCTCTCAATCTGGCGATCCGGCAGATTCGCGCCTGTCTCGCGACTTCGGGCGTGGTTCCGGGCGATCGGGTCTTGCTACGTTTTCCCAACTCCGCCGCGCTGATTGCGACCGTTCTCGCCGTCGCCGCCGAAGGCGCGATCGCCGTACCGGTCGATCCCCTGGCGAGCGTCAGCCGGACGGCGTGGGTCAACGAGTCGACCGCCCCTCGACTCTGCCTGGCAAGCCGGCATACCGATCCGCAATCTTCACATTCCAGCACTGTCCTGGTGGCGCTCGACAACCGCTCCGGCGCAGTGACCTTCACGCCGGACCTCGACAGCACCGCTCTCCCACCGAACACCGGAAACGTAGACCCCGGGGGGGCGGCCCTGATCCTGTTCTCCTCCGGTTCGACCGGCCGCCCCAAAGGCGTCGTCCTGACGCACCAAGCACTGACTTGGAGCGCCCGCTCGCTGGCGAATCTCTTCGGCTTCACACCCGACAGTAGAGAGTTGATCGTCTCGCCGCTGGCGCATTCCGGCGCTTGGCAGCGCGCCATAGCGACACTCAGTGCCGGCGGCGAGGTCTGCCTGCTGACGGGCCGGTTGAGCGTCGCTAATCTCCTGGAGACAAGCGCTCGCGTCTCGGTAACCGGGTTCTATACCCCTCCCCACCTCGTCCGTTACCTCCTGAGCGCCGGCACCGAGAGGGTTCGTCGAAGTCTAGCGACGCTGCGCGGCCTCGAGATCGGCAGCGCGGCGATCTCCAAAGACGAACTGGCGAGCCTTCTTGCTCTGCTCCCCGAGACAGAAATCTACGTACACTACGGCCTCACCGAGTGCTCGCGGGCAACGTTGTTGGATGCGAGACGGCACACCGGCAAGTTGCACTCGGTCGGACCACCGAGACCTGGGGTGGATCTGACAATCGCAGGCGAAACGGGCCGGCCTCTTGGCTCCGGACAGGTCGGGCAGATTCTCCTCCGCGGGCCCCAGATGGCCCACGCTTACTGGAGCCCGCCCGACTCCACGGGCCGCACCCTGGTTGACGGCTGGCTGGAGACCGGCGACTACGGCGCCGTGGACGCTGACGGATTCCTGAC
>JAZDDE010000035.1:0-3072 GCA_036679495.1 Gemmatimonadota bacterium | reverse complement strand
TGGTCTCTGGGCAGCGTCTACCGTCCGGGTCCCGCGATCCTCATCGAGCAGGTCCTCCTCGCCGGTCCCGCCTTCATCGAGCCGGAGGGTACGGTCCTCGATTCAGACGCCTTTGACGTCAAGCTCCCCGATGTCTACGGCCTTGGCCTCGCCTTCCGCGCGCCGAACGAGGCCCTGACGGTCAGCGTCGAATGGGACCACGTGGAGTACTCCGATATCCTGGAGAGCTTCGAGGCCGGCGCCGGCGGCACCGCTGGGCTAGTTCAGGACGATGCCGAGGAGCTTCGCCTTGGGCTGGAGTACGTCTTCCTGCACAGCAAGCCGCTCGTGGCCACCCGCTTCGGCGCTTGGCGTGATCCCGATCACCGCTTCCGCTTCGAAGGACAGAACATTGCCGACCGCGCCGTGCTGCGCGCCGGCGACGACGAGCTCCACTTGGCCGTGGGGCTCGGACTCGCGTTCGATCGCTACCAGATCGATCTCGGCGTGGACTTCTCGGATGAGGTCAACGCCCTGTCGCTCTCGGCGATCTACACGTTCTAGCCCACTGCCCTGCACACTCGGGGTGCTTTCGAGGCTCAGAACGTGTAGATCACGGACAGGGAGGCGGTGTCCACCGGGCGCGATAAATCCGCCGCAAAGTCGATCTGAAATGCCTGAAACGCCAGGCCCAGGCCCACCGCGAAGTGCACCTCGTCATCGCCGCCCGGAAACGCCGCACGGGTAAGGGCGTTGGGACCGACGAAGCGAATCCGGTGGTCGGGGTCGAGCCACACGCCGCCGCGGATCGCGATCACCGGTTCGCGGTTCAGGAAGACATACTCCGCGCCGAGACGGAGCTCGCTGCCATCGTCCAGCTCGATGCCCTCAGAGACTCCCGTATTCTCGACGAGGGTCGAGTACTCCACCCGATCCCACTCGAAGCTGATCGTCAGACGATCATCCGATTTGAAGGCGATGCCCAGTCCAAAGGTATCCGGCAGCTTGAGTTGGCCGGATTCAACGGAAGGCTCGTCCTCGAAGGGCGATCGCAGTGTGACCTCGACATCGAACCCCGGGCCTTGGCGAAAGAATCCCCCCAGGTTGAAGTGGCGCGAGATCTTCCACAGAAACCCGGCGTTCAGCAAGACGTCCTCACTGGCGGCCCCGTCCACAGTGTCGCGGCTTCGACGATGGCTCGGGGATCAAAGACGTTCCTGCCGAACGGGCCCTCCGGCAGCGTTACCGCAAAGGGACCGCTAGTCTCGTTGCGCAAGACGATCGAGGCCTCGGGAAGGGAGAGACCGATGCCGAGGGAGAAGTCCTCTGAAACCCGATAGGCGCCGGCCACGGCGTAGGACACGATCTCCATGTCCAGAAAGCTCCGGAAGTCGTCCGTCCGGGGAACCACTGGATTGTCGACAAAGAAACCCTGGGTGGCGCGGACGGATTCGAAATTGGCCAGCACGTGCCGGTAGAAGGCGAGCGACCAATCGCCCCTCGGGTAGACATAGGAGAGAAACGAGACGCCCGACAGATCCACTTCTGAACGGGCCGTCCGAAGCCCCGCGATCGTGTCGAGCAGGATTCCGCTCGGCTCGCCGGAGACTCTTCCGCCCTCGGTGAACGGAGTGGAATAACTCCAGTATCGGCCTTCGAGAGACACCTCCGGTCTGGTCAGCTGAACCAACCCGGCGGGATTGGCGAAGGCCGCGGTGGCGTCGTCTGCCAAGGCGGCGAATGCCCCGGCAAAGCCCAGGCTCCGAGCCCCGGGGTTTGAAAAGCTGAACTGGAACGTACTGGGACCCCCCTGCGCCAAGGCAGCCTGCGAAACCAATGCGAGCAGGATCGCCAAGAGTCCGAGGACCAGGCCCCGCTTCGACGGACGAACGCCTGCCATCGAATCAATGGCTCTGCCAACTACGCGTTTCGTCAAGCCCATGTCCAGGTCGCCGAATGGGCGCCATGTGTGCGCCTCAGTCTAGCGTCACCACCGGCCGTCGTCGATTCACCTTTGTTCTCCGCAGCCGGTCGGCCGCTTCCGCCTGCGGTTTCTCGGCAGCGACGGCGCGTTGTCGTTAGAAGCGGCTGACGTAGGAACAACCCAAGACGAGGAGGCCAAGAATGCAAGCACTGTCCATCATCGATCTGAGCAAGAAGAGTCGGGCGGCCCAGTGGATCATCGGATTCGGGATCGTGGCGATCTCGCTGAGTCTCGCCAGCTGCAAAAGCGACAGCAGTCCCACTGCGCCGCCACCGTCCGGTCCTGGGCTTCCTGGCCTGAGCAGGCAGATGAGCCTGGTTTCGGGCAACGGCCAGCAGGGACCAGTCGGCGAACCTCTCGCAGAACAACTGGTCGTTCGCGTCACCGACAACCGCGGGACTCCTTTGGCCGGGGTCATCGTTTTCTGGCGTCCGACCGCGGGCGAGGTACCCGGACCACCGGTCAGCAGGGATGGGCAGCCGGGTCCAGGCACCGCACTGACCACCGATGCGGATGGTCTGTCCAGCGCTACCTTGATCCTCGGATCGCAACCCGGACGCCATGAGGTCGAGACCATCACCTTGTTCTCCAACGATCGGATCGTCTTCGTGGCGACGGCGGAGTGAGCGGGATGACCGGAGAAGAGAGCGCCAAGGAGGTTACCGCGAGACTCCTGGTGTACTGTCTTCTTCGGGTCTCCTCTGTCGCGAAGTGAGGATTGTTCTGACTAGACCAGACACTTCCTGTTGGACAGCCGCATGCAGGTCCATGCCCGGCGCTTCCTGCAGCCTGGTCTTGCTCCTTGTGCTGACCGCCGGAATCTCCCTCTCCAATCCGCCAGCCGCCTGCGCCGACGTCTGGTACGAGCACTACGCGGCGGCCGAGGAGGCCCTCTCCCGGGGCGATTGGGGCGAAGCGATCGAGGAGCTCAACAGCGCCTTGGAGAGGAAGGGCGACTCCGGAGCCCGTGCGCGCACCTACGGCATGAAGTTCAGCGCGTATTTCCCCTACCTGAAGCTCGGCATCGCCTACTACGAGCTCGGCCAGCTCGACGCGGCGCTTCAGGCGTTCGAGACCGAGGAGCGGTTGGGAGGGATTGCTCAGTCCGA
>JAZDDE010000349.1:0-23842 GCA_036679495.1 Gemmatimonadota bacterium | reverse complement strand
CAAATCTGTTGTGCCGACGCCACGCCGGGCGCGATTCGCCGGTCGTAGGAGAAGCGGCATTTCCGCCGAGAGATCCGCTGGGACGACCGCTGCAAGGCCGGTAGACGGTTCGGCTAATGTCTTGTCTATTTCGTTGCCCTACAGACAGTTCCGCGAGTCAACAACACGGCCTAATGGCGACGCGAAACGGCGTCGAGCCCAGGTCAAATCCGCCGCGAGCGTCAGTGGGTCCGACCGGCGTTCCGCGATGCTCGAACCTTGCATTCTGCCAGTTGAGAACCCGAGCAACCGAAACCGAAGAAAGCTGACGAGCGGAGACCGTATGTGGACAGCGATCCTTCTGACAGCGCTGGCGGCCAATGTGCTGATCTTCGTGCACGAGCTGGGACACCTGCTCGCCGCGAAGTGGGCCGGCATGCCCGTGAAGTCGTTCTCCATTGGGCTCGGTCCGAAGCTCCTCAGCATACAGTATGGGGAAACCATGTATCAGCTGGCTCTGATTCCCCTCGGCGGTTTCGTGAGTATCCGTGGAATGAAAGGGACGCCAGAAGAACGCCTCTACTGGCCGACCGGTTTTGCCTTCCAGCCTTTGTACAGGAGGATGATCGTAATCGCGGCAGGGGTGACCATGAATGTGGTCCTGGCGGGATTGCTTTACGCGGGCCTCGCTTTGACCGGAGGTGCTGCCGCTCCGATTCCGGCTTCTATCTCAACCGTCTTCGAAGAGTCACTGCCCCCAGGTGCCGCGGGCTGGGGGACAGTGCCAGTGAATCGAACAATCGAGAGATTGGGCTCGGTAGAAGTCTCGGAGTGGAGCGACTTGGCGCTGGCCATTCTCGGGGCTGAGTCAGGACCCGCGACGGTGCGGTTCGCTGACGGGTCGTCGGCCGCAGTCGAACTCCCGGCGAAAGAATCAGACAGGATCAAGCTGCTTGGCGCCATGCTTCCACCGCTGCCTCCGGTACTTGGGCGGGTGGAGGCCGGATCTCCGGCCAAGGCAGCGGGACTGGACACAGGCGACCGTATTTGGGCGCTCAACGATGAGCCTATCGAGACTTTTGCCGACTGGCTTGCCGTCGGCGGACCGACACCTTTGGAACCGGTGAGGCTCCAGATCCAGATACAGAGCTCCGGGACCATACGCGAACTTACTGTCGCGCCCTCAGAGACCGGATTTGTGGGCTTGGGAAGCTTCGGTTGGTTGGGTGCGCACCTGGGTAACGAGCGGACCGGGGCTGGCGTTCGAGACGCTTTCGTGTACGGGGCCGATCAGGTCGAAAAGAACGCCCGCCTGATCGCGACCAGCGGGAAGCTGCTTGTTTCCGGCGCGATCAGTATCAGGGAGCTGAGCGGTCCCGTAGAGATCGCGAGAATGACCGAACAGGCGTTCCTCATGAACTGGCACCAGTTCTTCGCGTTTGTGGCGTTTCTGTCGCTGAATCTGGCTGTGCTGAACTTCCTTCCGATTCCAGTATTGGATGGCGGTCACTTCTTCATGCTCGTCGCGGAGGGCATCCGCGGCAGACGGCTGCCTCCTGCGGTTTCGCACTACGCCAATCTTGCTGGCGCCAGTGTGGTCTGCTTCTTCATGGTCTTTGCTGTAATGAACGACGTGCTGAAGCTGCTCGGCCGTTAGGACTGGACGCGGGCTATGGTGGCCGCCAGGTTTAGACAAGACAATGACAGGAGCGTGCCCAGAGCCGCTCGCGCCAGGCCAAAAGAGGATCTGAATGCAAAGAGAAGGCTACCATCCGCCGGGTGTGTTCGTCATTTCCCTCGTACTCGGCGGCGTGATCCTATTCGTACTCTGGATCACTGCCGAGGTCAGCGGATCCACGATATCCGCAATTCTCTGGGGCGTGTACAACGAAGTAGCTAGCTGGTTCAGGTAGGCGAATACCGCGGTCTACCTCAGCCGACGCTTCCGGCTCAGTAGCGCATCAGGAACCAGACGACGATCGCAACGGCGATAAGAATGACGTAAATCTTTTTTCGACCCGCATGTCCCCCACCCATCTCGCCTCCTTGGTAATGGTAACGTCGAATCCCTCGGCCGCATGTCTGCACAGCCTGTGCCAAAGAGAAGGCTTCGCCTGCAGCATTGTCAACAGTTTGAATCGCGATTTGAGTAAACGGAGGGGGTGGGATTCGAACCCACAAGCCCTTGCGGGCGCCAGTTTTCAAGACTGGTGCATTCGCCGTTCTGCCACCCCTCCGTGAACAACTGAAACCTGCTCGTTTGCGCGCGCGTACCAAACTACAACGTAGCTTGGCGCGAATCAGTATCCGAGCCTACGTCTCGAATCAAATCAGGAGACTGATCATGAGGAAGATACTCTTGGTAGCGCTGCTCGAATTCGCGCGGCGCGTGCTCAAGCGACTGCTTCGCCTCTAGCTGGTGGGGCGGACCGATACACTCACATCCAGTGCCATGTCCTTCCGGAACGTGTGGAACACGCTGCAGTACTTCTCGAACGCCAGATCTACCGCGCGCTCCGCCTTTGGCAGGGCCACATCGCCTTCAATGAAGAACCGAAGAAGAAGGGCCGTTACCCAGCGCGGGTGTTCAGCGCGCCGCTCCGCTTCGACCTCCACCGTGAGACCCCGGAGTTCCTGTCTTCCTTTGCGAAGGATGTCCACAACATCGATTCCCACGCACGCAGCGACTGACTGCAGCATCAGCGTGACGGGCGATGAGCCGGTCCGCGAATTTCCGTCGATCACGGTCGTGTGCTGGCCCTCGTGACCTTCGAACTCGAATTCTTCTTTCCAGACTACATCAATAGTTGACAAGTTGTTACCGCGTTTCATTAACGTTGCGTGACAGATTATACCAACCCGCGGTGAGCCTATCCAGCGAGCGTCCGGAAGGCCCAAGAAATCCGCAGATATGAGACTCGGCCAAGATATACGCGGTCGTCCCGCTCAAGCCAGCCGAGCGGCACAAGTCCTGCTTTGTCGTGGAAACCAATCCGGTTCAGGGTTAAATCGGGCGCTCGCCAGTGCAAAAACGCGGCAGGCAGCGCAGAGTGCAACCCTATGGGGCGAACATGCTTGATACATGAGTGACATAGAGCGTGAGATAGAGCGTGATGTGAGGTTTGAGGAGGCGGATCCTCTCCTACACACCTCAGAAACTGAGCTGGTCGGGCCGCTTCAGGCTGCCACTGACGGCGCGTTCACTAGTACGGCGAACCCTGCCGTCACCGACTTCATTGCTACACTGGCACGTGCCCTTCATAGACACCAATCCTATCCGTTCAACAGCCCTCTGTGTGAGGACGATGTGCGGGAAGCCCACGTCGCCTTAGGAGCGATCGCTTCGGAGACTGCTCTCGTCGTGCAGGTTAGCCATCACAGAGTCGAGGTCGATGGAGTCCCTATTGAAGCTGGCCCGGTCATCGCTACGGAACTTGCGGGACGAATGCACCGCCTTGACATAGCACAGTTGACCATCGACACCGGCGCCAGTCCTCGGGATATAGCTGAGTTCTGCCGAATCCTGATCCGGAAGGAACGTTCGCCGCGAACCGGAGAGGCGATTCCCGATGAGCTCGGTCGTCGAGGAATCGATCGCATTCATATCCAAATCGCTCCGCTGAGGCGCGTTGTGGAAATGCACAAGCTCCAGCCCGATGCGGTGGCGGACGTCGAACAGCACAGGGCAATGAGCGAGAGCGACCGTGAAAGTAACGGCCAGACCAGAGCACATGGGAGAGGCTTTCTGCGGGTGGAGTCTGGGGCGGGCATCGATCACGTCTCTTTGCCTGAATTGGCCTTACTCTGCCAGGATCCCGGTAACTTCGCCCAAACCCTGGTCCGACTCTCGGGCGGTTCTGTCCCTGGGGGTGTGCGGCCGGAGGACGCCCTGATTGAAAAATTCACGGAGATCGCAGAACACTACCAGCAGCTTCATCCCGAGATGGCCTCGATCATGCTGCGTCGCCTGGCCGCGACAGTATCGGAGATTGAGCCTACCAAGCGCAGATCGCTGCTTCGAAACCAGGTTCTGCCAGGACTTCTCGATGGCAAGGTTCACGGAGACGTCCTGAATCACCTTCCCGACGGTGAGATCGCCGGCACGCTGACCCTCCTGGCGGAGCTAGAGACAGCCGCACCTGACATAGTCCACATAGCACTCAGCAAACTGAAGCTGTCCGACGAACGGAGGGCCGCAGTGAAGGCCGAACTCCTGCGCAGACGAGAAGCATCCCCGGCAGGGCAGTCAGCCGATCCAGCCGAGGACGCGGACAAGACGGCGGTCGCACAGAATGCTGAGGAGTTGATCGAAGTCGAACATGGTGCGGAGGAGAACTTGAGTGAGTACGCTGCGTACGATCTCTCGGTGACCCCAGAGACCGAGGAACAACTCAGGGCACTGGCCGACGAAATCTCTCGGGAGGAAGATCTGCGAGCGAGACTGCGATGCGCGCGCAGCCTCCTGAGAGTTGTGGTGAATCCGGACACGGCCCGTCGTGTGCTGGAACGGATGCGAGACCCGGCAAGTGCGGTCCTGGAAACACAGGCCGACCTGCTCGCGGACTGGTTGGAGAGCCTTCGGGAAACAGCGGTTGATGTCGAGCCGGATGCACCGGAGGTCGCGGCAGAAATTCACGCTGAACTCCGCCGTTTTTGCGACGAGGATCTGCTCCACCGTGTTGTCGCCGCTTCGCATGACGACGTCGCGGGTACGGCCGCGCTGCGGGTCCTCGAGGCCCTGGGTCCGTATGCGGCGGAAGCCGTGATTGGTCAGCTTAGCACGGAAGCAGATCGCGGCGCCCGGCGTGAGCTCGTCGAGCTGCTGTGCACACGCGCCGATGCACTGGCGTCGAGCCTGGTCAGCCAGGCCGGCGAAGATCAAGAGTGGTTCGTTACGCGTAATCTGATCCGGATCATTGGACACGCCGGACCTGGACACGAAGAGTTTCTGATTGGCTATCTCGGCAGCGAGAACGCAAAGCTGGTCAAGGAGTCGCTCCAGGCGCTTGCACGGATTGGAACCGAGAGGGCTCTTCGCTCCGTCATGGGGGTGCTCGATGAGGGCGATCGCCAACACGCTGACTTGGCTGAACAGACACTTTGGAAGTTCCCGAACGAATTGGTCGGTTCGGCGGTAGAGGAGTGGCTCGAGGTTCCGGAAAACCCCCTGGCCTCTCCCGCTCTCGCCGTTAGAATGCTCAACCGGCTGAGCGCACGGCTTGGATTCACTATTGGCGAACGCGTTGGGGCCCTGCGCCGCTATCGGTTCCATTTCTGGACGCCAGGTCTACGAAAACTGGGCGCCACAGTTGCTCGTCTGGGCGGTTCGCAATGAGCGGCCTGACCACCAAGGAACAGCCTGACGCTGTGCTGGAGCCGGGTGCGGTAGTTCGCTCATTCGCCGGTCTTATCAAGAACATCTCGCTGTACCCGGAGGGGCACCCGACCATCGATCAGGGGGCTGAAAGCCTGCGCAGTCTGCTCGCCCCCGTTCTCGAAACGTTTGGAACACTATCGATTGACATCATTGACGGCGAAACGCACGTCGATGGCCGTAGCTACCGGTGCGCAAACGATATCGTGCCTCAAGAGATTCAGGTTCTCACAGATCTCGGAATCGAGAGTCTGACATTCGAGGCTGGCGTGCGTGGCGTGGAGCTCCGCGCACTTGCCGAAAGCCTCACTAACAGGGGAACAGACGTCTTTCAGTCATCGGGGAAAGCCCGGGTCGCCCAGCTGGTAGCTGTTGACGCTGGCGGCCAACCACGGCAGTGGCCCGACAAACCAGCCCAAGCCTGGGATTCCTCGTACGCGGAGGCGCTTGAGCGGGCAAACGAAACTTTTGATGGCGTAGCGGCCGGTAGCCAAATTGATCTTGACGAACTCGGTGCCCTGGTCCAAGTGATTACGGAGAGTGTGGCGGGGAACAGCACCGCTCTGAGCCAGGTCCTGCTGCTCAAAGAGTTCGAGAACCACACGTATTGCCATTCGGTGAATGTGACCGTCCTCAGTCTCTTGATCGCCGAAAGAATTGGACTCGCCGATGCAGTCGCCGCGGTAATCGCGGAGGCAGCCCTGCTGCACGACATCGGCAAGATGCGCATCCCTAAGGAGATCCTGAACAAGCCGGGACCGTTGGATCCTCGAGAGTGGCAAGTGGTAAGGCGACATCCCAGGGTCGGCGCTGAGATACTTCTGCACATGGATGGGCTTCATCCGCTCACACCCACCGTCGCGCTCGAGCACCACATGGACTACGTGGGAGGCGGATACCCGGAGGTCGGGCAGGGGCACCGGCCGCATCCGATCAGTCAGCTAGTCGCCGTGGCAGATATCTACGAATCCTTGACAGGCGCACGCTCATACCGGGACCCGGCAACACCGCAGATGGCCTGTCTTATTCTGGCGCGTCTGGCGGGCGAAAAACTAAATCCAGCCTTCGTTCGAACGTTCGTCAGCGCGATCACCTTCTTCCCTGCTGGTACGATTGTGAGGACGAACCTGAACGAAATCGGCCTGGTGGTTGCGACTTCGGAAAAGGAGCCCGTGCATCCTACGATTCGGCTGATCGAAGACGGAGGCCTCGCGCCCGTCGAGACTGTCACGGACACTTCGCTGCGCGATGACTCAGGCCAATATCTTCGACACATCGAGGAGACGCTGCGGCCAGACTCGATCGGGCTGGATCTTGATTCGATCCTGGGCGACCTGAGCTGATTGGCTGCTGTCTAGCGCCCTACCCTGCCCCCCACTACATCTTCTTATGTGGACCTTTCGCGGCACTCACGACTCGCATGCGTGTACGCCGTCGTACTCAGGATTCAGGCGTACCGTAGTCACTACACCATGATGAGATCCGAAACATGATGAATAGAATGTGGACCGCAGGGCTCCTCGTCTGCCTTCCCGGCGCGCTGAGCGCTCAGACACTGGCAGAAGTCTGCTCTTCGGTTGGACAGCTGGACTCCGGAAGCTACGTCACCTACGAGCTCGAGGGCGCCAGCCCGACTGGCCAGCAAATCAGCGAGATGAGGTTCGCGTTGGTTGGCCAGGAGACCGGTGGGTCGGCATCCGGGTTCTGGTATGAGTTCCGAGCCATGGCCGAAGAGGCGATCATCGTCCAGATGCTGGTGCCGGGCTTCCCCTTCGACCCCGCCGATATTCAGTCGATGGTGCTGAAATCGGGTGACCAGCCAGCGATGAAAGTTCCTTCTCAGATGCTTGGCCTGGTCCGAAGTCAGATCGAACAGAACGACATGGCTGGGTTTGGGAAGCAGTGCGCGGAGTCAGAGGTTCTGGGCACGGAGACCGTTTCGGTTCCGGCCGGCCAATTCTCTTGCCTGCACATCCGTACCAAGATGGGTACCGGAGAGGTGTGGATCAGTCAGGACGTCCCGTTCGGAATGGTTAAGGCCCGCACGGACACCGGTGAAGAGATGGTGCTTACGGAATACGGTTACGATGCTGTGTCCAGCATCACCGAGACTCCCGTGGAGCTGCCTTTGCCGGGGCTCTCCGGCGCTGGCGCAGCGAACTAGCCGGACCGCCATAGGCGTATCTCGGCCGTGAGCGTGCTGAAACGCGCGGCGGCCTGGCTCGACATCCGCCCCGACGAGGTGCGGACCGTCGCGGTCGCATTCGGCGGCGCGTTTCTCGTGCTGTCGTTTCTGATCCTCGCCAGATCCGTCCGGGAGGCGCTGTACCTCAGCCGGTTCTCTGTTGAGACACTGCCGTACGTCACTGGTGCCAGTGTCCTGCTCGCCGTGCCGGCCGTGGGGATCTTTATCCGGCTCGTGTCACGCACGAGTCCGCGCGCGGCGTATCAGAGCCTGATACTCATTCTTGGCCTCGCGCTCACCGGCTTGTGGATCCTCTTGCCGGGGAGCGAAGCAGCCATGGTTGTCTTCTATCTGGTCACCGACGCGGGAGCGGTGCTACTGGCATCCGGTTTCTGGGTGATCGTATCGGAGCTGTTTCCTCTTCGAGGCGCCAAGCGGCTGTTCGGCCTGATCAGCGCGGGCGGTACGCTGGGTGCGATGACCAGTGGCCTATCGACGGGCCGGCTCACGGCCTGGCTGGGAGGGAGCATTCCTTTGGTCGGCGTCCTCCTGCTCTTCCTCGCACTTCTCGCCGTCCTCCAGACCCTGTTGCCTCGGTCCGTGCTTGGCTCCCCAACCAAATCCGAGCGGCCAGCAGGCCTGGGCACAGCGATCACGACGATTCGGGCCACGCCTCATCTGCGGCTGATCGCCCTGGTTGTTTTCGCGGCCACGTTTGCGACCACGCTCCTCGATTATCAGTTCAAGGAATTCGCCCAGTCCAATATGCTGTCGAGCGAGCAGCTCACAGCGTTTTTTGGGTCCTTCTATGGCTGGGCGGGCGGAGCCGCTCTGGCACTCCAGCTCCTCGTGACGGGGCGCGTGCTCGATTCGGCTGGCGTGGGGCGCAGTCTGGCAGTCCTACCGGGATTCCTGTTCCTCGGAGCGCTGGGTCTCCTCGTGGCGCCTAGCCTGCTTCTAGCCACTGCCATCCGGGGCGGCGACTACTCGCTACGGAAGTCCCTGTACCGCAGCGTCACGGAGTTCCTGTACGTACCCGTCCCGGCTGAACTCCGACGCCGCACTAAGACGTTCATCGATTCAGTTGTAGACGGCATGGGCGAAGGAGCTGGTGCCCTGGTGATCTTCCTCTGGGTAACGTTCGGCGGGCAGTCCTCACGATTTCTCACTATAGGAATCGCGCTGGCCGCCGGGCTGTTGCTGGTATTGGCCCGGAGAACAGACGACGAATACCTCGCCACGATTCGTTCTAGGCTGAAGTCCAGTGGCGCGGACCTTGAGCGATCCGATCGGATTCCCGGCCGGGATCTCCTGAGCGCCACGTTCACGCAGCTCGACATTACGCGGATGCTTGTCTCGGAAAGACTCTCCCAGAGCGGAACCAAGCCGCCGGCATTCTCCAGGCCCGGAGCTGCCGCCGGATCAGAAGCCGACGACAAGCGGCAGGAGGAGAGCGGTGCTGACCTCGTAGCGAAGACGTTGGACGACATCCTGGCGGTCGGCGACCCCGGCGAGATCGCCAAGGCACTCGTCGAACGAGAGGACTGGGCTCCGGCTCAGGTTCCCCTACTGGCTCGCTGGCTCGCCAGGGACAGGCTGGTCGAACTGGTGACATCTACCATTCTCTCGCTAGGTGAAGAGGCTGTCCCTGCCCTCGCCGATCTTGTCCGTGACGATTCCGCAGACTTCGTAGTCCGGCGGCGAATTCCGCGCGTCCTGGCCCGCATGCCGGGCGGGGCTGCCGACGACGCTCTCCTCGAGACGCTCACGGCCGGCCGGTTCGAGATTCGCTACTGGGCGGCGGTGGCCCTGGTTCGTCGGCAGAGGGAGCGGGCCGCACGGGACGAGGTGTGGCCGAAGGAATGGCTCGACCGCGTGTGGACAGCCATACGCACCGAGCTAGGCCGGGACCGGCCTGTCTGGGAGCTGCAGCGCCTTCTCGATGATAGCGGCGAGTTCGGCGACGAGTTCGTGCAGGAGAGACTGGGCGAGAGAGGTGAACTAAGCCTTGAACACGCGTTCCGCCTGCTGAGCCTTGTGCTCGATCCTGTTGCAATTCGTTCCGCCTACCATGGCATTCGGCTCGAGCAGCCGGAACTGCGCAGCTTTGCCCTTGAGTATCTGGAACAGGTTCTGCCGAATGATGTGCAGGCCCGATTGTGGCCCTTCATCGGAGACAGTGGTGAGAGGCAACGCCGAAGAGCGGCACGGCCTCTCGATGCAGTGGTCGCCGATCTGATGAAGAGCGGGGCGACTCTGTTCGGCGGCGAAGTGGAGCAGGCAGCGCTGCGCCGGCTCCTAGGGGAGGAGCTTGGCGACCCGGAAGACGACCAGCCGTAGCCGCTACAGCATGGGCATTTGAATATCCCAGTCCCGGGCCGCCTGTACAGCTTCCGGATACCCGGCGTCCGCGTGCCGCACGACACCCATCCCGGGATCGGTCGTAAGAACCCGGGCCAGCCGCGCATCCGCCTCGGGCGATCCGTCGGCGACTATGACCTGGCCCGCGTGCTGCGCGTAGCCAATTCCGACGCCTCCTCCGTGATGAAAGCTGACCCAGGTGGCACCGCCGACGGCGTTGATGAGGGCGTTGAGAATCGGCCAATCCGATATGGCGTCCGAGCCATCGGCCATGGCTTCGGTCTCGCGGTTGGGACTGGCCACCGAACCCGCATCCAGGTGATCCCGTCCGATGACAATGGGTGCCGTAACCTCGCCACGCGCCACCATCTGGTTAAACCGGTGTCCGGCACGGGCTCGCTCTCCATATCCAAGCCAGCAGATACGGGCCGGTAACCCCTGAAATCGCACCCGGTCCTGGGCCATCCGAATCCAGCGGTGCAGATGACGGTCTTCGGGAAACAACTCCAGTATGGCCTCATCGGTCCGCAGGATGTCATCGGGATCGCCCGATAGGGCCACCCACCGAAACGGACCCTTCCCGAGACAGAAAAGCGGACGGATGTACGCGGGTACGAAGCCCGGATAGGCAAAGGCGTCTTCGACTCCCGCATCCAGTGCGCGCTGTCTCAGGTTGTTTCCGTAGTCGAAGACTTCTGCGCCCGCCGCCTTGAAGCCGAGCATGGCCCGCACGTGCGTGGCCATCGATGCCATAGCGCGTTTTTCGTATTCACCGGCGTCCGCGGTTCGCAGCGCGTCGGCCTCGGCCACAGTCAGCCCGGCCGGCACGTAGGCGTGAACATCATGCGCGGAGGTCTGGTCAGTCACGACGTCAGGACGAAACCCGGCCTCCAGGAGCGCGGGCAACGCCTCGGCCGCGTTGGCTACGAGACCCACGGATAGAGCCTCACCCGCCGAGGCGGCCTGCTCAACCAGGCGGCGCGCGTCGCTCAGATCGTGCACCACGTGGTCTACGTAGTCAGTCTCCAGCCGACGCCTGGCTCGCTCCGGGTCCACCTCGACGACCAGCGCCACGCCCCCATTCATCGTCACCGCCAGCGGCTGAGCTCCGCCCATCCCGCCCAGACCCGCGGTAAGCACGATTCGTCCGCTCAGATCCGTCCAGCCCCGCTGCGAGGCGAGGGATCCGAGCGTCTCGTAGGTGCCCTGCAGAATCCCCTGCGTGCCGATGTAGATCCAACTGCCCGCCGTCATCTGGCCGAACATGATCAAGCCCTTCGCGGCCAGATCGTCAAAGTGACTCTGAGTGGCCCAGTGCGGGACCAGGTTCGAGTTGGCGATGAGGACTCTCGGCGCATCGGTGTGCGAGCGGAAAACAGCGACCGGCTTCCCCGACTGGATCAGGATCAGCAGTGTTTCGTCGTCCTCCAGCTCCCGCAGTGTGCTCAGAATCGCGTCGAGCGAGGCCCAGTCGCGCGCCGCCTGTCCCCTGCCGCCGTACACGACGAGCTCGTCGGGTTTCTCGGCTACTTCGGGATCCAGATTGTTCAGAAGCATTCGAAGCGCGGCTTCCTGGAGCCAGCCCTTGCAGCTGATTTCCGTCCCTCTCGGCGCGCGGAGCGGCCGTGGACCGCTGGGTTCCGGCATCAGATTTCTATTTTCCCTCTCTTGATCACTGTAGACGTCGCGTTGTGGCCGAGCCGGTACGTGGCGGCCAGAACTGCCTCCTCCACCGTGATGCCGGATGTTCGACAGGCCACCTGTACGGCGAGGTGCATGGACACCGCGTAGCAGCCCGGGCACAAATCTGTTGCCAGAGCCAGCGTAAGTCCGGAATCCAGAACAGCCCGGGCGCTGGCAGGCTGCGCGTGTCCGACCGCGAAGTCGAGCAGAGGCGTTACGACACCCACCGACCCGGCCCGGCCCAGGGCCTCCAGAGTTTCAGGGCTGGAGTAGTTGAGGTGATCGGCTGAAACGACACCGATCTCGGCCGCCATGTCTCCTCCGCCCACGGCCGAATATTGCTCGGTATGAATTTTCGGCGGCAATCCGGCTTCCGTGCCAGCCTCGAGAATGCGCCGCGCCTGCGGGACCGTATAGTAGCCGTCGTCCACAAAGACGTCGTTGAACTGTGCCAGGCCGGACTCCGCCACCGCCGGGATCATGTCCTGGATCACATAGTCCACGTAGCGCTCGGCGGACATCTCGGGCGGAAAGTCGTGAGCCCCCATGAACGTGCTCACCACATCCACGGGTTGTTCGGCATCCAGGCTCCGGTTCACCTCGAGGAGTTTCAGTTCCTCGGGCAGCGTGAGTCCGTACCCCGTTTTGCTCTCAGCCGTCGTCGTCCCGTGACGCAGCATCTCAGCCAGCCGGATCGAGGCTGACTCGACCAGATCCGCATGCGAAGCGGCGCGAGTCATGGCCACCGTGGCAGAAATACCTGACGGAATGCCCAGCTCGCGCACCTCAGCGGCCGAGTGAGTCAGGCGGAGGGCGTACTCCTGAGCGCGCGAACCGCCAAACACGAGGTGCGTGTGGCAGTCCACGAAGCCGGGAGCCACAACTCCTCCGGCGGCATCTAACCGGGCCGCGCTCGAGCAGTCCACAGCGCCACTGACCTCGGCCTCTGACCCCACCGCCAGGATCGTATCTCCTCCGGTGGCGATCACCGCGCCCCGAAGGCGACCGGCCGGGTCATCTGGAGTAGAGAGGCATGTGACGACTTCGCTGGCCCCTGTGATGAGCAGGTCGGCGACCGGATTCATCGAATCGTCATCTGAGCAACGCCGTCTCGACGATCTGCGCGGCCTCGAAATCATGCGTCTGCATGTAGTGGCGGACGACTTCCTCCAGAGCACCCAGGGGGACAGGCCCAATGAGCTCGGTCCCCGCGACCTGCACGCCGTGGCGAGCCGCCTCCGAGCGCACGGTCTCCAGCACACGGGGAATCGGAGTCTTCGTGTAGTTGGTCAGGTTCATAGAGACCTGCACCATACCGCGCTCCTCCAGGGCAAATCCCATCCCACGCACGAATCGGTACCCACCGTTGATGTGGCGGACCGCCCGAGCGATCGTCTGCGCTACACCCAGGTCCGTCGTCCGCAGGTTCACATTGAAAGCGATGAGCGGGAACCGAACACCGGTGACCGTGGCACCGGCCGCCGGATTGAAGCGAGCCGGTCCCTCGTCGGGCGCCCACTCCGGCTGCTCGAGCTTCTCTTCGAGCGCCTCATACTGCCCCTTTCGAATCTTGGGCAGGCTGACCCGCTCCGGGCGAGTCGCGGCGTCTTCGTAGTAATAGACCGGTACGTCACGCTCGCCGAGGTACCGCCCGAAGGCGCGGGCAATCTCGATCGCCTCTTCGGTCTCGATCCCCTGGAGGGGAATAAAGGGAATGACGTCCAGGGCTCCCATGCGCGGATGTTCGCCTTCATGAGTCTGCATGTCGATCGCCGAGAGAGCCGCATCGGCCAGCGCCTGCGCAGCCTCGAGAACAGCATCCGGCTCCCCGAGAAACGTGATCACCGATCGGTTGTGATCCGAATCGGACGACCAGTCAGCCACCGTGATGCCTTCAACCGACCGGACGGCGCCCAAGATCGCCTCTACGACCTCTGGCCGCCGACCCTCACTCACGTTCGCTTCACACATCAGCATTTTACGCACGCCGTGATTCCCTTTCGGAGAGAGCGCTTCTGATCGCGGCGGCTCGCTCCGCGAGCTTATGCCGCGCTGTTTCGTCCTTGATGCTGCCCAGGTTGATATCGACGTTTTCGAGGCAGCCCCGTGCGGCTGTTCGCGCGAGGTCGAGCGCACACGCGAGGTCAGACGCCGCGTTCGGATTCGACCGGCCCTCAAGCCGGCTCGCCAGGACGAGCACCTCCCCGCATCGCTCCGCGTTCTCGAGGGGAACGCTCGCCGCACCCAGCATGGCCCGCTGGATCGCGGCCGACCGCTCCGCCTTGGCGGAGTCTGGCTCTTTGGGCATGCGGTAGGCCTGCATCACCTCATCGAAGGCTTCTGCATCCAGATGTCCGCCCTCAAAAAGCAGGTCCGTCAGGCGCCGTGCCTCTGCGTCGACAGCCGCGAAATCCTCTTCACCTTCCAGCTCCGCGCGGCCCGCTGACAATCGGGCTACCATGCCTGTAAGGCCGGCAGCCAGGGCGCCGACGACAGCAGAGGCCGTACCCCCACCTGTCGCGTTGTCGGCCGGATCCAGGACCCGAAGAAAAGCGCCGATGGCGGCGGAGTTCGTGGTAACGTCATCCATTGGCTGTGAGCCTCCTAGGGCCAGATCTGCACGCCCGCAGCTTCCTCGGCGGCTGCGAGGAGATCTCCGCTGCGAATGAGGTCGCTGGCCGCCTCAATGTCGGGTGACAGCGGCCGGTCATGCTCCAAGAAAGAAATCGTTTCGCGGATCACGGCGTGCGCAGCCGCAGTGGCCGGAGCAAGCCGCCCCGGGCCGCCTTCGCGCAGCTCGATCGCCTGAGCCGCGCAGAGAAGTTCGATCGCCAGTACCAAGCGGACGTTCTCCAGAATCTCCAGTGCATGGCGGGCCCCGTTGGCGCCCATGCTGACGTGATCCTCCTGGTTGGCGCTCGACGGGATCGAATCCACGCTGTCGGGATGAGCCAGGGTTTTGTTATCAGACACGAGAGCGGCTGCCGTGTACTGAGCCACCATCATGCCGCTGTCCAGGCCCGGGGACGGGACGAGCATCGCCGGAAGCCCTTCGCTGAGTTCCGGCGTCAGGAGCCGAAACAGGCGCCGTTCGCTCAAACTGGCGATCTCGGACGCCGCGATGCCCAGAAAATCGAGCCACAGGGCCGGACCCTCACCATGGAAATTCCCGCCTGACACTTTGGTCCAATCGGCATCTCCCGACCCATCAGCGAATACCAGAGGGTTGTCATTGGAGCCGTTTAGCACGGCGGCGAACCGTGAGTGCACGAAGTCGATCGAATCGCCGATGGGACCCAGTATCTGGCACATGCACCGAACACTATAGGCATCCTGCACGCGCTCGGGGTCGGCATCCGCCAGGCCGCTGCCCGCGAGGATTGTCCGGAGCCGCGCGGCCACCTCCGCCTGTCCCGGCTGGCGGTTCGCTTCGTGAAGGAGCGGGTGCAGAGATTCGGTGAGCGCCCCGAGCGCTTCGAAACTGAGCGCCCCGGCCAGCTCGGCGTGACTCAGAAGACGCTTGGCATCATGTGACCCGAGGGCTCCCGCGGCCACCATGAAGGCGGTGCCGTTCGTAAGTGCCAGGCCTTCCTTTGGCCCCGGCACGAGCCGTCGTATTCCGGCTCGCTCCATCGCCTCCGCTCCGGTCAGCCGCTGCCCGCCATAGTGTGCGTAACCGCTGAATCCGTCAGGCTCGATGTCGCCGCCCCGAGTCATGACCACGGCGATATGGGCCAGAGGCGCCAGGTCTCCGCTGGCGCCTAGAGATCCCTTGGACGGCACCTCGGGCGTAACGCCCCGGTTCAGCATGGTGATGTACGTGTCGCCGAGCTCCGACCGGACGCCGGAGCAGCCGATCGCCAGCGTGTTGGCGCGAATGACCATCATGGCACGCACCATCTCCTCACTCATCGGAGGGCCGACGCCGGCGCAGCAGTTCAGGATCACATTGCGGGATAGACGCTGGAGATCCTCCGGCGGCACACCGGTAGAAGCCAGGGGGCCAAAGCCGGTGTTCACTCCGTAGACCGTCCGCTCGCCGGACTGGACGAGGCCCGCCAGCCACTCGCGGCTGGCCCTCATGCGGTCACGAACGGGCTCCGACAGAGGCGCCACAGGCTCCCCGTCGCGCGCGACGGACGTTACCTGTTCGACGGTCAGATTCTCGCCGGTGATCTCGATCATGGCTTCTGTTCGGTTCCCCTGCTTGGGCGGTCCAGACGGCGTGGCGGCACAACCTATGGGACGCATCCTGATAGAGCTACCGAACGTCAGGCGCGGCCGAAGCGGCGTCGCCGCTGCGGCTTGCCACACTGGCGTTGGGGCCGCGAGGTTGCGGGATGGAACGGGAAAATCTGCTAGCCCGACTCGACGCTGGAGAAGAGTGGGACGTCCTCGTAATCGGCGGTGGCGCGACCGGGCTCGGGTCGGCAGTCGAGGCCGCCTCGCGGGGGTACCGCACTCTGCTCCTGGAGCAGTCCGACTTCGCCAAGGGCACCTCGAGCCGCAGCACTAAGCTGATCCACGGCGGAGTCAGGTATCTCCAGCAGGGCGACATTTCGCTCGTCCTCGAGGCCCTGCGCGAACGCGGGCTGCTTATGCAGAACGCGCCGCACCTCGTCCGCAACCTGTCCTTCGTGGTACCGGTCTACGACTGGTGGGAAGGCCCGTTCTACGGGATAGGACTCAAGGTTTACGACGCGCTGGCTGGCCGGCTTGGCCTGGGCCCCTCCCGGGCGCTCTCATTCGAGGAAACCCTGCAGCACATCCCCACGGTGGAGCCCGAGGGCCTGCGCGGCGGCGTGATGTACTACGACGGCCAGTTCGATGACGCGCGCCTGGCGGTCACGCTCGCGCAGACTCTCGCGGACCTGGGTGGCACTCCGCTCAACTACGCTAGAGTCACCGGACTCATTCACGAGGCCGGATTAGTGCGAGGTGTACAGGCGGTGGAGGCGGAAAGCGGCAGAGAGCATGAGATCCGAGCCCGGGTAGTCGTCAACGCCACCGGAGTCTTCACGGATACCGTTCGGCGCATGGACAACGCCACAGTCCGGCCCATGGTCACCGCCAGTCAGGGCGTCCACATCGTCCTGGGACGCGAGTTTCAGCCCGGCAACAGCGCCATCATGGTCCCACACACGGACGACGGCCGGGTACTGTTCGCGGTGCCCTGGCACGACCGAGTCATTGTAGGCACGACCGATACGCCAGTGGACAACGCGTCTCTGGAACCCCGCCCGCTGGATGAGGAGACGGACTTCTTGCTCACCCATGCAGTGAGGTACCTCACGCGCGACCCCAGTCCGTCCGACGTTCTAAGCGTGTTCGCCGGACTCCGGCCCCTGGTCGGCAAAGGGGACGACACGGCGTCGATCTCCCGGGATCACACCCTGTCTGTATCCGCCTCAGGATTGGTTACGATTACCGGTGGAAAGTGGACGACGTACAGAAAGATGGGAGCCGATACCATCACGGAGGCAGCTCATATCGGAGGCCTCGACCCGAAGCCGTCCGTCACCGACTCGCTCCGCCTCCACGGTTGGACCGACGAGGCCGACCCTGATGATCCGCTGGACTATCGCAGCGTGTACGGTGCGGACGCCGAGTCCGTCCGTCGCCTCGCGGCAGACCATCCCGAATGGTCCAGTCCGCTACATGACCGCCTTCCTTACACAGGGGCTCAGATCGTGTGGGCCGCGCGGAACGAGATGGCCCGTACGGTGGAGGATGTCCTGGCCCGGCGGACCCGGGCCCTGCTTCTGGACGCGCGCGCCAGCATCGACATGGCTCCCCAAGCCGCAGCCCTTCTCGCGGCCGAGCTGAACCGCGACCCGGCTTGGGAAGCCTCCCAGGTGGAAGAGTACAGAACCCTCGCGTCTGGATATCTGCTGACATGAGCCTGCGCAGCACACCCTCCGTCAGCGACGTGCCCGCCGCGTTAGGCTCTCGGGTCCTCAAGACGCTGGCGCGGCGAATGTCGCTTCCGAAGGTGCACCGCTACAGGAGGCCGGAAATTTCGTACGCCTTGAGAGACAGGCGGCTGCTCAGCTTGGGGAGTACGGGACGCTCGGCCGGATATCTGCTCGCATGACGCTGCGGACGATTCACGCATCGAGCGCCGAGGAGGCTTCGGCCGCCATCGATGTCTTCAACGGGTTTCACGACGGGTTCATGAAACGGATCGAGATCCTCTCGCAGGACAGGATCCAGTCCGACCGCAGCCAGACTTGCAGCGGAGAGTTCGACGTAGAGATCGATTTCGCCCACTACAACTACGAGAGCGGCGGAACGCCGTTGCAAGCGTACGACCGCTTGGTCCGCACCTGGTTCCAGCGCGTCCAGGACCTGTATCTCGATCTTCAGCAGGGATTCGTAGGCAACACGATTCAAGTCCTCAGGGCACATGCCGGGAACCGCCGCGTAGGCGGCAGCACAGCGCTCGAGGACTGCATTTGTCTCCGGCTGAACCGACAATTCTTATTCGAAGAGTCGCGTAAGTGGGAGACGCGCGAGACGCAGCTGTTCACGTTCTCCGCGGCGACGTTTACGGAAATCTAGTTAGAGACGTCTCTGCAAACGCCACATCTCCGTCAGCGACGGGCACGCCGCGGTGGGCTCCCGCCTCCTCCAGCCTTGGGCGCGGCGAATGTCGCTTCCGGAGGCGCGCCGTCTGCTCAGAGACGAGTGCACAGATTTCACGCACTGTGGGAGTCTGCTGAAGACGAACCAGTCAGCCGCCTGCTCCACCGGCTGGAACGGGCACACCGGTAAAGTCCTCACCCGGATTAATGAAGCGGTCCATCTCGATCCGGTACTGTCGGTCATGAAGCTCCCGGTAGCGGCCGCCCAGCTGCATCAGTTGCCGGTGATCGCCCCGCTCAACGATTCGGCCTTCTTCAATGACGAGGATCTGGTCCGCGCTACGAATGGTGGACAGCCGGTGAGCGATAACGAACGTTGTCCGTCCCTTCCTGAGAGCCCGCAGTCCTTCCTGGATCAGCGCCTCGCTCTCCGAGTCCAGGCTCGACGTCGCCTCGTCCAGGACCAGGATCTTGGGGTCCGCCAGGATCGCGCGGGCGATGGCGACTCGCTGGCGCTGGCCTCCCGATAGCTTTACGCCCCGCTCTCCGATAACGGTGTCGTACCCGTCGGTAAACCCTTCGATGAACTCATGGCAGTGAGCCAGCTTAGCCGCGTCCACGATGTCCTCCATCGACGCATCTGTCCGTCCGTAGCGGATGTTCTCGGCGATGGTCTCGTCGAAGAGGAAGTTGTCCTGGAGCACCACGCCGACGTGCCTCCGGTAGTCACCCAGGCGCACGCCAGCCAGATCCTGACCATCGATCAGAATTCGGCCAGACCCCGGGGCGTTGAACGAGAGTACCAGGCTTACGAGTGTGCTCTTTCCCGAACCCGAAGAGCCCACCAACGCGGTTGTAGAACCGGGTCGCGCGTCCAGGGACACGCTCCGGAGCACCGGCACGTCCTCGTCATATTCGAACGAAACATCTTCGAAGGTGACCCGGCCCTCCACATGATCCAGGCCCGCCTTGCCCTCGTCTTCGTCCAACTCGGTGGCCATCGACCGGATCTCACGGATGCGGTCGAGACCTGCGAAGGCCTCTGTGATTTGAGTGCCGATATTCGCCATCTGTACCAGAGGATTGATCATGAGGCCCGTGAAGAAGACGTACATGACGAAGTCTCCCAGCGTCATAGTACCGGCAAGGATCGCCCGGCCACCGACGAGAATCATGACTACTCCGATGATCCCCGTGATCACTGATGAAAAGGACGTAATGGCCGAGACGCCGGTCACGGACTTGGCCACGTTGCGGAACAACTCGTGAGCGCCTTTGGCAAAGACGCGGTTCTCTTTCCGCTCAGAGGTATACGCCTTCACAATACGGACCCCGCTCAGGCTCTCGCCCAGCCGCCCCGTGACGTCGGCGTTGATCTTCCCGCGCTCGCGGAACAGGGGACGGAGCCTCTTGAAGGCGACAGCCATCCCCCCGCCAAAGGTGAGCAAAACCGTCACGGTGAAGAGCGTAAGGGCCCAGTTGAGGTAGAGGAGCACGCCCAGAGCCACGACGGCGGTCAGAAGGCCACCGGTCAACTGCACGAGGCCCGTGCCCACCAGATTACGGATCCCCGCGGCATCGGTCATGATCCGCGAGATGAGCACGCCGGACTTGGTCGAGTCGAAATAGTTCACCGGCAAGCGGGTCACATGCGCCTGGACTGTCTTTCGCATCTCCGTGATGGCTCGCTGCGCCGTCACGCCCAGGATCTGAGAGAGCGCGAACGAACACGCCCCGCCTACCAATGCGGCAATTCCTACCGCTATCGCCAGCGGGACCATGAGCTCTACCTGGCCCTGCCCGATAACATTGTCGATCAGAAGCTTGGAGGAGAACGGTGCAACCAGCGCGGCGAATCGCCCGACCACCATGACGACCATGCCAACGGCAATACGCTTGCGGTACCGCCACATAATGGTGCGTGCTTCGGCCCAAGCTTTTTTCCTGTCCAGCGCCTTTTTATCGCTCAAGATCCGGCTTCTCCTCAGTTGACGTCCCCGCACACGGTAGCTCGGCTACGGAGGGCGTGCAAAACTCAGACTGCGGCGGTTTGCGTAGCCTAGAACCAGTTGGTGTACAGCTCGGGGCGGCGGTCACACCAGAAGAGTTTGCGCGCGGTGGAGGACTCGCACTGGCTCAGGTCCAGATCGGCGAGAATGAGATCATCTTCGCCCTGTTTGCCCCTGCCCATGATGCGGCCCTCAGGATCAGAGATGAATGACTCACCCGCGAAAACAACTTCCCCTTCCGGCCCTACCCGGTTGCAGAGGGCGACGAAATAGCCGTTCTGGAACGCCGCCGTCCGAACTTCTGCTTCGTACATCCCTTCTGGCCACTCGCCGACGGACCCGGCCTGCGGAATGATCACCAACTCCGCGCCGGCAACCCCAAGCGCCCGCATGTACTCCGGGTAGTGACGATCGTAGCAGATCGCGACGCCGATACGCCCGGCCTGGGTCTCATACACAGGCGCTCCTCGATCCCCCGGATCGTAGTACTCCTTCTCGTGAAACCAGTCGAAATCGGTAATGTGGACCATCCGGGTGATTCCGAGGAGAGAGCCGTCAGAGTCGAACACGGGTGAGCTGTCGAAGAAGCGGCCATCCGCTGAACTCTCGTACATGTTGAACACGACGACTACGCCGTGTCTCTGAGCTCGCTCGGCTATCTGATCGCTGATCGGACCGGGAATCGGCTGAGCAATCTGGCGAGCCGCCGAGTGGCCCCTGAACTGAGGAAAGAATCGAGTCGTGGCCAGCTCGGCGAATGCAACTACGTCGGCACCTCCATCCGCTGCCCTACCGATCTGGTCCAGTGCGCACGACAGGTTCACCGCGTCATCCTCAGTGGCGTGCTGCTGAACAAGTGCGATCCGCATGTTTACAACCCTTCTGTACGTCTAGAGCGTTTGCTATGTTAGCGTAGACCGGTAGTGATAGACGCTTGACGCCAATTGCGCCCGTGGGAAACTAGCTAATCCTTAGAGCTAACCTTTGTTCGAGATATTCGAGTACCGGCGGGGGGCAGATTGAGTGCGCCTAGGGCGTGGTCTGTATTGGATCATGACCGTTCTCAGGAGGGCCGTGGTTGACCCGGCTCTTGGCAATGTCCACGACCTCGCGTGGGCTCAGCGCTGAGAACGCAATGCCAACCGTCAATTCTAAGACCTCTCTGCGACCTACATTATGTGTATTGGCGCCAGTGCCGAGAATCCACCCACCGTCCTCTTCGCGCCATGTGACCCCTGCCTCCTCCATTAGACAACCCCAAATGCTCCGCTCAAATGCAGCGCCAAAGATCAGCCCGCCCGTGAGCACTTTGGCTTTTGCGACAGGTCCTATGTCCCAAAGTGCAACGGGCAGACCGTATGTAGACAGTCCCGGTCTATTCGCTAGTTCAAGACTGGTTAGTGCCGGTAAGGAATCCGGCTCAGCAATTATCCCCAGACCGCTGAGGCGCTTAGCAATCTGTTTCATCGCGGCGTTAGCATCGTCGCCCAATGAATTTCGGACCGCGAAGTATGCGAATTTAGACTCAGGAATATCGAACGCAGATCCTTGTTGGAGAGCGCGATCTAGAACTGCGTCGACGCAATCCCAATGTCGCGCCGAGATTGGCGTGGCCCTCCCTACCGCACGGTATTGGAGATCTCTCATGAGTCGAGCCCGTTGCACAATGTCTTGAACCTGCCGTCTCTCGCGTTTATCCAAGTCTTCGTTTTCGGTGTCCAACGTCGTTGGACCAAGTAAGCTGCCTATCTCTTCCAGCAACGGCAGGGACGGAGCGAAAATCTCAGTTCGTGCCGTAGTACCGATAAGCATCTTCCCGCTTGTTTTTATTTCGAGCGGCAGTGGCGCAGCGCCAAGTTCATTGATCCGCTGCACGCAGAGGTCCCCACAACCAAGGCATCTGGTCAGATCACACTCGAGAGCTAGAAACTGATTGGTTTCATTGATCTTAAGGCGGATCGCCACTTGACCTAAACCGCCGATATCAGGCGGAATGAAGTGGGTCTGTGTGGGATCAAAAGCAGCTTGAATGAGCCTGGTGTCACCGCCAAGTAAGATCCAGGCGAGCCCGTCGCCGAGCTGGCGGAGCATGTTCCGTCGAGCATTAAGGATTGCGTCTCTAATGATCAGATATTGGTTGTGTTCTCCAATGATCTGGCGAAGCGCAAGCATTTTCTCGAGACGCGGCCTGACCCTCGAGCGGCGGTGCGCCCGTCGCCGGCGATTGCGGGACAGTAGGTACTCTACCTGCGTCAGTTCAGGGCGCAGATAGTCTTGGATGCGTTCGAGAATTGCTGGGAGAGGGGTCAGTTTGAACTGCGCGACTGCACCACTTCCAACGCGGGCTACCTCGTTGCTGTACTCCATCTCAAGTTTGATTTTCCTGCGTAGAGCTATCACGTGATCTATCTAGCCACCAAAGAGTGATGGGAGGATGTTCCACCGGTTCGATTCTCAGTTGAACAAGCTAGATGGCAAGTCGGCTCCAAGCCGGCAATAGCCGCGCGACTATGGAGGCGATGTCTCCACAGAGGCTGTCGGTTGTGGGACACCGAGTCAGACCACAGTCTGCCGACTAGGGCGAGAGACCTCATCTGATCAAGGATCGATCCCTCCCCCGGTTCCCCTCGGCCTCCGGGCGAATGCCGCCTTCACCAAGCGAGTGTATCTGCCGCCACTAGATGAGGAGCCAACTGCAACGCGGCATATCGCCCCGAGCGCGGTGAAGGTGGAGCTCGTCCGGAGTAGCCCGAGCTGAGCGGAATACAGGGACCGTCCGGAGGAACAGGTAACCAGTGGTGGTGCACCGAGCTACCGAGTAGTGTCCCCAATGAAGGACTCGAAACGCACTGCGCATCCAGAGATGGCGATATGGGTTCTCGTCTTCATCTGGGGCTCTAACTTCGCTGTTCTCAAGTTCGCCTTTGAGCAGATCGAACCTCTGGCGCTCAACGGCGTCCGCTTCGTGTTGGCTTCAGTTCTCCTCGGTCTCTTCCTTCGCGTGTCCGGCGAACGTATCTCGATTCGCCGCAGCGATTGGGGGAGGGTGTTGGGGCTCGGCATTCTGGGGAATACGATTTACCAGGTGCTGTTCATTGTCGGCCTCAGCCTCACTCTGGCGGGCAACTCATCTCTGATGCTCGCAACGGTACCGGTCTTCGTGGCTCTTTTTTCCGTGGCCCGTAGACACGAACGAATCCGGCTGCTGGGCTGGTTGGGTATCCTCGTGTCCGTGGCCGGTATCGCCTTCGTTGTGGTCGGGGGCAGCCGCAGCGTTGGTTTCGGGGCCACTACGATGCGCGGCGACATGCTGAGTCTCCTGGCGGCGCTGGTGTGGTCGATCTATACCGTCGGCACGCGGCCTCTGGTCCGGGAGTATGGCACACTACCGGTGACAGCGCTCACGATGTGGATCGGCGCGGCCGCGCTATTGGTGGTGGCGGCACCGTCGATTATTCGGCAGCCGTGGGCTGAGGTCACGGTCCTTGGCTGGGCGGCCCTCGGGTACAGCGGAGTGTTCGGCATCGCCATCGCCTACGTGCTGTGGAACTACGGAATCAAGCACCTCGGAAGCAGCCGGACGGCCCTATACTCCAACACGATTCCGATCGTGGCCATCCTGTTCGCCTGGGGGACGATCGGGGAGGTGCCGACTAGCCTGCAGATC
>JAZDDE010000348.1:0-2638 GCA_036679495.1 Gemmatimonadota bacterium | reverse complement strand
TCAGTAGCCGAACCCTGGCTCCGTTTCCCGCCGCCGCTCATCGAACCGGACGTGCGGTTTTCCCGCATCCGGCTCTCGGACTGGTTTTCACGAGGAGGCATGCGCGGTGCGTCTCGCGCATCGGTATTGGCGCAGTTCGAGGACCCCGGCTGAGCCGTAGATCTCCCAGGCGCTGAACCGAGCGGCTCCTTGCGATCGGAGCTTGTGACGCTTGCACAGGAACCGCCGTGCACGCTGGGCAGTGTGCCACCAGATGGCAGCATCGGCGTTTTCCGGCAGTCCGAAGCTGAAGTAGTTGGCCCAACCCCGCAACTGGCGGTTGAGCTGGACTCGCAGCTCCGGCCACGGCGCCGGATTGCCCCGGTACAGCAGGGCGTTGATCTTCTCCTTGAGCCGCTTCTGAGCCTTCTTCGACGGCTGAGCGCCGAGAAACCGCCTGCCGGTCCGCCAGTGCCGCATCGGCCCGAAGGTGTAGCCTAGGAAGTCGAAGGGCTCTTCCCAAGCAAAGCACAGGCGCGTCTTGTCTGGATGGATCGCTAGTCCGAGCTTCACCAGCCAGCGCGTCACCAGCGCCAAGCTCTGCTGAGCCTGGCGCCGGCTGGCGCACAGAATGACGAAGTCATCGGCGTAGGAGACGATCCGGCCCAGATGTTGTGACGCTCCCGTCTTCCTCCAGTGGCACACCAGACGGTTGATGTAAATGTTGGCCAGTAGTGGTGACACCACACCGCCTTGGGGCGTCCCCCGCTGACTCTTCTTGCCGCCTGTCCTCCACCGGCGACCGGAGCGATCTTGCTCCTCCACCGGGGATTTCAGCCACAGCTTCAACAGCCGCAGGATCTTCCCGTCTGCAATCCGGCGGGCCACCGACTTCAGCAGATCCCGATGCGGAATCGTGTCGAAGTACTGGGCTATATCGGCGTCCACCACATGCGTCTGGCCAGCGTACAACCGTCTTTGCACCTCGCCGAGCGCATCGTGTGCGCTGCGACCAGGGCGGTAGGCATACAGGTTCTCTTCGAAGTCGGACTCGAAGATCGGCTCGAGAAAAAGCACGACTGCGGTTTGCGCCACACGGTCCCGAATCGTCGGGATTCCGAGTGGCCGCTCGCCGCCGCCGGGCTTGGGGATCTTCACCCGCTTTACCGCTTGCGGACGGTAGGTTTCCTCCACGAGCTCCTCGCGGAGCTCACCCAGCCACCGGTCGGCACCATAAGCCTCGATGTCCTCGAACCGGATTCCATCGACCCCAGGACCACCGCCATTGGCTTTCGCCTTGGCGTAGGCCCGGGCCAGGGTCTCCAGCCAGCACACCTTGTCGTACAGCGTGTAGAACCGGAAGGTGGGTTCCCGCTTGGCCTTCTCGTACAGCTTCTTCCGAAGTCGCTCGACTCGATCGGGTTCTAGACTCTTCGTCAATTCCCGGTCTCCTTCTTCTTCCAAAGCACACCAGAACCAGGGCGCCTTCCCTCCACCGGCATTACCCGGCTTCACCGGTACTATGCGCCCCTCCGACTCCCACATCGACCCGAGGACGGCCTTTTCAGCCTCCACGGTTGGCGGTCGCAACCCGCCACCGACGTGGGTCTCTCACGTTGCCTCGACGACCTTGTGAACATGCCGCCCCCACTACCCCGGCTGAAGATGACGGACTCTGCGGTCGGTTGCTCCTCCGCCACCCAACGGCCTTCCCCATATGGCAGGAGGGTCGGCTCCAGCGAGAAACTATCGGGGCCTGCTCAGGGTTCACGCGCGTTGCGGCCTGCTCACTTGCACCTGGACTCAATCCAGGCTTTCCGAAGGCTTCAGCCGAGCGGTTGCCCACGTCGACTGCTCCGGCGGCTACCGGGGCGTACCGACAATTCCCCGGGCGGGACTCTCACCCGCTGGCCATCGAGACCCAGGAGGTCATAGGGCTATCTCAGTCCATTTCGATCCTCCTTTCGTGACGCACTGCCAGGGACATGTTGGGAGACCTTGATCGCTTCCTTTTTTCGATCGCTTTTGTTTTGTCAGAACCACGACCGCCTCCGCGTTTGGCAAAGGTGAAATGGGAAGATGTATCCGATTTATCCCCGAGGGCCACCTCGTCGAGATCACGCTGCGCACGGTCCACGGCCGACTGCTGCTCCGGCCTACCCGTGCGACCACGCGCACTGTCGCCGGCGTCATCGCTCGTGCGCAGCGTTTGAGTGACATGGAGATCCACGCCGTGGTCGTCATGGGCAACCACCTCCACTGCCTGCTCAGCCCGCGCGACGCCGAGCAGCTCGCAGACTTCATGCGCGATGTCGGATCAAACGTCGCGCGCGAGATCGGCAAGCTCGTCGGTTGGCGCGAGAAGTTCTGGGGCCGCCGGTATCGCGCCATCGTGGTCAGCAACGAGGACGAGGCGCAGATCGCGCGCCTTCGTTATCTGCTCGGCCATGGCGCCAAGGAAGGCTTCGTCCTCGATCCCGCCGACTGGCCCGGGCTCCAGGCTGCCGAGGCTCTCACCGACGGCACGATGACGATCGCGGGCATTTGGTACGACGGCACCGCCGCCTACCGGGATCGCATCAAGGGCAAGGAGAAGCCGCGCGAAGCCTACGGCCAGCCCGAGACCATCGAGCTCTCACCCTTGCCGTGCTGGCGCGAT
>JAZDDE010000347.1:0-4923 GCA_036679495.1 Gemmatimonadota bacterium | reverse complement strand
TTCGCCGTTTACATCGGCAGAATCGGGGTCGCGCGCTGGATCAACCGCGAGGTGCGGGTGGCTCTCGACCGCAACGTCAAGGACCCGGAATTTCGGGTCATTCCGATCCTTGGCCCGGGCGCCGATACGGAGGATTTGCCCACCTTCCTGGCCCAGCATCAGTGGCTCGATCTGCGTGACGGCAAGAGCGAATCCGCCGATATCAAGGAGCTGGTCGGAGCCATCCTTTCAAAGCCGGCCGCGGCGGTCTCGCTGTTGGAGCCGGGGGAAGCGCCGTTCATTGGTCTTTCCGCTTTCGACGTAGGGCAAGCCCACCTTTTCTTTGGCCGCGATAAGGAAACCGAAGAAATCCTGGCGCGCATTGCGGCCGCTCCGTTTCTGGCCATGATCGGAGACTCCGGCAGCGGCAAGTCCTCCTTGCTTCGGGCCGGTGTCATTCCGGCGCTTCACCGCGGGCGGTTCTTCGACAACCAAAGCAAGACCCCCATCTGGCGGGTCGCCATCATGCGCCCCGGGCGCGATCCCTTTCGGGAACTCACCAATGCGCTGCTGGAGGTCCAGGTCGAGATGGCAGCGGCCGAGAAGCTGGCGACTCGAGAAGCCCTTGTGCGACAACTGGCGACGGGCACGGAAGGTCTGTCGAACTGCTTAGGTGCGCTGGTCGATGGGGGTGCGCGGACCCTTCTTGTTGTCGACCAATTCGAGGAAGTTTTCACTCAAGTGAGCGACGTTGCGGAGCGTGACCGGTTTATCGACTCCGTTCTCGAGGCAACCGACAGCACCGGCGACCGTCCGGTACACACCGTCATCACCCTGCGCGCCGCCTTTTACTCGGACTGCTTCAAGCACCCGAAACTCCCGGCTATTCTCTCGGCGAACCAATACGCGGTGCGCGCAATCGCGCGCGACCAACTCGTCGAGGTCATAGAGAAGCCCGCCGAGATGGCGGGAGTGACACTCGAGACCGGGCTGGTCGACGCGATTCTCTCGGATCTTGGCGGAGGGCCTGGGAATCTGGCGCTTCTTCAACACACCTTGCTTCGTCTTTGGAAGCTGCGCGGCGCCGACAAGTTGACGCACGACGCCTATAAGTCCATCGGTCGGGTACAGGGCGCACTCGAGCACCACGCCGAAGAAGTATTTGCTCGGTTCACCGAGGCGGAACAGGGGGCGGCGAGGAAGCTGCTACTGAGCTTGGTGATTACCGGGACCGGAGAGGAAGCGAGCCGTCGTCGAGCCGACATCGAAGAGATCGTACCGGCCGGAGAGACGGGCCAAGTCGAGAGAAAAGTACTCGAGGATCTGGTCGAGCAGCGGCTCCTGCAGATACAAAACGCGGTGGTTGGCGAAGAGGACACCGACGAAGTCGAGGTGGCACACGAAGCGCTCCTGCGCGGTTGGACCCGGTTGCGTAGCTGGATCGACCAGGACCGGGAGTTTCTGTTCTGGCGGCAACGCGCCACCGCGGCTCTCGAAACCTGGAGAGAGGCTGATGGCGATCCCGATGCCCTCCTGGCGGGCGCCCGTCTGGTGGAAGCGCGGCGCTGGCTGGCCGAGCGCGGCGACGATCTGACCGAAAACGGCAGGGCGTTCATCGAGGCGTCGATCGCGAAGGCCGATCGCTCCCAGCGGCTGAAGCGTGCGGCCGTGGCGACGTTCGCTGTTCTGGCGGTAGTTGCGACCGGTGCCGCGGTGCTGGCTACGAAGGCTCGGCGGCAGGCCGAGACCAGCCTGCAAGTGGCGACGACGGCGGTAGACGAGATGTTGACCCGGGTTGGAAGCGAAGCGCTTCAAGACGTGCCGCAGCTCGAAGAAGTGCGCCGGCAGCTCCTGAACGAAGCGCGAGCCCTCTACGAACAGCTCATCGAACATCAGCCGAAGGCGTCGAAGCTGCGGTTGCAGGCGGCCGTCGCTCCGGCGCGGGTGGCTGAGATCCACCGTCAATTGGGCGACTACGAAGAGGCGAAGCAGGCCCTCGAACGGGCGGTCGCCGGGCTCGAGGCACTAGCGGGAGCCGACCCTCAAAACGCCCAATACAGTTTCGAGCTGGCCAAGATCCACAATGAACTGGGGCGGGTGATCGAACAGTCGGCGCAGAACGAAAAACAGCATGCCGAAGCCGCGATGCAATATGGACAGGGTATCGAGGCGCAGCAGGCTCTGGTCGCTGCCCACCCCGAGAGCGTCGAGTATCGCCTGGAGCTCGCGCGAGCGCACTTGAATCGGGGAATTCTGCGCAAAGACAAGCTGTCCGAGCCCGCCGGCGCTGAAAGCGATCTGCTGGCGGCAATCGACCTCGTCAAACCGCTCGCCGAAACCACCGGTGAAAGCACGATGAAGCTACCGAGCGCTACCGCCAAGCTGCCGGGCTGTTCGCCGAGCTCAGGGACGAGTATCCACGCAGTCGCGAGTACCGGGAAGAGTTGGCGCGAACCTACAACAACCTGGCGAGCCATCTGATGAATCGCAACCCCGAGGAGGCCCGGAACTTCAGTCAACAGGCCCTCGACCTGTTCGAGGATCTTGCCGAGCCCCTTCCCGAGCTGCGTAATGAACTCGCAAACGCCTACAACACCCACGGCCTGGTGTTGCTTCAACTCGGTCAGAACGAGGCTGCGACGGTGCGTTTTCAGTCCTCGGTCGATACCTACGCGGCGCTCCTCGAGGACCATCCCGACAACGCCGATTACCTCTATCGCTACGCTTTGGCGCTGACCAACCTCGGCTATTGGCGAGCGATCGCCGGGCAGGCAGTCGAAGTCAGAGGAATCCGATTGCTGCTCGGGGAGATATTGCCCCGGCTCCAGCCTGAACAGAGCCGTCGAATCACGGCCCACAGTCGATTCAGGAGAATTCTGGAAGGCACCTGAGTGAGAAAGACCGCCCAAACGCTAAGTACAAGAAGGAGAAAGCTATGTCTCAATCACTGACGAGATTTTCACTGGCTGCGGTAGTGCTTCTGACGCTGGCGGTTCCAAGCCGTTCGATTGCGCAGGACGCAGAGTTGGAGCCCTGTGCGCCGTTGAGGGATTTTCTCGAGAATATCGATGCAGAGGAGGAATTGGCCGACTTCAGCAACACCGGCTACATCGATAGCGCGATTGTGCGCAACCTGTTTCGGATTCGCTACGACTCCTCGGTGAATTCGGATGATCCCGATCGCGCCGAGTTTATCTATGGCAAATGCCTCTGTTTCGGCGCCTTTGGGCAGGACGCCGCCAGCCCCGGGCCGGGAAGCCTGGACTTCGAAGAATTCGAGCTGAGTCTCGAGCATGCCTTCAACCGGCGTTTCTCGGTGCTCCTGGAGATCCCGTTTCGCCGGACTGACCTGACTCTTACCCCGGGTTTCGAGCAGGCTTTCGGCGCTCCTGTGCTCCAGGAGTCGGGCTTTGGCGATGTCCGGGCCGGCTTCAAATACGCCTTCATCGCCGACAAGAACCGCTACTTGACGGGTCAGCTTCGCGGCTATCTCGCCACCGGAGACGCGGCCAAGAATCTGGGCACCGATCACGCTTCCATCGAGCCGGCTTTGCTCTATTTCAATCAGATCTCCAAGCGCTGGGCGCTCGAGTCCGAAGCGCGGTGGTGGCATCCCCTTTCGGGCTCCTCGGATCCGATAACGGGGGCCAGTATTCCCAATGCCGACGTTGGCAGGATCGAACAGATACCGCCGTTCTTCGTGGGTGGACCCGCCGCCGGCCCCGATGCTCCGGTTCGTAACGACGGTTTCGCCGGGGACATTCTCCGGTTGGGGATCGGTGCCAGCCGCGAGGGCTTCGGGAATCGGGTCAAGGTTTCTCCGGTAGTAGAGCTTGTCGGCTGGTACGTGCTCGACGGCTTCAAGACCCCCGGCGACGGTGGCAGGGCGCTGCCACCGTTCCCGATCGATCCAGCTACCGACCTGCCATTCGTCGGCGCATTTATCGAAGAAGCCGACGGCGACACCATCGTCAACCTCAAGTTGGGTGCGCGCATTCGATCCGATCGCCCAGGTTCGTTCTATGTCGGCTACGGCTTCGCGCTCACTGACGAGGTCTTGTACGAGAGCATTTTCCGACTCGAATACAACCTCAGCTTCGCGCGCCGCGGCCGGCCGCCCTGCAGTCCCGACGACGAGGCTGGCTCGGCTGCCGTCGAGGTGAGCTTGTTCGGCTCCGAACACGGCGAAGCGAGTTCGACACCCGAACCGAGGGATGCACCTGGCGTGGTGGAAGGGCAGGAGACCGCCGGCCCGGAAACTGAGACTGAGAACACGGGCGATACCCTGGCTGCCGTCGAGACGCCGGGCTCCCCGGGCCGGGCCGATTCCGAACCAACCCTCGGCGGGCCTGCCGCCTCCGCCGCCGTTTCCGAACACCAGGAAGTTCCGGCATCCGCCCAGACCGCTCCGACGCCGCTGCCGGGAGCGGGCGTCACTATCTATGAGCTGCAGCTCGGTTTCTACTACGGCGTCGCCGACGCCCAGGCGTTTGTCGACGACCTGGACTCGCGCGGTCTGTCTACCTACATCGTCGGTGTACGCAACTCGCAGGGCGAGTCCCGCTACACCGTTCGTATCGGCCCCTACGGATCGATGGCCGAAGCTCTGCGAGCGGGAGAAGAGCTGCGCGATCGTGAAGGGCTGGACAACTTCGTCCGCTTTCGTCGGAAGAGTGACAGGGCCTAGCAGACGCTATTCGTCAGAGGGCATCGAGATCTCACCGTAACTCTCCGGCGTGTCACCAGCGATGCGGTTCTCCGAAGCGGGGAGCTCGAGTCTCGGGCGAAGCTCCATCGCTTTCGTGCCCCGAGCACGCGCCTGGGGTCGCGCGTTTGGTTTGAGGAGAAGAGGCTCTACGCAGCGCTGATCTGCTGCATCAGCGAGAACATGTCTACGACACTGTCTCCGCCAATGATCTTGCCGTCTCTAATCTGATGCATGTT
>JAZDDE010000346.1:0-4536 GCA_036679495.1 Gemmatimonadota bacterium | reverse complement strand
GCCCGCGATGTCCTCTGACAGCCAGAGGTAGCCCCGGGTTGTCAGAGGACGGTCGAGCTCGCCCTCGAAGAAGCGAGCCGAAGCAAGGCCCAACGGTCGAAAGATCGAGTTCTCAAGGTGTTCGCGATAGCTCGTCCCCGTGACGCCCTCCACGACCATCGCAAGGAGGATGTAGTTCGTGTCCGAGTAGAAGACTCCCTCACCCGGTCGCCCGAGTGGCTCATTCCTGGCCGCTATCGCCAGGAAGTTCTCCGCTCCCCAGTTCGCGGCCTCGCCCGCGCTGTCCCCCAGCCAGTTCCTGATGTAGTCCATGTCGTTGTTTGTGGGGTAGGTGCCGGCCGAGTGGTCGAGCAGCTGGCGGATCGTCATCTCGTCGACCCAGGGAAGCCCGGAGAGCCGATGCCTGTCGACGCAATCAACCAGCTTGTCGTCGAGCGAGAGGGCCCCCTCGTCGACCAGCCGTAGAACGGCGACTGCGGTGAAGAGCTTACTCACGCTGGCGATATGAAACGCGTGGGTGGGCGTCAGGGGCTCTCTCGAGACCAGATTCGCGACGCCGATTGCAGCTGCGCCGGGCTCACCCTCCCCTCCTGACGCGACCAGAACGGTCCCAGGGAAGCCCAGCTCCAAGCTGTCGGCGAGGACAAGGTCAAAGCCTGTGCACGATGCCCGTCCGGCCTGTGTGGGTGGTGCGGTGTCGACGCTGCAGGCTGCCAGAGCCAGCGCGCTCGAGAGTCCCGCGAGTTGCAGGCCGGAAGAAAGTACCGACGGTCTGGATGGGTGTGATCCGCTCATCGCGGTGAAGTACGATCTGCCTAGCCGAAAGTTACAGCACCCCGGGACATGGACACCGTTGCTTCGCCTGTGCTTCCGTCGACCTAGTACTGGAATCCGAGTACATTCCAGTAGTAGTGGAACCACGTCAGACCGGCGAAGCTCATTGATGTGAAGCTGAAGCGAAGCCGTCGTCCGATTGTCCAGTACCCTCTCGTCCAGACAATACCCGTTGTCACCAACAGGCCTGCTGTTAGGAGCGCGATGGCGATGCCGCCGCGCCTTCGAGCCGTTGGCGACGTAGGAGACATGTAGGCCCAGACCAGCGTCAGGGAACAGAGCCAAGTCTGAATGAAAGGCCTGAGTATCGCCGGAGTGTCCGATGATTCGCTGGCCCTTCATGTCCATCTCATAGAAGCCGTATGCCATTCCGGGAAGACTCGGGTGGAATGCAAAGGCCCGGCGCTGCATTGCGCGGGCGGACTCCTCGGAGAGGATACGGCTCTCCTGAAATCTTCCAAGTTGCAGGTGCGCCACCATGAAGCGGGCCATGTCGGTACTGCTGGCTGTAAGGGAGCCTCCCGGGGCAAAGTTCCCGATGTACTCGAACGGGACCGGCTGAAACACGCCTGCCTTCCACTCGTAACCAACTGCGAGGTCTTCAGCCAGTCCCTTGGGCAGCGGCTCGACGAAGGTGCTACTGGACATGGCCAACGGCCTAAAGATGTACTGGTCGACATAGTCTTCAAAAAGTAGGCCGGATACTCGGGCAACGATCAGGCCGGCGAGCGACGCTCCCCAGTTGGAGTACATCGGCTCCTCTCCTGGAGGTCGAACTCGGGCCGGGATATGAGCAGCGAGCGAGTCCTCCAATGGAACGAGCTCCGAAGCGTCGCGAACCAGGATGTAGCCAAGTCCCGCTTCTCCTTCGAACCCTGCTGTGTGCGTCAACAGGTGCTCCAGCGTGATGGGTTGAGGGTAGGTCGCTGGGAGCTTGAACGAAGCTAGATAGTCATTGACATCGGCATGGAGGTCGAGTTTGCCCTGCTCGGCGAGCTGCATAACGGCCGTCCAGGTGAAGAGCTTCGAAATCGAACCCTGCCGGAACAGGGTCACGTCTGGATCAACTGCAATCCGCCTTTCTCGGTCTGCGAAACCGTAGCCCTTGCTGACAAGGACCTCCCCACGTTGAACGACGGTCACGACCGCGGCAGCGATGTGTCGCTCCCTTAGGTGAACCGCCATGACTCCGTCTAGGTAGGCCTCTAAGTCCGTTGGGTCCAGCGAGGGTGAGGCCCGCTCTTCTGATCTCTCAGGTTCCCCGGCTTCCGCCGGTGCGCCCCAACCCAGCCACGTTGATCCGAGGACTACTAGAGCTATTGCAGCCACTAGCTCGAGTGTTTGTTCGTCCTTGCCCATTTCATGATCTCCTGAGTGCAGTCGAGTCCCGAGCGCAGTGTCACGCTCGTCCTTCTCCCAAGCGGCCTGATCGCATTACTTGTCCAGTTGCCTGTGGGAGGGCTCGCAACCGATAAACGCGCGACCGCGCATCGCCTGACTGTAGGGTAGAGTTGTAGTCTGCATATCTCAGAACGATCCCAAGTTGTGACAGCAGCTTGGGCGGGACCGGATCGGGGTCTTGGTCGCAACGGAACCGGGGCCAGGTCAGCCCCCGGATTCAAACCCGCAGACCACTTGCACGGTCGCTCGTTTTCGAGACTGGGCTGATCGGCGTGGACCCAGTCGTCGCCTGGCGGACAGCGGGACCTCTATTCCGTCGGCAGGTACACGAAACCGGTACCGCGAAGCTCGTCCGCGGCGGCCGGGAAGCGCTGGACAGAGCTGACGCTAGCCGCACCTGGACCTTGGTGGCACAAGGCGATCATCGCTTCGACCTTTTCCTGCGCTCCCGAGAAGAGCGCCTCGACCGAGCCATCGAGCCGGTTACGCACCCAACCAACTAGGCCTCGGCGCCGGGCTTCCTCGAGGGTCCAGCCCCGAAACCACACACCCTGCACGTGGCCCTCAATTCGCACCCGGACAAGCGTCACGCTCACCAATCGAAGCTAGCAGAAACCAGTCCCTTTCCCCGGCCCTGGCGGTCGGGTTCAGATCTCGGCCGAAGGGCCCCGAGATTCTCTTCAGCGGCTCGGCTCTCGGCCCACCCCGTCCTAGGGTTAGGGGCCGGCTGCCCGGACTGCCATCTCCGTCGCCTCGTCGGCGGGGAAGAAGCACTCGATCACCGTGTCCTGGACGGTTACGTCTAGGGGGGTGCCGAAGGTGACGATCGTGGTGAGCCAGCGCTGCACGGTGTCTCCGACTCGCATCTCCAAGGGCACCACCACGTCCCCCGGCGGCGAGTCATCGACCCTCGAGAGTAGCGCCTGCACACCCGGGTAGTTGTTGACCCGCTGCCATAAGGCGACAAGATCCGCCGTCGGCTCAGGGCTCTGAATCTGTCGGCGTAGGCGTCGCAGCACGGCGTACGAAACCTCGTCCCAGTTGATGACGACGGGTCGGAGCTGCAGCGGGTCGAGGAGCAGATCGAGGGCGTTTTGCCGTTCGCCGACGCCGGGCAGGAGAGCGGCGAGGCTGCTACGGTAGGCGGAATTGGCTTCGACGATGTCCCAAGTTCGGTTGAGCACGTAGGCCGGATAGGGTTCGTAGCCGTCGAGCAGGAAGCGGATGCAGCGCCGCACTTGGCTCAACTCGGCGCCGTCCAGGCTCGACTCGCCGTAAACCGGGGCGAAGCCGGCCACCACGAGCAGCGGATTGCGGTCGCGCAGCGGCACCTCCAGGGCGTTCATCAGCCGCAGCACCATGCGGCGGCTCGGATTCGAGCGACCCGTCTCGAGGAACGAGATGTGGCGCGACGAGGTCCCGGCCTCCAGCGACAGGTCGAGTTGGCTGACGCCTCGCATCCGGCGCCAGCCTTTCAATGCCTCGCCGAAGGGCGGCCTCGACGACGGTCTGACGGAGCTCGATAGGTTAACCATGGCCCCGATTGTAGAACCAGCTTCGGGAGCGTCCATTACCTGAGAGGTAATTGCTGGACCTCTCTTTCCTTCATAGCGTGGTCGCCACACTCACTCGCTCCTCGGAGCGAGCCCGACCCAAGAAGGAGGATCGAGAACCATGTTACAAGACCGATCGACGCTCATCCGCTCCACCACCTCGGCGCTCGTGATCGCCGTCTGCCTGGCGGCGGCCGCACCGGCCAACAGCGACGACGCTGGCGCCGTCGTCGACCGCTTCTTCGACGCCTATCGCGCAGCCGACCTCATGGCCATGCTCGCCACCTACAGTCCCGACGCCGTTTTCGAAGACGTCGCCCAGCGCCACCACTTCGAAGGCACCGAGCAGCTCCAAGCTTTTCTCGGAGCTCTGGTCGGCGTGCACACAGCCATGGACATTCGGGAGCAGCACCGCCTCGTCGACGGCAATCGTGTCGTCGTCCACTACCTCTACGCCGGCACCCTGTCCGGAGCTGCCATGAGCCTTGCCCTGGGCAAGGAGGGGTGCCAGGACACCACCTACGAGATCCCAGTCACCAGTTGGTACGAGGTCGAGGGCGGCCAGATCGTCCACCAGACCGACTTCATCGACCTGGCGACGCTTCTGGAGGTCAAGCAGCTCGTCGCCGGAACCGCCGGAGCGGAGAGCTGAGACCCCGAGCCGTGCCATGACCCTGCGGGCCGGCGACGGCTTCGCTCTGCTCAAAGAAGTCCGTCGGATAGCTCTACTTGCGCGTATACACGCCCG
>JAZDDE010000345.1:0-4386 GCA_036679495.1 Gemmatimonadota bacterium | reverse complement strand
CCTGGAGGGCCAGGACCTCATGCGGGAGCGCCGCGGCGGCCGTCCTACGCTCACGAGCGGTCCCGGCCGGCTGTCTCAGGCTCTAGCCATCGGACCTGACCTGCAGCGCCACGAACTTGCTACAGTGCCCCTGTGGATCGAAGCTGGAGAGGCTATCCCGGACAGCCAGGTCTTGATCACGCCCCGCATTGGGATCACGAAGGCAGCTGACAGGCTGCTTCGTTTCTGCGATGGTGCGAGCCCGTGGGTGTCGAAGGGATCCTCTGGCCGGTGAGTCCTCAGCCCCCGCATAAGGCTCAACTCTCTTTCCATCACGACGCCTTCGTATTCGACGGGCACAACGACATGCTGCTCCGTCACCTGGCGGGCGAGGACGTCACGGCAACGCGCGAGTACGGACATCTGGATCTGCCCAGAATGCGCGAAGGCGGGTTCGACGGGGGCATCTTCGCTGTGTGGATCGATCCCGGACATGCGGATCCCGAGCCACACACCCTCGAGGGCTTGGCCAGGTCGCGCGAATTCCTTGAGAAAACCCCCGGCTTCCGCCTGGTGCTGGAGGCCGAGGATCTCGAAGCGGCCCGGTTGGATGGCGACGTTGCGGTCGTGCTCGGCGTGGAGGGGGGATACTCGATCGACCAGAATCTCGACACGGTCGACCGGCTGTATGACGAAGGAATGCGCTGCTTGACGCTCACCTGGATGGCTCCGACGGCCTGGGCGGATGCGGCCGGCCCGAGCGGTGCTGAGGAGACTCACGGCGGCCTCACCAACTTCGGCCGCCGGGTCGTGGACCGCCTGCAAACGCTCGGCTGCGTCATCGACCTCAGCCACTCTTCCGACTCTGTTGCGCGCCAGGTGCTGGAACAAGTGGATGTGCCCGTGACGGTGTCCCATTCCGGGTGTCGATCCGTGGCCAGTCACCCGCGGAACCTTCCCGACGACCTGATCGAGGCGCTGGCAGCCGGCGCGGGTGTCCTGGGCATCAACCTGTTCAGCGCCTACCTGGACGAAGCCTACGCCGCAGCGCATGCGGCTCTGGAGGGCCGCGTGTCGCCGGAGGAGCGCGACAGCTTCCGCCGAATGGCCGAACTCTGCTCCCAGCATCTCGATCCCGTCTCTCTATCCCGGTTCTGCGACCACGTGCGGCACGCGGTCCGTGTAGCGGGATCCGAGCATGTCGGCCTGGGAAGCGATTTCGATGGCGCTCCCGCTCTTCCGCGCGAGATTCGCGACGCCCGCGACCTGCCACTCATCACCGCAGCCCTTATGGATCGTGGGTTTGACGCGGCCGGGCTGACCTCGTTTCTTGGAGCGAACTTCCAGCGCCTGCTGGGAGCAGTACTAACCTAGGAGGGCATGATCGAGTACGGAGTGCTGTCTCTACTGCCTCCGATCCTGGCTATCGGTCTCGCCGTCTACACGCGCCAGGTATACCTCTCGCTGGCGGGTGGGATCTTCGCAGGCTGGACCATCCTGGCGGCCTGGAATCCGCTTCGTGGCGCCACTGGAACTGCGGATGCGTTGGTGCGGGTAATGACCGATCCGGGAAGTGCCAGTGTCCTGCTTTTCACGTTCGCTATCGGCGGATTGATTGCGCTTGTGGAGGCCAATGGAGGTGTTCGCGGATTCGTCGCCTGGGTCGAATCCCGCCGCTGGGTAACGAACGCACGGCGCGCCCAGGTTCTGGCGTGGCTGATCGGCATCGTGATCTTCATCGAGTCGAACATCACGGTGCTGGTCACAGGATCGGTATGCCGGCCTCTGTTCGATCGCTTCCGGGTGTCGCGCGAGAAACTTGCCTACCTGGCCGACTCCACCTCCGCACCGATCTGCGTTCTGGTTCCATTCAATGCCTGGGGCGCCTACATCCTGGCGATTTTGGCCACGCTCGGCATCGAGAACAACGTTCAGGTTCTCATCGCTTCAATTCCGTTCAACGTGTACCCGCTCGCGGCGATCGCCCTGGCGGGCTTCGTTGCGACTCGCGGCACGGATATTGGACCGATGCGGGCGGCCGAGAAGCGGACACAGGACGGAGAGGTCCAGTGGCCGCACGCCGTCAGTCTGGGCGATCCGGAGCGCCTGTCTCCCCCGCCGGGCGAGGGAATTCCGCTCCGGGCACGCAACATGGTCGTGCCTATGGTGACGATGGTGCTGCTCATGCCGATCGCGATGTACGCCACCGGCTCTGGCGATATCGCGGCTGGCTCGGGCTCCACGAGTGTCCTTTGGGCTGTTCTCGGCGCGCTGCTCGTGGCGGGACTTCTCTCCGTTTCGCAGCGGCTGCTCAGTCTGGCGAAGGCGAGCGATGTAGTCCTTCAAGGTGCGGCGGCGCTGACCGGCATGGCGCTGGTCCTGCTTCTCGCCCTCGCCCTCGGTGACGTGACCAGGGAACTCGGTACGGGAGAGTACGTGGCGGGCGTGGTGGCCGGGCGCGTGCCCCTCCCGATCCTTCTACCGCTCCTTTTCATAGTCGCGGGGGTGATCGCATTCTCTACCGGGAGCAGCTGGGGAGCATTCGCGATCATGCTCCCGATTTCGGTGCCCGTCGCCGTCGCCGTCGGGGCACCCATCGCTCCGTTCGTGGCCGTCGCCCTGTCGGGCGGGATCTTCGGCGATCATTCAAGCCCGATCAGCGATACGACGATCGTGGCTTCACTGGCGTCGTCATCGGACCACATCGAACATGTCCGCACTCAGTTGCCGTATGCTCTGCTGGCCGGAGCGGTCGCGATCGTGGCCTTCGCCGGAGTCGGAGTCTGGCTGTCCTTCTGAGGGCTGATATTTGACCGTATTCGAGGGCCGGGTTACGTTTTGAGGGCTGATGTGAGGAAATGTTTTTGAACCAACATTAAGGGTCGAGAATCCTTGATCCCTCGGAGGACGCCAGGCCCGTAAACGGGACGGCGAAAGCCCGGGGGGAGGGGACAACCGTGTTTAGCGGGTCTCAAAAACCCCCTCACGTCACACTGAAGGGCGGCCGATATTTCGGTCGCCCTTCTTCTTCTACTGGCGGGTTCTTTTACTGGCGGGGATGACGATGGAGCGAAAGTTGACTTCGGACACGGGTTCGCCGGAACCGGATGTGGCTGAGCTTTCCGAACTGGTCCACCAGCAGCTGCAACTCCTCGGCGAAGATGTGGGGCGTCAAGGTCTGGAAGACACTCCACGCCGCGTTGCGCGCTCGCTGGCCTGGCTCACCCGGGGGTACCGGATGAGCGTCGAGGAGGCGATCGGTGACGCTATTTTCGAGGAAGACCACGACAACATGATTCTCGTGAAGGACATCGAGCTCTATTCGCTGTGCGAGCATCATATGCTGCCGTTCTTCGGGAAAGCGCACATTGCCTACATTCCCGCCGGCCGAATCCTGGGTCTCAGCAAGTTGCCGCGTGTGATGGACGTGTTCGCGCGCCGACTGCAGGTGCAGGAGCGTCTCACAGAGCAAATCGCCACGGCCATCTGGGACTGGCTGTCTCCAGCCGGCGTCGGAGTCGTAATCGAGGCCAGCCATCTGTGCATGATGATGCGCGGTGTCGAGAAGCAGAACAGTATGACGATCACGAGCGCTGTTCGCGGGACGTTTCGCAGCGACGCCAGGACCCGTGAGGAGTTTCTCGAACTGGCCTTCTCGCGCGGGAGTCGCGCCTAGCGTGTTTCTGGAGTTGGCGGAGGCTCTGGCCTGCCCACTCTGCGGCCCGCCTCAGGGTGTAATCGTCCTGGTGGACCAGCTGGCCGAGAGCCGCGTCATCGAGGGAAGGCTGGACTGCCCGAACTGCGAATCCCGATTTCCGATTGAGGCCGGTGTAGTGTCTTTCGGTCCCTCAGAGCGTGTGGATCCTGGTGACGCCCCCGCACTTGCTGCGCACCCAGAACGCTCTTCGATAGTCGCCGAACCCGACCAAGCCATTCTCCTGGCGGCACTTCTGGGCCTGCACGAGGCGTCCGGCTATGTATTGTTAGGTCCCGGACTCGAGACCGTTGTAGCCGACCTGGCGAACCTGGCAGCCGAGAGCGAATTCGTTCTACTCAGCGCAGGCCCCCCACCGCTTGCCCTCGGTGCCAACATTCTGCGTTCCCGGGTCAGCGTGGTCTGTAGCCCGCACCCCGACCGGCTTCCACTGCTGAACAATCGGCTCGTCGGGGCTGGCCTCGCGGCCGCATGGCCAAACCTCTGCCTGGCCGCCTACGCCGCTGTTCGACCCGGCTCCAACCTGGCTGTGCTCGATCCGCTTCCGGGCACGGAAGCGTTGCTGGCCGGCGCGGGGGCTGAGGTTCTGGCGGCGGAGGACCGCGCCATAGCGGTTCGGCGAGTACACTAGCCTGGTTTGCCGGTCCGTTTCCCCCGCTCTACTTTGGCCACACTGCCAGACTGCGACTGAA
>JAZDDE010000344.1:0-3568 GCA_036679495.1 Gemmatimonadota bacterium | reverse complement strand
GCGGCCCTCGGTTACGGCCGGCTCGGGTATCTCGGCCTCATTCAGGGTTCCGCAGGTCTCGTCGACGAGTTCCTGAGCGAGCTGCTCAGGGAAGTACTGACGGGGCTGCCGAGCACTGATAGCCCCCTGCGCGCGCGTGTCCTGGCTCGGCTGGCAATCGCCCTCGGTGAGCAGGAGGCCCCGGAGCGACGTGTGGCAGTGAGTCGCGAGGCGGTGGAGATGGCGCGACGTCTCGGCGACCCGGCGACCCTCGGCTTCACGTTGAGCACCCATTACCTCGCCCTTTGGGGTCCGGAGACCGTTGTAGAGCGGTCAGCCATCGCCGATGAGATCGTGCAACTCGCGGAGACGGCCGGGGACCGCGTGCTCGAGCAGCAGGGGCACGACTGGCGCATCACCAGTCTCATGGAACTCGGCGAGGTCGAGGCAGCGGATCGAGAAATCGACCTCTATACGCGCCGCGCCCACGAGCTGCGCCAGCCCCACTACCTCTTGGGCGCAGCGAGTGTTGCGTCAGCCCGCGCGGCCATGAAGGGTGATTTCGAGCGGGCCGAGGCGCTCGCCCGAGAGGCGTTGGCAATCGGTCAACGCATAGGCGACCCCTTTGCCCACGCTGCTTTTGTGCTCCAGTTCCTGTTCACTCGCATATTAAGTCAACAACGATCCGAGGAAGTCTTAGATGTATGGCGATCCATTGAGCCCGTGGTGGCGGACCTTCCGTCTTATCGCGCCTGGCGGGCGGGGATGGGATGGGTGTATCTCCACCTGGGCCGCAACGATGAGGCGCGTGCAGAGCTCGAGTGGGTTGCCGCACAAGACTTCGCCACCCTTCCGCGCGACTCCGCCTGGGCGAGTGCGATGGCTGGTCTTGCAGAAGTCTGCGCCGGGCTAAGGGATTCGAAGCGAGCCGCGGTGCTGTACGATCTGCTGCTCCCATATGTGCGCCTCAACATCATCGGGGGGAATTTCTCCGGTTGCGTCGGGTCGGCCTCTCATTACCTGGGACTGCTGGCAGAGACACTATCCCAGTTCGACACCGCCGAGGCGCACTTCAAGGACGCGCTCGAATTCAATCGGAAGATCAAGGCGCCGCCGCTGCTCGCGCGAACACAGGTTTCCTATGCCGAGCTCCTCTTGGATCACGGCGGACCAGAGCGCCGGGCCGAAGCCTTGGGCATACTCGACGAAGCCTTGGATACCGCTAACCGGCTGGGGTCGGGCCTCTTGATCGACAGGGGCACGAAGCTGAAGCTTCAGGTGGAGCGCAGCGATCCGGGTGCCTTCACTTCCAGCCCCACAGCGCCAGTCGGCAAAGGTTCAAGGGGCTAAACCTTACCCTCCCGAGAATAGGCGTCGGGGTAAATGGGGCTATCCTGGCTTGGCCCCTTTTTTGTGCCCGGGTTAGTCCAATGCCTCGGCGACCGTCCGGTGGATGCGCAACAGCCCGGGTATCAACTCCGGTGGGCGGCGACCCATACCGCATTCGGTTGCGATCCCGAACCCCGACGCATACTTGCGTGCGGTGGCGAGTCGCTTCATCGCGACCTCGACTCCGCCGGTGTTGTGAATGAGGCCCAGGTAGAGTTTCGCATCGCCGATGGAGAGGTGTTTGAGCGGCTGAAAATACGACCGGTCGTCCCGGTCGCGCGGCACCGGCATGTGGACGTAATCGACCGGTCGCTGAATCTCTTGCACCGATTCATTCGCCATGCGCACGGCGACGCCCAGATCCTGCGGTTCCACCATGTGCTTATGGAGGAGATCGCCGTAGCAGAAATGTAACCCCAAAAGCGCTTCGTCAGCGATGCACCCCGAGAGGGTCTTGATGTCGTGGAGGTAGCGATCAAACGGATCGCCTGGCACGTCGAACGGAGACAGCCCTTCCCGCTGATCCCCGGTGGCGACCGCCAGGACTTCTATGCAGATGTCCCATTGGATGAGGAGGTCCTTGGCAGGGATATCCTTTTGGATCGTCGCCAGCTCGCGGATCATCGCTTCTTGATACGCTTTGCACAATATCTCGAAGTCTTTGTGGGTTACCACGAATGACCGCACGCCACTCTCCGTCGGCGGTAACGAAACCTGGAACCGCACGCCGGACGGGATGACACCTTGATCGCGTAAGGTGCGAAAGGTCGCATATGATTCCTTGGCCGCGCGGGCATAGCCGAGATCGTCGAAGTGGAGGGACTTTACCCCCTTTTTGGCTTTGAATAGCCAGTGCTCATCGTCCTCGCCCGTGGCGGTTTTCGGTCGGCTAATTGTGTCCAGTGACGGGTGATCACAGAAGAGCTTGGCCGCCAAGAAATTAATCCACTGAATCCGGTATCCCACCTCGCCGTCTGGCAGGCTCGAGACCAGATCGCCCACACCTTCCGCGCAGGTACGAAACACTTCCTCGGCGGTGTCAAATCGAACGCTGCCAACCAGCAGGACATTGCCAGTTACTCGGCCCATCGGTTTCCCTCCCCTGAGTGGATCCGTTTGAAATGCGGTGGCTTAGCGCTTCACGGTGGGGGGCCTGGTCATCGCTTTCGAATGCTCGACCGTGCTTCGCACTCCGTAGTGTGGAGCGCAACGCTAGCGCGCCTCTCGCTCCGAGACAACCTTCGCGCGCTCTCCTTGCCGAAGCGAGCTGGGATGTATCGCGCTCTGAGGACGTATCAATTGAAGCTGTGGGCGAGGTGCGCAGAAGGGGCCGACCGCAGGTGTTTCTTCAGATAGGCAACCGCCTCCTCGGCCGATGCGAACGTGCGTATCTTAGCAGCCCGCCGTTCTTCAGCGAGCTGTCGCCAGAGGCGTTCAGCCTGATCGTCGGTCAGGCGCGGCGGGAGCTCCATCTCTTCTGCCGACACGGGAACAATGGCAGCTACATGCTTCGAACCCTTCATCAAGACCACCTGCTCCCCACCGACTGCAGCGTCGATCAGCTCATTGAGGTGAGCCTTCGCCTCTCTAATCGTCACTGCGCGCATCCGAAAATGATACTCGATATGGAGATTCAATCAAGGGACCTACCTGGCGGCGTCGTGCCTATGGTCGAAAAGGGAGAGCGCTCTTCTTAATTGATCAGTGTTGGAGCCGTCTGCTTCTGAAGCCCGGGAAGCGGGCAAAATCGTGGTCTTCGGTGAGCAACTCACTCACGCCGGCGTCCCGGCAGAGAGCCACGATCTGTGCGTCAAAGACCAGGTTGCAAAGACGAAGATCTCCCGGCGGGAACATGATCGATGCCGTCGCTCCGTCTCGGAAAACGCGTTCGATTACCGATCCTTTGAAGATCGCGTGCCCGCCGCCAACCTCGAGAGCCGATCGTGTCGCGCCCGTCACGGCTTCGCCCATGACGTACTTGGCCTTGTAAAAGGTCGCCAACGCATGTGGAGTTGCTCCTTCCATGTCGAGCAACCAGGCCGCGTAGCGTACCAACCATCGGGCAGACTCGAGTTGGGCACTCATCAAAGCAATCCGTCGCCGAACGTCTGGGTGATACGCAAGTGGCTGACGGTATCCCTTTGGCTGCCGCTGCTTGGCGCTGGCTATCGCCGCCCGGAGCGCGGCGAACCCGACACCC
>JAZDDE010000343.1:0-2165 GCA_036679495.1 Gemmatimonadota bacterium | reverse complement strand
GCGATCACCGAGCGACCGGCTCGGGTGCGCGTGTTGGGCAGGTCCCAGATGCTGCCGTTGAATGCGACTGCCTTCGTGATCCTCACCGGCAACGGCCTGTCCGTCTCGGAAGACCTGGCCCGCCGGTTCATCACGGTGGACTTCGACTCGCGAACCGAAGACCCAGAGGCGCGGACATTCGCGACCGACATCCGCATCGAAGTGACGGAGCGGCGGACGGAATTGCTGGCTGCGCTGCTTACCATCTGGCGCTGGGGGCGCATCACCGATGGGATCGCGCCAGGCCGCACGCTCGGGAGCTTCGAGCAGTGGTGCGAGTGGGTAAGGGATCCCCTTCTTGAACTCGGCTGCAAGGACCCGGCGGATCGGGTCAATGAGGCCAAGGAACGTGACGGGCGTCGGCAGGCGGTCGCCGACCTGTTCGCTGTCTGGTGGGAGCGGCATCATGAGCTGCCCATCGCTATTCGGGATCTCCACGACGACGTGCGACAGGCGGCGGACCCACAAGGGAGGGGACGCCAATACCTATCTTCCCGGCTCGAAAAACTCGACGGCACAAGGATGGCCGGGTTCGTCCTGACGCGACAGGCGCCCGCCGGAAAGTGGGGGGCGGCAACCTATGCGCTGGTGAAGACCAACGGGCCGGGAGGGCATAGGGACCATAGGGGGCATAGCGCGGAGGACCCCCCGCAAGATCACCCTGAAGCCCCCTATGCCCCCGATGCCGACAAAAGGGGCGATAGGAACTGCGACGACGCGGGGGCAGGCTGCGATCCGAAGACCCCTATGCCCCCTATGCCTTCGGCGACCCCACAGCAATCAACGTCGGCGAAAACGGACCGCCCTCGCTGGAGGAAGCGGATATGAGTGCGGCCGAAACGATCCGCACGGCCGAGGCAAGCGGCATACGGCTCGGGGTCGAAGGCACCGATCTGATTCTCGACGCTGACCTCGAGCCGCCAGTCGACATGGTGAACGCGATCAGGCGCCATAAGGCCGAGATCATCGAGCTACTCGCACCACCTGGAGACAGGTGGACGGCGGAGGATTGGCGAGCGCTTTTCGACGAGCGTGCTGGCATCGCAGAGTTCAACGGCGGGCAGACCCGGGCCGAGGCAGAAGCCATCGCCCTCGAGGCCTGTGTCGTCGAGTGGCTCAACCACCATCCGGTACATTCCGACACCGACCGTTGCGCCTGGTGCAGGAAGGTGGACAATGTTGACAGCCAGGTAGTTCCGATCGGAGCGAAAGAGTATGGGCACACCTGGCTCCACAGCAGCTGCTGGTCGGCATGGTATGCGCATCGCCGCGAACAAGCGATCGAGGCGCTGGCTGCCGTCGGCATCTTGCGATTCGGTCTGAAGAAGCACGCGGAATGAAAGTGCCCTGCCAGCAATCTGCCCATAAGAGAAAGGGCGGGTTACAGACATTGGAAGGGAGGCAGCGAGATACCGTGGAATTCGAGGTGCTCGATCTGGAACAGGAACGCGGCAAGGTGGAACTCAAGGAGGACTTCATCCGGCTCCGGGCCAAGGGCCTCTCCTATGCCAAGATCGCGGAGAAGATCGGCGTGGCCAAGAGCACACTGGCCAACTGGAACGCTGATCTAGAGGTGGAGATCGCCTCGGCCAAGGCCATGGAGATGGAGGTGCTCCAAGAAGAGTTTTTCCTCTTGAAGGAAAAGCGCATCCGCCTCCTCGGAGAGCAACTCCGGCGGCTCCAGGACGAGCTCTCGGGGCGCGACTTGTCCGAGGTGCCAACCGAGAAGCTCCTCGACCTGCAGCTCCGCTACTACACCAGCCTCAAGGAGGAGTTCGTGGAGGTTAGGCCGCTCTCCCAGGCGGAACAGGCCAGGCTGAAGGCGCTCAAGGCTTGAGCGGAGAAATCGCCCTCGGATGGCCGGTGAGTGGCCGGCTCGGTGGTCCCCGGACCGGAAGGTCTCGAAACGCGTCAGCGAGTCTCTGAGAGCCATACAGAACATCTCGCAATTTCAGGCGACACCATGGGCGAAACTGGGATGGAAATGAACGGCGAGAAGATCCTGAAGGAGTTGGAGGCGGTACTTCTCCGCTACAGGGCTGGCCTACTCACGGAAGGTCGGGCCACAAAGGAGATCTCCATCCTTCAGGCCATGCTCCGGGCCCACGACCAGGTGACGCTCGAGC
>JAZDDE010000342.1:0-5490 GCA_036679495.1 Gemmatimonadota bacterium | reverse complement strand
GTTGCCAGGTAGATCACGGCCTCGGCGATGTCTTCGGGCGTCTGCTCTCGCCCGAGCGGGATCATGGCCTCGACGGCGCCTTGATAGGCGGCGGCGCCGCCGCGCTCCTCGGACACGAGATGGGCGCTCCACATGGCGGTGTCGAGAATCCCCGGGCACACCGCGTTCACGCGCACGCCGCGGCCCGCCACCTCGAGGGCCAACGACTGCGTCATGCCGATCACGGCGAACTTGCTCGAGCAATAGAGACTGCCCGTCGGGTGCCCGCGCTTTCCCGCCACCGAGGAGATGTTGACGATCGCGCCCTGATGTTCGGCGAGGGCGGGCAGGGCGGCCTTCGACACCAGGAACACGCCCTTGACGTTGACCGCGTAGACCTGGTCCCAACGTTCCTCGTCGATGGTTTCGATCGGCGTCATGTGAACCAAGCCGGCGTTGTTGACGACCAGGTCGATGCGCCCGAACTCGGCCAGGGTCTTCTCGATCAAGGCCTGGACCTGATCGGCCTGGGTCACATCGCACGGAATCGCGACGGCGCGCCCGGCGCCCCGGCTTGCGACTTCCCGCGTGGTCCCGTCGAGTTGCTCGTCGCCAGAGAGTTCGTAGCCGACCGCGTTGCCGGTTCCAGCCAGGTCGGAGACGACGACGTGGCAGTCGGCGTCCGCCAGCGCGAGGGAGATACCACGTCCGATCCCGCGCGCGGCGCCGGTGACGATGGCCACGCGGTCCGAGAGTGTCTGCATCGAGTCCTCCCATCAGCGCCGTACCATTGTGCCACGATCCTCGTGCTGCTGGCCCGAAAACCGTTAGCCTAAATCCTCCGGGCGCGTAGCTCAGCTGGTTAGAGCACCTGCTTTACACGCAGGGGGTCCCCCGTTCGAATCGGGGCGCGCCCACCAGGAAGGTCGGACGGAAGTCGGCGTTCCGCCTCGGGTTTTGCGAGCCTGCGCTCCGGTCGCCGGGAGGCTGGATGCCGCCGCTATTCGGCGAGGGGCCGTATAGGGCCGTTCCGGTGCGTCGCCTAGCGTGTCAGCGTGCCCGGTTGTTTCGTCGCGCAGGTAGTGCCCGTAGGTGTCGAGCAGGACCTTCGCGCTTGCCCAGCCGCCCTGTGCCTGAATCCACTTGAGCGGCGTCCCCCGGGCCATGTGGATGCTCGCGAAGGTGTGCCGGAGTCCGTGGGGTGTGAAGCGCCGGTCGCGTCCCAAGACGCTCCTGACGAGGTGACGGAAGACCCGCCCACGAAAGTTGTGCGGGTCCATGAGTTGGCCGTCTGCGCCTGGGAAGACAAGGGTGTCGTCGCCGTAGAGATCCGGGCGTCGCTCGGCCAGGACACCCCGCAGACGCATCGACAGTTCGACGGATCTGCCCCGGCCGGTCTTCGTGACGCTGAGCCGCTTGCCGCTGGAGAAACTCCGTCGGATGCGGGCGGTACTGTTCCCAAGGTCGAGGTCGAGCCAGCGAAGCGCGAGGGCTTCTCCGATGCGCGCGCCCGTGTCTGCCAGGAACAGAATCAGCGGATACGTCTCGGGGTAGCGATCGTCCGCCCCAGTGAGAAACGCGGACAGCTCCTTGGAACTGAGCACGTTCGCGGGCACCGAATCTCCGGTCCCACGACGGCGACCACGGCTTCGCTTCCATACCTCGACAGCATTTCGTCCCACCTCCTCGCGGGCCTCGGCATAGGCCAGAATGCGGCGGAGGGTGCCGATCACCATCTCCACGGACCGTGCGCTCGGAGGGCGACCATGGGTCAAGCAGTCGTCGTAGAAACTCTGAACCTCTGCAACGCGCAGTGTCCGAACGTCGCGCTTCTGGAAGAAGGGGAGCAGGTACAGGCGCAAGTGCCGTTCGTGAAGCTCTGCGGTGGCGGGGGACAGAGCAGACTCGGCGTTTCGCAAGATTGGCAACTCGACCTCGCTGCGAAACCACTGCTTCGCATACTCACCGAAGGGCAGGGGCTGCTCTCTGGGATCGTCTGTCCTGAACGCTCCGAGCGCTAGGCGCGCATTGATCTCGTCAGCGATTTTCTGCGCCTTGCGCCGGTCGGCCTTCGTTGTGCCGATCCGCTTCTTCGTGCGTCTGCCCTGGTAGTGCGTGATGACCCACCACGCGCCCCGATCGTTCTTGACCTTCGCACTCATCGCTTCTTCCTCGTCTTCTGGCGCTTTAGGTACGCCGTCACGGCTTCGCGAATGACCTGGATGACGGTGACTCCCCGCTCGGCTGCAATCTCGCGTAGCAGTCGATCGTCGGCATCATCGAAGTCCACTGACCGGCGGTGCATCTTGGCATAGAGCCTGGGCCGCCCGGCACCAGGCCGTGCGCCGCCCCAGCCTGTTTTCTTTCTCGCTGCCATCATGTCTATGGTGCGGTAGATCACTTGATAATTCAATCTATATTCAATGAATCGAGGATCTCATCGACATCGCGAGTTGCGGATTGCGCCTCGGCCTTGGCTTGGGCACGGAGCCAGTCCCGGAGGGCATCTACGGGGATGACCACTCGTGTTCCGATGTGGAGGTGCGGGATCTCGGGGAGAGCGGTGCGGAGGAGTCCCTCGGAAACGCCGAGGACGCCTGCCGCTTCCTTGATGGAGAGCCCGAGCCGGTTTGGGAGCCACGAGCGCGGATCGACCGGATCGCGCTCAGCCATCTTGCCCGCGCTCCGAATCCTTACTGGCTTCTGCCTTCACAGGGAGGGGGCACGACCCCGAAGAGCCGCACCCGCTCCCCCCTGATCCGGTTTCCCTTGCTCGATTGCGCCCATCGGACGCTACGGGAATCGTGAGCCGCCGGTTTTCTAAGTCCTTGAGATCATGGAGGTTCTCTGGCCTTCCCCTGTTGCCGTTGTTATTCCCATTGCTCTTGATATTGGAGTTCCGGTTCAGAGTCAGAGTTGAGTTCAGACTCAGGCCGATAGTTCGCTTCATGGCCGCACCCTCATACAAGGCGGAGAACCAGCCGTGATGCGAATGAAGTTGTCGATCTTCGAGTACCAGAGCGCCTCTGGGATCTCGACTCGTTTCCGTCCCTGGGTCTGTTGCTTGACGGTGACCACCTCTGCGAGCACCTCGCATCCCTTCAGAAACGACTCCGGCGTGAATCTTCGCGGTGGTCGCTCGGGGATCAGGGCCGTGTAGTCGAGCCAAAGGTTGTGGGTACGGGGGAGCCAGGCTTTCGTCGGCTCGTTGTAATAGCGGTAGAGAGGGAGCCCGAAGTACTCGCCGTCCTCGGTGATGGTGCAGGTGACCGAGTACCTCTTGGTGCCGTAGCAGTTGAATCGCTCCCACTTCACGTAGCCGACTCGATACCGGCCATCGGGGACTCGCGTGTCCTGAGGGTTCGGCCCGTTCATGTGGAACTACCCCCTCGCCCGAAGATCCGGCCGCTGAGTGCCCAGAGCGGGCAGCCTGCGATCTCGCACCGCTTCGCCTCTGTTCGCTCCCAGCTGGAGCACTCCAGGCACTTCAGCTCGACTGCGGCCCGGTACGAGGTGGCGGCCCGACTAGCGAGTCGCTCCCAACGGCCCCGGTATGAATCGGGTACGTCCAACGGGAGGGTGGAGAGAGGCTCAAACTTCGATTCTGCGGTCCGTATTCCCAGCTTCTCAGGGGTTGTACGAAACGCAGCGAGCGCAGGGCGACCCAGATGCCGGGGCTTCATCGCACGCACCCCGATTCATCGTTTTCGGCCTTGCTGCGGTGATCCTCGATCCACGCTTCCAGGTCGAGACGCCGAATCCGTCTCCAGGACCCGAACCAGTACTCCGGGATCTCTCCGTGTTGTATGGCCCGTCGGATTCGCTTTCGGGGCAGGCCAGACTCGGATTCAGCGTGGCCCAGAGTGAGAAGGTCGTTCTTGTTTGTGTCCATCCGGGCAGCTTGGGGTCGAATTGGGATGGAAACTCCACTCACAAAACGTGCAGGGCCTTAACTCAGGCGCACCCAGTGCGTGCGGACCGTGGACCAAGGAATCGATCGACCCCAGAACCAGCGGTTTGCATCGGCGGTGATATGGGCCGCTGTCTCGACGGGCAGACCGAGTTGGCCGGTGAGGTATTTCATCATCTCGGTGGAAGCCGTGTCGCGACCTGCGAGCCGGCCGGACCCGGGTCGGAGCTTTGACTTGCCACGCCCATCACGGTACGCGCTTAGCAAACCCCATGTTTCCCTCTTCGCGTGAGTGGTCATCCTCGTGCAGCTTGATGGATCGAGCGGGAGGTCGAGGAGATGGAGAGGAAGGCGAGAGCGGAGCTGACAGCCGTTCAAGAGGGCTGGCTGGTTCACTTGCAAGCATGCGCATCGACGGGCGAGACGATGCGGGGCTATGCGATGCGGAAGGGATTGTCGGAGCACGCCCTATACCAGGCGGCGAAGGAGCTGCGACGGAAAGGCGCGCTTCCGCCGGTGAAGCGCTCGTCAGCGAAACGGATTGCGAAACGCGCTGCAGAATCGCGTCCTCGCTTCGTCGAGGTCAAGACGACGGCCGCGGCGCCGCGGGAAGCCGCCGCATGGCGGGCGCATCTCCCGAACGGCGTCGTGATCGAGGGGAGTTCGGAGCTGGGAGAAGCCGTCGAGGCCCTGAGCCGGCTGTGATGCGACCGACACAGACGGTTCGCGTGCATCTGTGCCGGGAACCGGTGGACTTCCGCAAGCAGATCAACGGTCTCTCGATTCTGGTGGACGAAGAACTCGGGTTGGATCCGTTCTCGGCCCACGTCTTCGCTTTCTGCAATCGCCAGCGCTCCCAGGTGAAGCTGCTCGCCTGGGAGCGCAAGGGGTTCATCCTGTGGCAGAAGCGGCTCGAGAAGGACCGGTTTCCTTGGCCGCGGGAGGGAGCGGGGGCGGTGCTCGAGGTGGCGGGTCGCGAACTCAACTGGCTGCTCGATGGGATTGATGTGTTTCGGTTGAAGCCGCATGAATCGTTGTCATTTTCGGCGGTAGGGTAGTGCTGGTGTTCCTCAAAGTTGTTAGTTTGTGTGCATGGATGAGGGTGCCGTTCTTCCGGTCGATGTAGAGCGACTGCATGCACTCGTTCTCGACCGCGATGCGGTGATCGAGAAACATCACATCGCCATCGAAGAACGCGATCTCGAGATTCAGCAGCTTCGCGAGTACGTGCGACTGCTGAAGAGTCAGCAGTTCGGAGCGAGTAGCGAGCGCGTGCATGCGGACCAACCGGGGCTCTTCAACGAGGCCGAGGAACTAGCTCGAGGGGAGGACGACGAAGCTAATGCCGTCTCGGTTCCCGCCCACACGCGAACGAAGCGCGGGCGGCGGCCGCTCCCCGCGTGGATGCCGCGCAAGGAGATCCTCCACGATCTCACCGAAGACGAGAAGGTCTGCCCGGCCGATGGCACGCGCCTGGTGGAGATCGGTCGCGAGACCTCGGAACAGATCGAGTTCATTCCGGCGACGGCGCGCGTACTCCTCCACGTGCGGCCCAAGTACGCGTGCCCGAAGTGCAAGACCGGCATCCGGATCGCGCCGCT
>JAZDDE010000341.1:0-4254 GCA_036679495.1 Gemmatimonadota bacterium | reverse complement strand
TCTCGCCTGTAGTCTGCTGTGGTCACTACAGGTCCCAGGAGCGGATTTGGCGAAGCAGCCCGTGGTTGGTGAGATCCAGGTGCAGCGGAGTCACGGATACATAGCCGTTCTCGATGGCCTGAAAGTCAGATTCATCGTTTCCGCTCCAGCTCAGCACCCCTCCACCGATCCAGAAATAGTCTTTCCCCGATGGATCTTCCCGACGAATGAGCGAGTCAGCATAGACCCGCCTGCCAAGAGACGTGACTCGCACCCCTTGAACGTCGGCAGCGGGACGATCCGGAAGGTTGATGTTGAAGCAGGTTTCCGGTGGGAAGTCGTCCCGGCCGACTAACTTGCCCAGCAAATCGCGCAGGACTCTGGCATATCCGGGAAGATGCTCGTCGTGGCTGCTGGCGAACGACACGGCCACCGACCGAATGCCAAAAATCGTTCCCTCCATGGCTGCCGCGACAGTGCCCGAATAGAGGACGTCCTCGCCCATATTTGGCCCGTGATTGACCCCGGAGAAAACAAAATCCGGCGGCGTTTCGAGGAGCTGATTTACAGCGAGAAGGACACAGTCCGTCGGGGTGCCGTCGACGACATACTCGCCGTCACCAGTGTGAGTCGCCCGCAAAGGTCGGTGCAAGGTCAGGGAGTGGCTTGCCGCGCTCTGCTGCCGGTCGGGCGCCACGATCTCTACCTGGCCGATGTCCCGGGCCACCTCCGCGAGGAGCCGCAAACCGGCGGCGTGCACGCCATCGTCGTTTGTACAAAGGATCCGTAGGCGCGGCGACATCAGGGCGTGAGGACGTCTACTAACTGATCCGCTTCCCGCCGCAGGTCGCGAACGGTTTCGGAATCCCAGGCGACCCGTGCCGCCCGTGCCAGTTTTCCTTCTTTGCGCAGCTGGTCGAGCTTCACCCGCGCCCCTGCAATGGTGTACTTCTCCGAATACAGCAGGTGGCGGAGCAGATGAACGAGCTTGATGTCCTTTCGCTTGTACACCCGATTGCCAGCCCGATTCTTTGTGGGCCGAAGCGCAGAGAACTGGCTTTCCCAGTACCGGAGCACGTGGGGCCTGAGTTCCAACAATTCACACACCTCACCGATCGAATAATAATCCTTCGGTGCGATACGGTCTTCCACGTATCAGCTCCAGCGTTCGGGTTTCGGAGTCCGCGCCATGAGACCGGCCAGCGCCTGGCGAGGCTCCATGTCCTCATACAGAATGGAGTATACGGCCTCTACAATCGGCATTTCCACCCCTTGCCCGCGAGCCAGGTCGCGCGCCGCCTGCGCTGTACGAACCCCCTCGGCTACTTCCGTCATATCTCCCAGCACATCATCCAGCTTTCGGCCACCCCCAACCGCGAGACCGACCTGCCGGTTTCGGCTCAGATCGCCGGTGCAGGTCAGGATCAGGTCGCCGGTCCCGGCCAGGCCCGCGAGTGTGGCTTCCTCTCCCCCCATCTGGGCCGCCAGCCTGCCGATCTCGGCCAGGCCCCGCGTCATGAGTGCGGCCCGCGCATTAGTGCCGAGCTGCAGTCCGTCACTGATTCCCGCCGCGATCGCCATGACGTTCTTCAGCGAGCCACCCAGCTCCGTGCCTATCACGTCCGATTGGGTGTACAGGCGAAAATGAGCGTTCTGAAACAACTCCTGGACGCGAACCGCGTTCTGTTCGCTCTTGGACGCCAGCGTGACCGCGGTGGGCAGGTGGCGCGCCAGCTCCTTGGCGAAGCTTGGGCCGGACAGTACCACGCACTCCTCATCGACATGGCTGCCCAGCGTCTGGCTGAGCACCTGGCTCATCCGGAGATCTGTGGAACTCTCGAGACCTTTGCTGGCGCTCACCAGGAGTGGCCGGCGTGATCCGAGCAGATCAGCCGCCTTTTCCATGACGGGACGTACGACGTGGGATGGGCTTACCGAGAGAAGAACAGGGGCCTCGACGATGGCCTCAGCCATGTCTGTTGTGGCGCGCAGGCCATCCGATAGCCGCACGCCGGGAAGATAACGTCCGTTCGTGCGCTCCTCATTGATCTGTGCAGCTACGTCGGCCTCGAATGACCAGAGCACGACATCGTGGCCGTTGTGGGCCAGAATGTGAGACAGCGCGGTTCCCCAGCTCCCCGCTCCGAGCACTCCGATGGCACTGGTCACTCCGATCCAACCTCCTGGTCGGGTTCTGGCTTGCCGCGCTTCCGACCTAGAATACGCTTCTCTTCGCCGCGAGACAGTCGACCCAGATTCTCACGGTGCGTCCACCAGGCAAACAGGGTCAATGCGGTGCAGAATCCGACCGTCGCGGCGTCGGCATCCGTGAAGAATGCCACGAATGGCAGCACAGTGGCCGCCGTGATAGACGCGGCCGAGACGATTCCGGTCGTGAGGAGCATCCCCAGCCAGACCAAGAACGCGACAAGAATAGTGAGCGGAGCCAGCGCTATCATCACTCCTAACGCGGTGGCCACGCCCTTTCCGCCGGAAAATGAAAGAAAGACGGACCATACGTGGCCCGCTATCGCCATGACGCCGTAGAGAATCGCCAGACTGGGGATCGCGGCCCCGTCCCAGAGAGGAAAAGCCAGCGCCGGAAACAGGCCCTTCCCGATGTCCACCAGGACTACAACCAACCCGGCCGGCGCACCCAGTACCCTGTAGGCGTTCGTGCCCCCGAGGTTGCCGCTGCCATGCTCCCTAAGATCCAGGTTTCGGAGCCGGCCCATCAAATAGCCGGTCGGGATCGATCCGAGCAGGTACGCCAGCGCTACGAGAAGTCCGATCTTCATGCGTATGCCCTATTTCCCGCTTCGTTCTCTCAGCCGGATACGGATCGGGGTCCCGGTGAACCCCCACTCCCTGCGAAACCCGTTCGCCAGGTACCTGACGTACGAGTCCGCGATATCCTTGGGCCTGTTGCACCAGATGATGAATACGGGGGGCGCTGTGGACACCTGGCTCCCGTACAGCAGCTTCACTTCGCCGCGGTTGGACTGAGGCGGATTGTGCGCCCCGACCAATTTCTGGAGAACACGGTTTACCTCGGCGGTTTGGATACGGCGGCCTCGCTCTGCGTGGACTTCCTGGGCCATGTCCAGGAGCTTCCGGACTCTCTTGCCCGTCAGGGCCGAGGTCGTGACGACGGGCACCCATCGGAGATACTCCGCCCGCTCCTGAAGTTCGCGCTCGAAGTCGGCCACGATGTCGGGACCCCGGTCGGGGATCAGGTCCCATTTGTTGGACACGAGAATCAAGCCGCACCCCTCGTCCCACGCCTCCTGTCCGATCCTGAAGTCCTGAGAGGTAACTCCTGCGTGGCTGTCCACCACGAGCAGGCAGACCTGAGCCCGGCGAATGGCGGACGCGGCCCGCAGCCGGCTGTAGAACTCGACCTCGTCTTCCACACGTGACCGACGGCGAAGTCCCGCCGTGTCGATCATGCAGATTCGTTGTCCCTCGTACTCCAGGTAGGTGTCGATGGCATCGCGGGTCGTACCCGCCACGGCGTCCACCAGCACCCGGTCTTCGCCAAGCAGCCGGTTCACGAAGCTGGACTTTCCCACGTTGGGTTTTCCGATCACGGCCAGTCGCATGGAGACGTCGTTGGCCTCTCCGTCCCTCGGCTCCGGCAGCTTGTCCAGCACGGCGTCCAGCAGATCTCCACTGCCCTTTCCGCTGAGCGCGGAGACTGGGTGCGGCTCACCCAACCCGAGGGCATGGAAGTCGTGCTGCGCGACGGCTGTGGCCGGTTCATCCAGCTTGTTTACCGCGATCACGATCTCCCGCTCCGAGCGCCGCAGCAGGTGGGCGATGTGTTCGTCCACGGGAGTAAGGCCGTCCCGCCCATCCACCACAAAGAGGATGACATCGGCCGCATCGATGGCGGTAACGACCTGGTCCCGAATTCCGCGGTCAAGCCGCTCCTCCGGAACGTCCATGACCCCGCCCGTGTCGGCGAGCAGGAAAGTGCGACCGTTCCAATCGGCCTCGGCGAACTGGCGGTCTCGTGTGACTCCGGGGCGAGCCGCTACGATCGCGATCCGCTGACCCACGATTCGATTGAACAAAGTCGACTTGCCCACGTTGGGCCGGCCGACGATCGCAACCGTCGAGAGCGCTACGCCGGGGTCAGTACGTCTGTCACGTGCTCTGAGGGGCATATCTGCACTGAGGGGAATGTCGATTGAAGTTCTGACAAGGGCATGTCATCGAGGAACACCTGCTTATCATTCAGGGATGTCCGGCTGAAAATTGCCCGGTCAAAGT
>JAZDDE010000340.1:0-3499 GCA_036679495.1 Gemmatimonadota bacterium | reverse complement strand
TTCAGCGAGAACCGCTGGAAAGAACGCGTCGATCTCGTCGAGGAAGCAGAACGCGACGCAGTCCACATGACCAAACTCGGCACCAAACCATTGCGAGGAAGCTCCTCGATTCCGGCAGAACCAAGTCGACAGCATCTTCAGTCGGGGTTCGAGCGTTGCCTTCGCGTAGGACTCGAGATGGTCGTAGTAGCCCTCTGTCCAATTGAAGCGCCAGAGATCTTCCTGGAACGTGGCGATCGCGTCCTGCGCAGCATCGTGCCGCGAACAATCCAGATCGTTTTGCATACCCAGAGTGAGTGTCTTTCCGAGATACCTCAGGATCGCGTGGCTCTCGCAGACAAGAACTCCACCCGTCTCGAAGATGGGCAGACCACCGAATGGCAGCTCGGGCTTGAGCGCTCCCCATTCGTCCGCCGAGACGACCCGGCGGTCTTCGAACTCAGTCTGCGTGGCGTGCAGGAGAACTCGGATCGCCTCCGCCCGGCCACGCAGTTCGAAGTATGTAAGCCGCGAACGATTCATCGTCTCCCTCGACGCAGTCGAAATTCCTCGCCGACGGATCGGGCGCTCAGCTATCGGCGGCGCACTACTTCCGGCAGCAGGACGCCGACGCACTCCACATATTACCAGAGCCTCGTTGCGCCCGAGCCCTAACCGGTCAAGCTGCAGCGCCTAGTTGGGCGGCGTGCGCGCGAGGAGTCGGCGCTCTTGCAGCTAGCTCAGTACCACCCCGACTCACGCGTGGAGAGAAGGAACCACCCCAGGAGAAGTAGATGCCGATGGCCAGAACGATGGGCTTACCGATTGCGGCCGTGAGGACTAGACCGCGGTTCCGGCTTGGATCAAGGGCGACCAGAAAGTAGCCGAGGCCCAGAACTCCGATGAGGCCGAAGACCATCATCGCGAACTGCACAGAGATCGGATCGTCGAATAGGGTGGTCCCCGGCCAGGCAAGCTTCGAGAGTGGCTGAAGAAACAGGAGTCCCAAGGCGGCTCCCCCTGCATTCCACGCCGCGGCGACGAAGAAGAGCACTTGGAAGCGCTGCACGCTACTTGATCGTGAAGTCGCGCCCGTGGCAGATCTCGCTGCGACAACCATGGGGAGGCCCTCCTGGGCGCGAACGCTCAGATGATTCGCATGGTACCACTGCCAGGAACATCACCGTGCAAGCCAGTCCGCTCCAACGGCTTGCTAGACAGTTGGCTTCGGGCGACCCACGTGGCCGCCCGCCGCACACAAAGCACGGTCACTTTCTGATCCGTGGGAAGAGCATCCCCACACGGGCACAATACGTCGCGTAGGCGTCTCCGAAATGGAGCAACATCATCTCCTCCTCAGCTCGGATGTAGACCAGATACCCCGGAACCACATAGAGGACCGCAACGAGTAGGACTGTCACATTGGAGAACATGAAAACGAGGCTGAACCACACCAGAAAGGCCGCAAGGTAGAGGGGATGACGAACGCGTGCATAGGGGCCGGTGGAGATGATCTTCTGGTCCGGCAGAACGTAGTGCCCTGTCGATACGGAAGGAAACGCCCAGACAGACGAGAGCATGACCCCGGCCGCCACGAGTGACAGCGCGAGGCCGAGTGAACCAAGGCCCAGCTCGGCTGCGGACGGTTGAGCGGAAAAATCGTGAGAAAAGAGAAGCCAAAGGGCCACGGCGCCGAGCAGAAAGGGTTCGGGTGCGGTGCAGAGATCTCGCCAGGTACGCGGCACTGCCACGGCTTGCTTACTGTAGCGAGCGAGCCGAAACTTCAGCGCCACGCTGACGGCGACGCGGATGAGCGCGGTGATGACGACAACAAGAAGTGCGAGGTGATAGGCGAGGAGCATCCCGTCTCTTTCTTGCAGACGTCTAACGGATAGAGCGCTCAGCGGCCGCCGACTTGGAGGCTGCCAAGGTCGTCCGACTCACTATGCACGCAATGCTACGCCGACCGGAGCGCCGCCGCTTGAGGCGGTCCGCTGCAGCGCTTCGTTAGGCGGTCGAGTAGACGGTGCAATGCAGATCAAAAGAGGCGTTGAAACGCGATTGAGACGAACGCCGTGGTGCCGACTCCGAGTGTGCACACAACCGACAGGACATGAAGGTGCGCCGAAGGCTGGGAAACGAGCCCGCTGGCGTTGACGACCAAAAGTATGGACGCCGACGTCGCTAGGAACCAGGCGAAGACGCTATCTGAGCGCATCTGGAGCCGATCCTCGGGCTTCATCGAGAGCTGTCTCTTGGCCACGTTCCAGTAGACGAGGAGTTGAGCCACCAAGAGGCCTGCTCCTGCCAATCGCCAAAGGAGTGGCTCTGGTATCGAGAAGAGCACGAGCGAGAGTGGTGCGACCGCCCCGAACACCGCGAGGAAGCTTGAGAGGATCATGGCACGAACACGCACCTCGTCCGGGGCAGAGAACGCTCCCTGCTGTCGCGTGAAGGCCAGGAAGATCGCCAGGAAGCCGGCGTAGGCGATTCCCAACTCCGCCAGTAGGACAAGTTGGTCGGATGCTTCCAAGCTTGCTCTCGCCGCCCAAAGGATCGGGCTTCAGCCGCAACAGACAGCGCTGACCGTCAACGCCAAGTCACAGAGTCCCGACGCCAGAACGCTACCGAATTCAGAAACGCTCAGCTGTCCGTTGTCAGCTGCAAGCCCTTGCTGGGCAGCCACACCCCGAGCCTGAGTCACTCGGGCACCGTCTCACCGTCGCCGACGATAGCGGGATCGAAGGTCTTGTACTTCGGAAGACCATCGTGAAACGAAACCACCCTCTCCGGATAGTGTGAATGCAGAGTCGGCTTGAACTCGAGATCGGCCACGGAGACCGCGGGAATGTCGATCATGCCGACCTCGGGATGGTTGATAAGCACGGGCGCGCCACAGTGTGTGCAGAACTTGCGGTGGCTGCCCGTGCGTTGGGTTCTCTTGAAGGTCGCCAGGTGCTCGGCGCCCACCAGGACCCGCACTTTCTCCGCAGGCCAGAGGGCACCCGCGTGGACAGGCGCTCCGAACCAGCGACGACACGATTCGCAGTGGCAGTAGGCCATCGCGAACGGCTCGCCAGTGATCGATAGCCGGACGGATCCGCAGAGGCAGCCCGCACTGCGCACGGTTTCGGTCACAAGGTCCCTCTCTTACTACCTCACATGACGCGTGGGGAGCAGGGAAGGATACGCCCACACGATCGCTTGCAGCCCAACGGATCGGCGTTCAGCGGCCCGCCGGCTTGACCGGCGAGATGCTGAAAGGCCTGGAGGCCTCAGTATGGCAGAACCCTGGATCTGGCGCCGAGCTTAGGCACGGTCCGTGCAAGACCTCTTGTTAGGCGGAAGACCCAACTACTATCGCGCAGAGGACGACGAATCCCCCGAGTCCCAAACGATCTCCCGACCGGTGGCATAGAGGCGACAAGGCGTGGGAATGCCACGGGAACCGCGACGCTCCTCGCATTTCTTGAGAGCAGCTCGCTCTGCCTCCATCGGGGACATGTAGCCCCCAACGACT
>JAZDDE010000034.1:0-7515 GCA_036679495.1 Gemmatimonadota bacterium | reverse complement strand
TCGTCCAGGGTCAGGACGGTGTCGTTGTCATCGTCGTCGTCGAGCGCGTCGTGGAGGCCGTCGCTGTCGGTGTCGATGGCCGTCAATGTGTCGGCGGGCACCTTCTTCAATCAGCAGTGCGCACAGGCTCACTCGATCTATACCGTCCCGGATGGCAAGCTTCTCATCATCGAGGACGCCAGTGCGAGCGCTCACGACTCAGCCAGCGCGTCCAAGGCGAACAATCCTGGGATCGTGCCGAATAGTCCGATCCAACTCTCCCTCAGAACCAATCCGACGGGTACGATTCCGATGGGCAGCGCCGACCATACCATCGTGTTTCAGGTCGGACTTCCGGGAGGCGGGGGCCGGACTGTGCGTGGCTACGGAGCCCCGAACACCGAAGTCTTGTTCTTAATCGGGGGGTGCACAGTGCCGGTAAACGCGAACGTCAGGTTTTCCGGTAGGCTGGTTGACTTCCCTGTGCCGTAGGCGAGAATTTGATGCGTAAGAATCACGAGGCGGAGAAAGGACTTTGATGCGTAAGACAGTACTTGCAGGAGTTGTGGCAATTGCCGCGGCCGTCGGAGTCGGCGTGTTCGCAGGCCAAGCGAGCTCACAGCAGGTCACGGTTTACAAGTCTCCGACCTGCGGCTGCTGTAGTGAGTGGGTCACTCACCTTCGATCAGCCGGATTCGATGTCGAAACGGAGAATGTTCAGAACCTGGTGACTGTGAAGCTCGAGCATGGCATTTCAGCCGGCCTCGGCAGTTGCCATACCGCCCTCATCGAGGGTTACGTCATCGAGGGACACGTCCCGGCGGAGGACATCCAGAGACTGCTCGAAGAGCGGCCCGACATCGCCGGGCTGTCAGTGCCGGGAATGCCTGTCGGGTCACCCGGCATGGAGGGGCCAAACCCTGTGCCGTATGACGTACTCGCGTTTGACAGCCAGGGGAACGTCGAAGTGTTTGCGTCCCACGGCCTTTAGGCGGGCCTCAGGCCCGGGTAAGAGCGCTCCGAATCAGACCTAGGCTCGCTTTGGCGGTGAGCCGTCCAACCGCGCCTGTACTGAACACAGCTGCGGCCACCTTTCCATCCGGGCGGATGATGATTCCCGTAGCGTGCAGGTGCTTGGTGGCGGGGTCGAAGTAAGCCCCGGTAATGGCAGCGACGTCTCGCGAAAGCAGATCATACCCCACCGGAAACTTGAGCCCGTACTCGCCAGCGGTGGCCTTAGCATCCTGCAGCGAGTCTGTCGAAGCAGCGACAACCAGCGCTCCGAGAGCTTCGAAGTCCGCCCATCGTTCGTGAAAGTCGGCCAACTGCCGACCGCACTGCGGTCACCAGTGCCCACGATACAGGAGCAACACCGTCCACCTGCCGTCAGCGTCTTCGGGCAGCTGCAGGACTGTTCCGTCGATGAGCGAGATTCGAAGCGGCGGAAACTGGACTCCGGCGTCGAGTTTCTTGGCCGCGTCCTGTGCCATCAGGCTCCCGCCACCGCAGCCAGGGTTCGCTCTATCTGGCGCAGGTGCACGACGTCGTGACCAGCCAGCAGTGAAACGCTGAGCCCCACACTCTCAGGGCCGCGTTCCGCATGCAGTCCGACGCGCTCCCAGGCCGGGCCACGTGTTCGCCAGTAGAGCTTCACATTGAGCTGTCTGAGCGTGCGGAACTCCGCCAACATCTCCCTCACGCGACGCTCGTTGTGCTCGAGTCCGGCAGTCATCAGATCCTGATCGTATCCCTGGATGGGAGGGTCCGAGTGCGACAGCATGAGGCGCATGCGGTACCCGTACACCCACTCCGTATCGCACAAGTGTCCGAGGACTTCAGCCACAGACCATGCGGTGGGCGCGGGTTTCTTGTGCAGCATGCCGGTCGCGACTCCTGCGACAAGACTCTCAACCTTGCCGGGCGTGGCGTCCAAGACATCCACGGGATCTGCATCGCCGAGCAGGTCCTGAAGCATCTGCTGATATTCCTGCGGCTGTTCTACCGGGTGAGTCATTGTCCCCTCGTCTTTTCCCGTCTAGGGTCGCTCCAAAGCATCAAGCTTCGTCTGGGTTCTGTCGTTCTCGTCAGTAACGGGCAGCGCGGTCATGCGGAGTCGCGGATCCGGCCTGCTGCCGGGTAGCCGCACAGGCCGTGGACAGCAGCAAGAGGGGTGCAAACAAGACATGCAAATGCCGAGAACTCATAAGGCCGAATCCGGGAACAAGAGTGTCAGTGCGCTCGAAGGCCAAACGTGGGGTCGGAGGCTCATGTGAGCAACCTGCGGCGGAGTCGACATGGGAACGGATGCGCCAAAAAACCGGGCCGGCAGCACACTCGCCACCGGCCCGGCATGCAGGAGCCTCGCCACGACCGTCAGAGACAGTCGCCGCTACGCCTCAGTTACAGATCAACCCTGATCCGCGAGTAGTAGAACCCACCGTTGCTTCCGAACTGTGTAACCCGGCGGCTGAACACGAACCGCTCGTCGCTTCGGTTACCCGCCAGTGCGTGCTGATCGGGGTACGTGTTGAGAAGATTGTTCGCGCCGATCGACCACCGGATTCCCGGTGAGATCTCGTACGCCAAATCCAGATCGAACAAAGTCTTGGCGTCGAAGGTTTCGTCGTTGGCGTCGTTGGTCGGCTTGTACTCTACCTTACCGAAGTAATTACCGCGGACGGTCCCGGAGAATCGGTTCTTGTCGTACTTCAGCGTCAGCGAACCCTTCTGGCGCGGAAGCGCATCCTCGAGCCGGTTCTGCTCTTCGCGATTGAAGAGCGTGCTGGTAATGTCGGTTCCACCGAATACGGCCACCATGCTGGCCGGCGTGTTGATTGCAGTCACATCCGTGTCGGTGACGTTGGCCGAACCCGTGATCGTAACCCGGGCGCCGTTGTCCATATTCATCGCATACGAGGCGACAACATCAACACCGAACGTCTCGGTATCCACGGCGTTGGAGAAGAACTGAACCTGGGAGACACCAGCCGCCGCGAACGGGGCTAGAATCGTGGCGACCGTCGGATCGGAATCCGAGAATCGGCTTGTGAGCACGATTCTGTCGTCGATCGTAATGAAGTAAACGTCAGCCGTCAGCGAGAAGTTGGGCGTCGGCCGGGCGGTGAATCCGCCGCTGATGTTGACCGACGTTTCTTCCGTCAAGTTCGGTACTCCGAACGCGGAAGCCACACCGCTCAGGTTGTTGGACGTGAGCACCTGTTCTGCCACCAGATTGCCCCCGGCGTCCAGCACGAACTGCGTGCTAACGTTGTTGAACCAGAATTGGTGCAGCGAAGGAGCCCGGAAGCCCGTGCTCACGGCTCCACGAATGGCGAAGTTCGGAGCCACTTCGAGACGCGTGGCGATCTTGCCGTTTATCGTACTGCCGAAGTCGCTGTAGTTCTCGAACCGGCCACCGATGTCCAGGATCACCTGGTCTGTGATCTCCATTTCGAGACCCGCATAGGCGCTGATGCTGTTCCGGGTGCGATTCACTTCGTTGGTGGGCTGAAATCCCGCGAAGACCTGCGAACCTGCCCCCTTCGGTGCACCGCTGGACGTCGTGTCAAAGTCGACGCCCGGGATGGGTCCGCCGTTACCGAGGCTAAACGACTCGAACTGGCCTGCCTCGATCTCGTAGTTCTCGACCCGGAACTCACCGCCAAGCACGAGCGACAAAGACTTGAGCTCACCACCCGTGTCGATAAGGCGGACGGCGTCCACGTTACCGACCGTTTGCCTGAAGTTGAGGGTGCCCGCGTCGAAGCTGATCGGGCTGGGCGGCCCAAGCGACGCGTTGTTGGTGTTCTCGATATTGAACAGGAACGAGTTCGTTCCCCTGGTTACGCTGAGGTCGAGGTCCCATCCTGCTTCCTGGCCGCGAAGCCCCACGCTCACGGAACCATCATTAATGCCCGTCACGATTTCAGGGAGAAATCCATTCGGATGAAGCTCCAGTATGGTCTTGTTCTCCTCATTGGCACGGCGGAAGAACCCGGTCGCAAAACCGTCCCGGCGCGACAGGCCGCCAAAGGCATACAGCTCGGCATCCTCACCCACGGAGAACGCGCTGTTGAAGAAGGCCATACCCACCACTGCCTCTCCTTGCCCTGTCCGCATGGAAAAATCTGCGCGCGTAAGACCGCGCGTGGCGATCTCGGCGTCTGTCGCCGCCACTCCCGTGATACCAAGGAACTGGTCCTTCATTTCGAGCCCGGAGCGGTTTGTTCGTTCACGGTTCAGGAAGCGGCCCGTCACGTTGAAGAAGCCCTGATTCGCGAGAGGAAACCCGAAATTCACGCCTATGTCTAGCTGCTCACCATCGCACTCCCAGTCGATATTGAGCGGATTGCCATCCGGGTCGCTCTCATTCGTCAGGCAGCCGCCCGTTAGGCCGGCCGTGGCCGTCGCCTGCAGGGTCTCGGTCTGCTCCTTGAGAACTATGTTGATTACGCCGGCTATCGCGTCCGACCCGTACTGAGCCGAAGCGCCGTCACGAAGAACCTCGATCCGTTCAATCGCCGTCGTCGGGATTGAATTGAGATCGACCCCCACGGTGCCGCGGCCGAACGTTCCGTTCACGTGGACTATTGCACTCGTATGGCGGCGCTTGCCGTTGACCAGCACGAGCACCTGATCCGGGCCGAGCCCACGAAGGCTGGCTGGATTAATATGATCTGTTCCGTCAGAAATCGTCTGATGCGACGCGTTGAAGGAGGGCACAATCTCACGCAGAATCTGGTTGACCTCGGTCTGACCAGACTCGCGAATCTCGGCCGCCGTGATCACGTCGATCGGAACCGGCGTCTCGGTAGCCGTACGCGCCGTGCGCGATCCGATGGCAACCAGTGCGTCACCCATGACCAGGACCTGGCTCGCCAACGCGAAATCAGCCGTATTCGGCTGGTCGGCGGAGACGGAGATCTGCTGCTCCTGGGGCGCATATCCAATCATGGTCACGCGCAGCGTGTACGTACCTGGGCGTATTCGAATCTGATACGCTCCGGCGGCATTGGTAGCCGACGTACGGTTCGTACCGACGATGGAAACGCTAGCGCCGGTCACTGCTCCCGCAGTCCCAGCATCCGTCACCGTACCTGTGACGACGGCCGGCTCCTGCGCCGCCAGGGGCGCGGCGGCGAAAACTAGAAACAACGCGCCAAGCGCCACTCCAGAAAACCCGCGAGTAAACGATGCGACGTTCATGCAATCCTCCAGTAATGTGACATCAGGATGCACCTGTCCTACCAAGTTATGGGGCGGGAACGGGTTGAAGATTGGTGGCAGAGGCGAGAACGTCAACCGCAACGGCGGTGTCCGGTCCCGTAAATACTGGATTGAGTTCGACTTCCGCTAATTCACGATTGGCCAGAAAGTAGACTGCGAGACTCTGTATCAGACTTGTAAGAGACTCGAAATCCACGGGCGTACCACCCCTGTAGCCCCGCAGGATAGGAAAGATGCGCAGTTCGGCGAGCATCTCTCGTACCTCGTTAGCTGCCACCGGCAGCCCGCGGATCGACCTGTCCGGCCATACTTCCGCGGACACCCCACCCGCGCCGACAACAAGGATCGGCCCGTACTGAGGATCTCGCCTGCAGCCCACCAGGAGTTCCGCGATCGGTTCGGCCAATTGTTCACAAATCAAAACGCCCCTGAAGTCAGCCTCGATACGCGCTTCTCTCGCGAAAGCATCGGCCGACGCCCGGATGCGTTCGAACGCATCCTCCACCTCAGCTGACGTACGGAGTCCCAGCGTGACCCCGCCGGCCTCGCTCCGGTGCAGAATCGTGGACGAGATCAGCTTCGCCACCGCCGGGCCCTCAAAGCTCCCCGCAGCGGCCACAGCCTTGGACGGCGACATGCAGAAGTCACCCGGCACGAGTGACACGCCAGCCTCCGCCACGATCCGCCGGCCTTCAGCCTCGTTAAGAGCCACCCTGCCCTCGCGCCGGGCTTCCTCGACTATGAGGCTGGCTTCGACCCCGGCCTCCGCAGCGGGTACCGGGCCCGGTGCCTCGGGGTCAGGTGGCCTCCTGCCATCCGTCTCCTGATGCGCCGCCAGATATTCCCCCCTGGCGAACAGGGCTTGAATGCAGCGGCCGGCAGTGTCGAGGGAGGCAAGAACCGGGACCCCTGCCCTTCGGAGCCGCCGCAGGGCAGCCGTCTTGTGAGCCGCATACAGCGTATGCACCAACACGGGCACGCCCGCCTCGGCCGCGATCCTGCTTATGCGCACGGCCGCTTCCGTCTCCTCCTGGTCGAGCGAATCGTCAAACCGGATGGTGTATCCGCCGAATAGTCCCGTGAGGAGAATGCTCCCCACGGCGGACTCGGCCGCCACCACGTCCATGCACTCGGGGAATACGGACATGTTCCTGTCTCCCGCTCCGGCCAGATCCACGGGATTGCCAACGGCCGCCGCCGGACCGAGCAGCTCGCGAAGTCGTTCCTGGCCTTTGGGCGAAAACTCGGCCAGTCCCATGCCCAGCTCCGCGAGCCGATCCACGGCAAGAGTGGCATGCCCGCCCCCATCCGCAATGACCGCGACCCCGTGTTGCAGACCGTGCCCGCCCGGTGGTTGACCGCCCAACGCCAGGGCCAGATCGAGCACTTGGTCAGATCTAGTGGTGATTGTGATGCCACGCTGTCTCAGGAGAGCTTCGAACACGTCGTACGACCCGGCGATGGCCCCCGTGTGCGACAGCGCCGCGGAGTTGCCTCTATCCGACCGCCCGCCTTTCAGCACCACTATCGGCTTGGTCCGGTTTACTCTCTCAGCGGTGGCAAAGAATGCCTTTGGGTCCGAAAGACCTTCCGCGTAAATGAGGATGGCCCTGGTAGCCTCGTCTCGCTCGAGAAACTCCAGGTACTCATCGAAACGAACATCCCCCTCGTTCCCGACGCCAACATATAAGGAGAGTCCAAGCTCACGGTCACGAAGCTGAGTCATGACGTCGAGTCCCACATTGCCCGACTGAGAGAGCACAGCTAGCGATCCCGCTCTTGGCGGCGGAGATCCCACAAGGTTCAGGCCAAGGGCCGGGTTGAGAACGCCAGACGTATTGGGACCGATGAGCCTGAGGCCCGAGGCGGCGGCCGCCGAGAGAACCTCATCTTCCAGAGCCCTGCCTCGATCGCCGGCCTCTCGAAATCCGACCGCCAGGACGATTGCGCCGTGGATGCCGTGTGCCGCACAGGCTCGCACGACATCGGGGACGCGGGCTGAGGAGGTACAAATGAGAGCCAGGTCAGGCACGGCGGAAAGCTCTCCAATTGAAGGCGACACGGGTAGACCAAGGAGCTCTCCGCCATCCGGATGCACGAGGTGGATGTCGCCGTCGTAGCCGGCGTCCTGCAGCGCCCGGACCGCTTGATGGCCGCGCTTAGTCGGATCCTGGGAGGCACCGATAATAGCCACAGACCGCGGATGTAGGAGGGCAGAGAGATCCGTGCTCACTTTAGACTCTCCCCCACTCGAACGCAGGAAGCATCACCGTCCTTCGAACCGCGGATCCCTCTTCTCCTGAAACGCTT
>JAZDDE010000339.1:0-2051 GCA_036679495.1 Gemmatimonadota bacterium | reverse complement strand
GGGCGCCCTTTCTCAACAACAGTCTGGGCCAAAGGAGGGACCAGGGCAGCGACCCTGCGACGATCGCCGCGCCATAGATCTTGAAGGGCTTCCACCACTCGGCGTTGCGCTGATAGATCGACTTCCATAGGCGGCCCGCGACCTGATTGTCAAAGAAATAGTCCAGGGCACCGGGTACCCGGCGCCCTACCTCCAAGTACCAGAGCGACCCCAAACCCAGGGCGAGCCCGAGAACGAGCCAGAGGTCCGGCCGGCGGATCGCCTTGAGCGGCCCCATCTGCCAAGCGAGGTGAAGGACTATCGGTGCGGCGAAGATCAACGCCGCGGTCCCTTTGATGAACAGGCCCGACGCCAGAGCGAGACCCAGAGCAGCAGCCCAGAGATAGCGAGACGCTCCCTTGGGGGCGCAGCGGTAGTGCCAGTAAGCGACAAGACTCGCAGTGGTCGAGAGGGCAAGGAGCGCATCGGGCGTCACCGCGTTGGCGGCGAGCATCGGGAGAAGCGAGGTGGCGTAGGCCGCGGCCGCAACCCGAGCGTCTTGCCTGCCGACGACGGGTCGCACCCAAGCACCGATGAGGATTGCGGTTCCCACCAGGGCCAGTCCGTGGGCAAGACGGACGCCCCATTCATTGGGCCCGAGGATCTTGATTCCGAACGCGATCGCCCAGTAGATGGCCGGCGGCTTGTCGAGGTAGACGAGTCCGTGGAGTTCGGGCACGAACCAGTCGCCGCCGTCGAGCATTTCGAGCGCGCCATTGACGTAGCGGCCCTCATCAGGCTCCCAGATGCCGCGGGCGCCCTGGAAAGCGAAGGCCACACCGAGGATGACCAAGGCGTAGAAGTAGCGGGGCATCGGCCCAGCGACTTCCGGCTGGCTGGGTTCTTCAGACCGCGCCACTGCCTGCCGTAGGACTCTCGCCTGGCGCCTGAGCAAAGACGGCGTGGAAGACGTGCCCGCGACCGTCGATCTCGTCGAGCGTGTAGGCAGGGTTCTCGCGAATCCACGCTAGATGTCTGGGTTCGCTGACGAGCACGAGTTCGCCGCGGGCCTCGAGGAGTAGGGCCAGTGCGCGGTGGTCACTCGGGTTGAGCTGCTGGATGAGCAGCGGGTAGCTCCGGCGCAGCAAGAGCGGGTCGTCGTCTCCTGCGATCACCACGATAGGCAGTCGGCCCCTGGTGGAGAGTCTGTGCGCGTGACTGGCGGCGCGGCCAAAGAGCGAGTGTGATTCCGCCATTGCCGGAAACGCCGTCGTCAAGAGTTGTGCGTTGAGGAGCAGACCCGCCAGTAGTGCGGCTGCGTGCCGGCCGGTTCCCATTGCCCAGCAGATTGCGAGGGAGAACAGCCAGAGCAGTAGCCAGGAGAGTTGCGCTCCGAGGTCCCAGGGCGCGGAGAATGGAGCAGCGAGTTTCGGGCCCGCGAGCAAGAGGCCCAGGGCCAGTACGAAGGTCAACGACACGATGTGTGGTGCACGAAAACGAGACCGCGGCTCAGGCTCCAGATGGAAATACCAGCCGAAAAGGAGCGCGATGAAAGGGAAGGCCGGGAGTACGTAGGAGACCAGCTTGCCGCTCGAGAACGAGAAGAAGATGAAGGGCCAGATCGCCGCCATCAGCGCTACACCGAGTTTGTCGGTTCGCTGTTGGCGAACCCTCGCATCCACTCTGAAGATGTTGGCCAGGGCATTGGGGATAAGCAGGCTCAGTGGAAGCGCGCCGATCATGAGGACGGGCAGAAAGAACCACCAAGGCCGCTGGTGTTCTAGTGCTCCTACGAATCGGTCGAAGTGGTGGCGGACAAAGAAGTGCGCGGCGAAGCTGCCCTGCCGCATTGCCATAGAGACGAACCATGGTGCTGATATCAGAGCCGCTGCCGTCAAGAAAGCAGCCCACGCGCCGAGCCGGAGTCGCCGGCGTCGAAGCCAGTCCCAGGCGAGCACTGGGGGCATCGCGATGATCACCGCTACCGGTCCCTTGGTGAGGATCGCCAGGCCGCAGCTCAATCCGGCGAAGACGATCCATCGATAGTCGGTGTCGTCGCGATCGCGTAGCCC
>JAZDDE010000338.1:0-3599 GCA_036679495.1 Gemmatimonadota bacterium | reverse complement strand
TACCGGTCCCTTGGTGAGGATCGCCAGGCCGCAGCTCAATCCGGCGAAGACGATCCATCGATAGTCGGTGTCGTCGCGATCGCGTAGCCCTAGCCAGAGGGATAGCTGGCACAGGGTTGTCCACAGGGTGAAGAGTGCATCGAGGTTGGCGTAGTGGGCGGAGAACTGAAAGCCGGGCATGACCATGAGCAGAACGGCAGCGGTAAGTGCCATCCGGCGGCCGAAGAGCCGGCCTCCGAGCCAGTACAGCGCCAGAGCGCAAAGCGCCGCACTGACAACGCTGGGCCAGCGAGCGAGCCTCGGCTGAGGGCCTAGGACTTTGTAGCTGGCCGCGACCAGCCAGTAGTGCAGAGGAGGTTTGTCCAGATAGGGCCGCCCGTGAAGTTCGGGGACGACCCAGTCGCCGCTCTCGACCATCTCGGCCGGAACTTCGCTATAGCGAGTCTCATCCGGCGCCGTCAGTGGAAGAGTCAATCCAACGGCTAGGAGAACACTCGCCACCAGCAAGGCTGGGTGGTCACGCATGCATCTGCACTACATTGTCGACTGGCTCTACCGCGGCGCTCGAAGACTGGTGGGGGAAGAGCACCCAAGTCCACCAGAACCGGAGCAAGGAGAACGCAACGGGGATCGCGCACAGCGGCGACACCGTCGACTGGCCGTCGAGCCTTGGGCGATGGCGCACTCCCGCTTGGCAGATCCGAGCGCCTGACATCGCGAGCTTGGTGAGGATCTCGGCGTTGACCAGGAAGCCGTTCGTTTCGATCCGAAGGTTGGACAACGTTTCGGAGCGGAAGAGCTTGAGGGCGCAATCGCAATCTCGCACTGGCACGCCGAGGAGAACCCTGACCAGCAGGTTGTAGCAACCGGAGTAGAAGCGCCGTGGCCGGGCGTCCTTGCGGCCGACCCGGAAACCGCAGACCACGTCGTGATCCTGGATCCGCGCGATCAAGTAGCTCAGGTCCGAGAGGTGAAACTGGCAGTCCGCATCGGTGAAGGCGATGAGGGGATGGCGGGCGGCATCGAATCCCGTTCGCAGCGCGGCGCCATAACCACGGTTGGTGGCGTGCGAGATCAGTCGCACGTTCCGGTCCGTAGTCATGGCCTGTTGGATTGCAGTGGCGGTGCCATCGCCGCTGCCGTCGTCGATGACGATGACCTCGTAGCTATTCGCCAGCCGACATAGCGCTCGGGTGGCCTCTGCGATCGCTGCAGCGATGCTCTCTTCCTCGTTGTAGGCGGGCATCACCAGCGACAACGAGTTGGTCACATGAGATTTGAGATAGTTCTCCAGCACCATGATCCTCCGCGAGCTAGGGTCTTCGAGAGGCTTGGATCGAGCCCACAACTCTCGGTCTGACTCTTAGATGGCGGTGGATTGAGAATCCTCTGCTTCAGCCCTCGTGTAGAGCCCTCTCTTGCCGGAGATGCTCCCTGGCAGCGCGCAGGGGCGAAGGATTGGCGGCTCATTGTTGTCTAAGCCCTCAATGTGTCAATCATGCAGAGGTATGGATGTGAGCTTTGTGATCCGGCAGAAGGTCGTCGGCAGTCTTGTCCAGACGGACCCTGGTGTCGATCGAGTAGCCTTACAGACCGCCTTTGACGCGGCGACGCCAGGAACCACGATCGAGGTCGAAGGAACCTTCCAACTGGACGGCGAGAGGATCCTGATCTCTACCTCGGATCTCACGCTGGCGGCGCTGGTCCTCGACGACGACGGCGATGGCCGCGCCAACGAGGACGGCTGGGATGCCGCGATCCTCGGCGTCGCCGATGCAGGAGGCGGCTCGGACATCGACCTGCCCATCTCAACTCCCCGTGACACTCGCATCGACTTGAGATGTGGACTCCGATTCGGACTCGGACTAAGCGATCCGTTCATCAAAGCAGAGGACAACCGACCGGACTAGACTACCTGTCGCCAGCGGAAGGAGGCCAGAGATGCCCGTCCTACTCAGCAGGATCCAGTCATTCTTTCTCCTAGTGGTCGCCGTCTCAGTGGCGCACGCTCAGCCGACTGTCACCGAGATCATCGATGAACACCATCTGTCGTAGCGTTCCCCCTGGCCTTTGAGACCGACGAGCACCTGAGCCCGGCCGACAAGGAACGCCTCCAGGCACTCCTACCCGAGATCGAACAACAGTTCGGCCGCGAGAACCTGATGATCTCGAACTCGGCCAAGGATCCGAAAACGCTGGTCTCGAGAGCCAGCGAGTCCTAGCCGGCTCGAGCTCTGGCGATCCGCCTGACTACTAGAGAGTCCGGCCGCCGACTGCCGCGCTCCCCTTGTGGAGCAAGCGTTCGAAGCGACGCTTCATCCAACGCAGGAACAGGATGTTGGTTACCGCGCCGACCACTGCGTAGAGCCACCATGTCGAGCCCCCATCGACCGCTACCCACCAGGCCTTGAACACCCAATAGGGCGGAAACACGCCGAACAACAGCTGTAGCGGTTCATCGACGAAGTACGCCGCCACGGGCACCATCCCGACGCCACTGATGATTTTCATCACGGCGAAGGCTTGCACTTTGTTGTCCGAGAAGGTCGCCAGCGCGAGCGTTCCGATGCCGGCGAACAACACGCCGACAAGGGCCAGCGCCAGCATCGGTCCCGGGCGAGGCAGTCCGATGCCGCCGATCCAGGCGCACAACGGATTGAGCCCGACCGCGAGCACCATTGGCATCGCGACCCGGTAGGTGAGAAAGCGGTCGAAAGTCACCGGCGAGACGGAGAGCGCCTCGATGACCCGGCTCTCCCGCGCCTCGAGCAGGAGAAACCCGAGCATCAGGCCAAGCATCCCCGCACCCAAAGTCAACGCGGTGAAGCTCGAGATCAGGCCGTAGTAGGGAACGATGTCGATCGCGTAACGCTGGGCCAGCAGGTCGGCAAGGCGCGGCACGCCAAGGCGTATGGCCAGCGCCAGGAAGAGCGAGTAGGCGAGGGTGAAGGCCAGGAAGCGGTCCCGCGCGATCTGCTTGAAATCCGTCACCACCAAGCCGCGTGTGATCTCGAGCCAGGTCACGCGGTCGCGCCCTTCTCCACCACGTGGCGCTCGAAGCGCGCCCGAGCCAGCCGGGCCACGAAACAGATGGATACGAGCGAGTAGCCGACGCCATAGAGCCACTGCCACGGCGAGAGCTCAGCGAATCCACCCTTCATCAGGACCACGGTCGCCTCGGTGGGAATCGTGTAGAGCACCGGATGGGACCAGATTCCGAAGGCGTCGAGAAACGGGATCTGCAAGAGCGTGAGGGAGACTACCCCTCCCGGGACGAGAAAGTCGGTCACACTGGTTTGAGAGACCACCTGGGCGATGGCGGTGAGGGTGTACATCACGCCGAGGCACGCGGCGCCGAGCAAGAGCGGAACCAGCGACACGCCCTCGAGACCGTGAGCAAGGAGGAGCACGATCAGGGACTCGACCATGGCGAACCCCACTAGCGTCACAACTTTCGATGTCAAATAGGTCCGCACGCGCAGGGGAGTGACGATCAGGGCGTCGAGTGTGCGCTCGCCCTTCTCGAAGAGAATCATGCCGGCGACGAACATGAACGTCGTACCGCCGATGGCGCCGAGCCACAAGCCCGGCAGTAAGGC
>JAZDDE010000337.1:0-11032 GCA_036679495.1 Gemmatimonadota bacterium | reverse complement strand
GCCGCGAGGTTCGGCCGGTACTTCAGGGAATCGACGAGGGCGGCGGGGTCGTGACCGCGGTGTACGCTACCAGTCGCCTGTTCGAGTCCGACCCGGTCGATTCTCTCGGCGTAAATCCTCCCCCGGACTCGCTCATTGTCCGCTATCCGTTTGATCCTTGATCAGCACCCTGTTGACATAGTTCGACACTTCGGCTATTATCGAAGTATGATTAGTTCAGACGCTCTCCAATACGCCTCGAGGTTTGCGGCACTGGGCCACGAAGTTCGCGTAGATATCGTGCGCCTCCTGCTCGCGGTAGTCGTGGGCCAGCTTCTGGAGGAATTGGAGATACCGGCCTCCACGCTGTCCCATCACCTGGATGCGCTGAACCGTGAAGGTCTCATCATCGTGGAACGCGAGGGCAGGTTCCAGCGGTATCGTGCCGGAACGGAGGCCCTGCAGGGCATTCTGAACTTTCTATACGCTGAGTGCTGTTCGCGGCAGAACGTCGTGAGCATTTCGCTGAACCGGGCCCAGTCTCGGGCCTAGGTGTCCCGTTGATGATCATCGGGATTAGCAAGCCTGAACAATTCGATAGTACTGGAACCACAGAAAGGAAATAACATGGCTACTCTAAAGACACACCTGGCCTTGAACACAGCGAAGTTTGAGGAGTCCGTGGCTTTCTACCGAGCGTTCTTCGGCAAGGACCCAATCAAGCTCAAACCCGGCTACGCAAAGTTCGAGAGTGAGAACCCGGCGCTGAATTTCACGCTAAACGAGCGTGCCGTGGATGGGAATGGAGCCTTAAACCATCTTGGAATTCAGGTGGAAAGCACACAGGAAGTGGAACAAGCGGCCAAGCGTCTGGCAGAGGCTGGGCTGGCCACTTGGGACGAGCGGGACACAGACTGCTGCTACGCCTTACAGGACAAAGTGTGGGTGCGCGACCCGAACGGGTACGCCTGGGAAGTGTTCGTCGTGAAAGTTGGGGACACCCAGCCCGATCTAGAGCAGTGCTGCGACGAACCGGGCGCTACCGGGGAGGCCGAGTGTTGTTCCACTGACGCGGTTCCCTGCTGCACGCCGTAACAACCAGCTCGACGTTTGATTCAGAGCAACGCCTCCGGGTCACGGTCGATCTCGATCCGGAGGCCTCCACCAGGCTGACCGTGTGTCCACGCTGTGTGCCGCAGAAGTTCGCCAAGTGCCGCCGCTGAGTCCGATCGAAGCAGGTAGTGCCAGCGCCAGCGTCCGCGGAGTCGGTCGATCGGGCAGGGCGCCGGGCCGGCCAGGCTGACGCCCGAGTTACCGGCCACCGAGGCAATGACGCCAGTGGTCCAATCAGCAAGCTCCACAGCTTTTTCGGAAACCCTCGACTGACTCGGTCCACTAATCACGATGTTTGCGAGTCTCTGGTGAGGCGGATATCCGGGTCCTTCACGATCCTTAAGCTCGGCCTCCGCAAAACCTTCATAGTCATGATCGATAGCACTCTTGAGGGCCGCATGTCCGGGGTGCATCGTCTGGACGATGACCTGGCCCGCCCCCGCGCCTCGACCCGCGCGACCCGCTACCTGCGAGACGAGCTGAAACGTGCGCTCGGTTGCCCGAAAATCAGGAAGATTCAGCCCGACATCTGCGTTGATCACTCCGACCAGCGTCACCCCCGGAAAATCCAATCCCTTGGCAATCATCTGTGTGCCAAGAAGAATGTCCACCTCCCGCCTCCGGACCCGCTCGAGCATCTCTCTGTGTGCCCATTTGCCACCTGTCGTGTCTACATCCATGCGTAGAATCCGGGCCGCTGGGAACAGTTCACCGACGCGCCGCTCGACCTGCTCAGTTCCCATCCCGCTAAACTCGATCTGGCCAGACCCGCACTGGCCGCAGGCGGATGGCCCGGGAGCCTCATGTGCACAGTGGTGGCAAAGGAGGACGCCGCGCCTCCGGTGCCATGTCAGCGAGACGTTACAGCTCGGGCAGCTCCACACGAACCCGCACTCGGGACACTGCAGAAACGTAGAGTAGCCCCGCCGGTTTAGGAGAAGGATCGATTGCTCGGACCGATCAAGCCGGCCCGCTAGCGCCTCGCGAAGTCGCGGTGACAGAACGAGGGGCCCTTCCCCTTCGACCCTCGTTTCAAGAGCAGCCTTCCGCACCTGCGTCAGGTCCACCAGCTCGACGGCCGGGAGCGAATGCTCGGTCACCCGATCCGGCAGCTCGAACAGGCGGTAGCGACCCGTTCGCGCGTTGTGCCAGCTCTCGAGCGACGGCGTGGCGGACCCGAGCACGCACAGAGCCCCTTCGATCCTGGCCCGCATGGCGGCCACGGCCCGCGCGTGATATCGGGGGGTCTCGGATTGCTTGTAGCTCCCGTCGTGTTCCTCATCCAGCACAATGAGACCCAGGTTCGGCACCGGTGCGAACACTGCCGACCGGGTCCCGATCGCCACCCGCTTTCTACCCGTCCGGAGCGCGAGCCACTCATCGTGACGCTCACCGGCCGATAATCCGGAGTGAAGCACGGCTACGTCGTCGCCAAATCTCTCCCTGAAGCGACGGACCGTCTGGGGAGTCAGAGCGATCTCTGGAACGAGAACGAGACCGGAGCGCCCGCGTCGCCTCGCCTCCTCCAGCAGTTCTAGATAGACGAGCGTTTTACCCGATCCGGTGACACCGCGCAGCAAGGCGACTCCCGGCTGAGCCTCTGCTCCGAGTGCGGAAAGTCCGGAAATGACGCTCCGCTGAGCCTCGGACGGGGAAATCCGGGCGCCGGCCCCATCAGATCCGTCAACCTGCATGTCCCCGGTTCCAAACGGGTCCCGACTGATTACGGCATCGGAAATTCGGGCCAAGTCGCGGGCAACCAGCCCATCGACGACGCCGCGGCCGAATCCCAGCACCTTCTGAGCATGCACCAGGCTGCATTCTCCGCCCATGGCTTCAAGCTGCTCATATAGGGCCTGCTGCCGCGTAGCCCTGCCAAACGCCTCTTCCCGGGCCAAGAGCGTTGGAAGCTCCGCTGTGAGCTCGACCACCTTAACCCGGCGGCGCGGGTCATCCTTGGGAGCCGCTCCGAGCAGACCCGGAGGCAGTGCAGAGCGCAGGACGAGCCCGAATGGAGCCGCGTAGTAATCGGCCACCCAACGGGCAAGCTGCAAGAGGTGCGGTGAGAAGACGGGCTTGTCGTCCAACAGCTCCAGGACATTTCGAACCGAGCGCCGCCCGCTTTCACCAGAGATTCGCTCAATACAACCGACCGCTCGCCTCTGGCCGAACGGTACCCGGACACGCATTCCCGGCCTCGCCATGCCGCGAAATTCAGCCGGAAGGCCGTACGCAAAGGTCTGGAGAACCGGTCGCGGCAGCGCTACGTGACAGAATGCCGCCGCTGATTCTGGGGCTGCTGGTCTTGATTGTGCGATTGTACGATTCATCCGATTTGCTTGACGCTCCGACCCGGACCCGCCAAACTCAGGGCCGGTTGTCGGAGGAGAGGACGAGAATCATGGGGTGTCTTGCACTTAATGCTTCGTACGAGCCGCTGACCATACTGCCGGTCAGGAGGGCTCTGCGTCTCGTAATTGACCGAAAAGCCGATGCTCTCGAGGTGGATCCTGAGCGAACGTACCGCTCGGAAAGCCTGTCTTTTCCTGCTCCAGTAGTCATTCGTCTGGGTCGCTTTATCCACGTTCCCCGCCGCTTTCGCAGACAGGTCACGAATACCTTTCTTTTCGCGCGCGACGAGTACCGCTGCCAGTACTGTGGCCGCAAGAAGTCCCAGCTTGGATACCGGGAGTCGCTAACGCGAGACCATGTGCTGCCGATTTCGCGTGGTGGAGACAACGGCTGGCTCAACGTGGTCACGGCGTGCAGCAAGTGCAATCTTCGAAAGGGCGACAGGTTGACGAGGGAGTGCGGAATGCGCCTCCGTCGAACGCCGGCCGTACCCAACGAGGTGCACCTCGTCTGGGCTGTTAGGCGCGTGACGCCGATTCAGGCGCGGTATGTTACCATGTTCTACGGTGAAGAAGCGCTTCAAGCTTTCGCGCGCTGACGAGCAGGACACATGGGAATAGGGAATCTCGGCCTAACCGAGATGTTGGTAATCGGCGTGATCATCCTGATCTTTTTCGGGCCGAATCGGCTCCCCGAAATTGCCCGCTCACTAGGTCATGCGATGCGGGAGTTTCGGCGCAGCCTGAATCAGATTCAGAGGGAACTCGAGGACGCTGATCCCCGTCGAATCGTCAAAGATCCGCTAGGTCTCGACCGCGAACCTCCGGCACGGCCGGCCCCACAGGGTGAGTCGCCCGCCGAATCCCGGGCCGGCGACAGTGTGTAAGTTACTCCCGCGTACGGCTACTCTATTCGGAACCCGTCGCACCGGGGCCTGGTCCCGTGCACCTGATGCGGCTGAGTCGCTGGCTTTCGCCCGCTCTCGCCTCGCTGGCCAGGTACAATGTCCGGCCATCGGGCGCGAAGCTGATTCCTTCGCCCTGCGGTTCAGGCGGCGTCCCTAGCGACGTCGTGGCGGGTGGCTGCTCCGGATCAAACGCCTCGGCGCCCGCCCAGGGGAACATGTGGAGAGACTCGTAGCTTCGAAGCGCCAGCCAGTTTCCGTTCGGCGAAAGGTCTGCGGCCGTGATCCACTGGGCACTGGCTTGGATCTCCACCGGGACCGTCCCCACGCTTCGAAGGGTCACCGCACTTCCATCCGCTGCCGCGAGTTCGTCCAGTGTGGTTGCGAGCAGAACTGACGTGCCGCGACGCCCCTTGGTGAACAGAAGCAACTCGCCCCGCTCGGAATCGACGACAAGGGACTCAACATCGTCCGCGCCGTCCGGATACCGAAGCACGAACGTCTCTTCGATTGCGACCTCGATTTCGTCCCCGCCAGTCGTCAGTTCCGGTAGTGCGACCCGATGCACGAACACCGTGGAGCGCTGCGCAAAGTTGTCGCCCACGTCACCCACGTACAGGCACCAACCGTTGTCGCAGCGGGCCAACGCCAGATCTTCGGCATCAAGAAGCAAGGCGCCTGTCAGCCGGACGCTCCCGCGAAGCGTACCGGCCGTGTCCACGGCGAACAGTATCGGTGCGTTCCCACTGTCGTTATGAAGCCAGGAGAGCCCACGATCAAGCGGGTCGCGCACGATCCCGGAGGCCTCCACAAGCTCGCTCGGAAGGTCTGCCACGTACTCAGCCGGGCCGCACGCGAGCGACACTGATGTCTGCGAGGTCCGCTCAGGTTCAGCGTTGGCCGGGGGCTGGGTGCCGCCGGATGTCGAGCCGCCGGGTGACATGCCGACTCCCCCGCAGGCGAAGAAAGTTACGGCGCTGACGAGAGAAACCGCGGCCGATGCCCGCAGCTGGGTTACCGACTTAAACGGGTGTTTCACTGAACGAGCACCGAAGGAAAACCCGTCCACGCCGCTGCCGACACCGCCGAGATCTCAATCGCCGAGCCGGCAATACAATTCTCACACAATGTGATCTCAGCCGACGCTCCTTCAGGCACTGCCTCGCCGTTGATCCGGTAGTCGGCCGCTGCCATCGCCGCTGAGAGAATCAGACGCCTGCCGGACAGTTCACCAGGGATCGTCCACTTACCCCAAACGCTCATTCCCGCCTCATCCGGCAATTTCAGCGCCAGCTCGGCTATTCCCTCGATTGGCTCATCCGGCCCTCCCGAGACCCAACCCTCAAGCCTCAGCAAGCCCGTCAGCGGGCTCTCCAACCGCTCCGAGTGGATGGTCGGCCGCTCCTCGATCTTCTCGTCCTTCCACCTGGCCTCGATACGGATCGCGCCGGGCTTGGCTAGCTCGGCCAGTTCGTCAAACGGAAAACGCATGAAGACAGTATCGGGCTGGCCTACACGCAACTCCTGAAGCGTCGTTCGAAGGTCGGTTTCCGGGCCGCGAATCCGGACCCGGACGCTGTCCAAGACCGCTCGGCTCCACGATGTCAGAACCACAGGCACGTTCATCGTGACCCTATCCGCTCTCCAGGTGGGTCTGGGATTGGAGTAGCGAGAGACTATGACCCAAGGCTCCGGGCCCGTCCGAACCTGACCGGGCGGACGGGAGGCCTGCACACGAATTCCGTTCAGCGTGCCGTCCGGGGTCGATCGAACTTGAATTTCTAGAGATCCGCAGTCACCAGGAGTCTTCTCGCCCGATTCGGGCACCTGGACACGCGCGAGCAAGGTATTCCAGCCTGCGGCGAGCCGTACTTCGGCGCCAAGTAGCTGATCCGAATCGCCCAGACCGTCACCGTGGACCCCTACTTGGCTGTAGACATGGCTTCCGTTCAGGCGGAGGTTTATCAGGGAGCAGCTGCGTGTTAGCCAGTTGAGCACGACGTTGCGGTCGTCGGGCGATCGCACGTAGGTGTGCGCGAACATTGCGTACGGAGCCCCGATGCTGTCGCGCGCCGCGGCGAAAGGACCGGACGCGGCGGGCTCCACGACGTACCCTTCGAGCGAATCCAGTCGGAGGGCCGAGTCCGAGTCCGCTCGCACAAGCGTCCAGCGAGTGCCTGCAATCTCCTCTCCGCGCCTGGGGAGGACGCCGAACTCACCGCTGCCCGACAGGAGCTTGGCCGCTCCCGATTTGTCGATCGAGTCAAGCGCGATCGGGTCCGACACCAACCACCGATCGATGACCAAACCCGGCGCGGTCGCGTCTATTTCTTGCGCGGCGATCCCGCTGGGAGAGAACAGTCCCGTCCCGACCGCCGCGAGCACTAGAATTCCCAGCGGAAGCCGACCGATCGCTTTCGAGTATCTGGTCCGTAATATGTTCATGCGCGCTGCCTACACGATGAAAAGGCGGAAGTGCCAGCACCCTGCCGGTGCTCGCGGAAAGACCGTGCTATACGTATCTGCCGGGTATGTTCATATACTCTAACGACGACGCTGCCAACCGCTCCGCAACTAAGAATAGATTGGCATGAAAGAAATTGTTCGTCTTCAAGTGAATGGTGACATTGCCGAAGTCGGCGTGCCGTCTCACTTCACCCTACTGGAGACTCTGCGATACGGTCTCGGACTTACCGGCTCCAAGCAGGGGTGCGATAAGGGAGACTGCGGTGCCTGCACCGTCTTGCTCGACGGCGAAGCGATTCTCTCATGCATCCTCCCGGTGCAGGAGGCCGTCGGTCACGAAATACGGACAGTTGAGGGCCTGGCTGAAGGTGCGGATCCACATCCGCTGCAGGACGCGTTCGATCTGACGGGAGCCGCGCAGTGCGGGTTTTGCACTCCCGGCATCTTGTGCAGCGCGTACGGCCTACTGGAGGAAAACGACCGGCCCACTCGCCATGAAATCAAACAGGCGCTGTCCGGCAATCTGTGCCGCTGCACTGGCTATACCAAGATTCTCGAGGCCGTGGAACTGGCAGCGGAGTCGATTCGAACGAACGAGACCCCGGAAGCCTTACTGACACAGAGAGCGTGAACCTTACCATCCGTCTGGAAGGGGCTGAGAATTGCGAAAACGGTGGATTTTCTGGGTGCTCGGCGCCCTCTCGCTGCTCGTCATTGTCCCGGTTGGAGTCGGGGGCCTGCTACCAGAAAACCACTCAGCAACCAGCTACGTAGACCTCCGCCTACCCGCCGACACCGTCTGGTCACTGATCAGGGATTTTCAGGCCTACTCGAGTTGGTGGCCGGACGTGCGCAGCAGCGAGCGACTCCCAGACCATGAAGGTCACGAAGCCTGGAAGCACGTGCAGACGAGCGGCGAACTTCCGATTGAAGTGATCGAAGAGAACCCTCCATCGCGCCTTGTCACCCGAATCCTGGATGACGAAATGCCTTTCGGGGGAACCTGGACGTATGAGCTTGTGGAGAGCGGGGACGGTACACGGGTGACGATCACAGAGGACGGGCAGGTTCACAGTCCGCTATTCCGCTTCGTGTCTCGCTTCCTCATGGGCCACCACGGCACGATGGACCGCTATCTGGAATCGCTCGGCGCTGCCCGAGGCCTGAGCGTGGTGCCGATCCACCTGGAGCGGTAGCGCAGGTGCGCTTAGGGATCGCAGCATTGGTCGCGGTCGCCTCCATAGTCGTCCTGACTTCGGTATATCTATTTGCTCGGCGCCGCCGCCCCGCTCCCTACCCGGTTCGACTCGCTCCGCTTCTTTCCGCTCGCTGGAGGTGGTGGTTCACACCCACCGCTGCTGCAGATAGGCACAGCCTCGAGCCTGGCCTAACGACTCTCGAGATCGGGCCGGGCGACGGTTATCTGACCCGTGGCGCGCTTGCAGCCATCGGCCCGGCGGGAATGCTCGTCTGTCTCGACATTCAGATGGGCATGCTGCGGAGGCTTCGAGCACGACTGGGCGACCTAACCCCGTCACTTGTGTGCGCAAGCGGCTCGAATCTGCCATTCCGGGCCGGATCGTTCGATCGCATCTACATGTCGCACGTGCTCGGCGAGATTCCGGACCGCCTCGCGGCCCTGGCTGACTACTCTCGCGTGTTGCGCGAGGACGGGATCTTAGCGGTGACGGAGGGTCTGCCGGATCCCGACTTCATCCGGCGTTCCTCGCTCATCGGCAAGGCTGAGGCGTCTGGGCTGAGTCCTCGGGGGCATTACGGACGCCGCCTGTTCTACACGCAGTTGCTCGGACCACACCGCACAGAGACACCATGAGCTATCGTAAATGAGCAAGTGAAGCTGCGACCTGTGCTGCTGGGCGGGACTGCGGCGGCCGTAGCCATGGCTTCAGTCCACGGACCACTGGCGGACACCGGACAGTTGGCCCTGGCGCTCTTTCTGGCTCTTACCGCCAGCGTCTATCCGAGTGCGCTTCTGGCCCAGAAGTCCTCTCCGGCGACAGCGGCATCCGAGCTCGCCCTGGCCGCCGCAGTCCTGGTCCTCGCCTACATGGGCGTAACCGGCTCTATCGTGTGGCTCGGAGCCGGCTACGCACTACACGGCTTGTGGGACTGGCTGCACGACCTGCGTCTTGTACGCACAAAGGTCGCGGCATGGTTCCCACCCGCCTGCGCCGCGTTTGATCTCGTAGTGGCCGGCTGGATCCTCATCGCCCTCGCATAGTTAGGCAGCCCAAAACCAGCGGGCTTGACTTATTAGTGCGAACGCACTAATCTAGTGCATGCGCACTAAACAAGAATCCACAGGCCACGTAACCACTAGAGCCCGGATCATCGAAACGGCCCGGCAATTGTTCAACGAGAACGGGGTTACGAACGTTCGGTCACGGGACATCTCTGCGGCCCTCGCCATCAGCAACGGAAATCTCACCTACCACTTTCCAACGATCGAGTCGCTCGTGGAAGCTATTTTCGATCAGATGCTGCAAGAGAGCTCGGAGCAGGTCGGCCCGCATGACCGCGGTCCGCAGGATCTGATCGGCTACATGACGCTCATAGAGTGGTTTGCCGGCTTTCAGGTGCGCTACGGATTTTTTTACAAGGACCTGCTGGAGTTGATCAGGAAGTACCCTCGCCTGGCGAGCCGCTATCGATCGATCGTCTCAGTACGATCGGAGCAGGGTCGAGAAATGCTGGGGCGGCTTCAGCAGGCCGCAGTCCTCAGCGACACTCTGAACCGCGATCGGCTGCGGCGGCTGCAGGCGGCGATCAGTATGACCATGACGTACTGGCAGGCTCACGCAGAGGTGGCCGTGGACGAATGGTCAACGCCGCGATTCACTAACAGAAATCGAGAGCTATAAATCATGAGTGCTAGAGAGAACGCAGTGGGCGCGGGAATCGAGATTCAAGCAACCCGCGACAAGGTCTGGAGCGTGTGGTCGCAGTTCGGCAACGTGCAGGACTACGTAGCGGGTGTTCCGAAGTCCTATCTAACCGGAACCACCCAGGAAGGCATCGGGACTGAACGTCGTTGTGAGATAAGCCCTAAACAGGTAGTTGATGAGAAAATAACCGATTGGGAGGACGGCTCACGCTATGTCATGGAAGTGACTCGGGCCACAGGCGTTCCAATAGGTAGTCTCTCGGCGGACTGTCGCGTGGGGGGCACCAATGGAGCGGCCACCGCGACCATATCGATTAGGTACACCATGAAAGGTCTCATTCGCTTCTTACCTCTCAGGCGCGCGATGGAGCGACAGGCCGCAGATCACTTGATAGGGCTGAAACATCTGATTGAAACGGGAGAAGCGGTGACACCGCAACTACTAAAATCTCTCAGAAAGCGCTACTCCGGATCGCTCGCCTGAACACCGGCGCTGGTCACTGGTCACTCGTCTCGAATCTGGGAAGAGAATGCATACGTCACTTGAATGCTCCGCCTGTGGGACCGCTCACGACCCAGGCTGTCTTCAGAACCTGTGCGGAGAGTGCGGAAAGCCGCTGCTGGTCGGCTATGATCTGGCAGCAATAGCGGCAGCGTTTACTCCCGCCACCGTACAGACACGCTCGCTCAAGTCGCTGTGGAGGTTTCACGACGTCCTCCCGGTGAACGATTCGTCCGAGGCGATATCCCTCGGGGAAGGCGGTACGCCCCTCCTCCGCTGCCGGCGCCGCGCACAGTTCGAAGTCTTCGAGAACCTGTTCATCAAGGATGAGGCTCTCAATCCAACCGGAAGCTTCAAGGCCCGCGGGATGTCGGCGGCGATCACCCGGGCTGCTGCGCTGGGCGCTACGTCGGTGGCTCTTCCTTCAGCCGGCAACGCAGCGGGCGCCGCGGCCTCGTATGCGGCCCAAGCCGGCTTGGAATGCTTTCTATTCGTGCCCGAAGACACGCCGCCCGCCAACATCATCGAATCGGCGGCGGCCGGCGCGCATACCTATCTCGTAAACGGACTGATCAGCGACTGCGGCAAGCTCGTCCGGGCCGGCTGTGAGCGATTCGGCTGGTTCGACTTGTCCACGCTGAAGGAGCCCTTCCGCATTGAAGGCAAGAAAACGATGGGATACGAACTCGCCTTCGACATGGCTGCGGATTCGGGGGATGCAAACGCGGCTTTGTGCCTGCCGGATGTCATCCTCTATCCCACTGGCGGCGGGACGGGCCTGATTGGGATGTGGAAAGCTTTCGAAGAAATG
>JAZDDE010000336.1:0-6065 GCA_036679495.1 Gemmatimonadota bacterium | reverse complement strand
CCGTTCACTCTGTCAGCCGGGTTCGCCGGATTCGACGATCCTACCTCATTCGTGACGTTTAATCGCGCGCTCAAGGCCCGTGTGGACGTGTACATGGGTAACTTCTCGGCCGCCCTGACGTCTCTGTCGGGGTCGTTCGTCGACGACGCCGGCGATCTGAGCACGGGTGTGTATCACGAATACGGAACGCAGTCAGGCGGCACCACGAACCCCCTGTTCGAGGCGACGAGCGGCCGAAACATCCTGGCCCACCCGTCGATCGTGGCGGATGCGGACCTGCAGGCCGGCGGAGAACCGGACGCTCGACTGTCCAAGATCGTTACGGTGGACGAGCGCACTTTGGGAGGCATCACCACCGACCAAGGCTTCGCCATCTATGAGAGCCTGTCTGCGTTCCTTCCGATTATCCGGAACGAGGAGCTAATCCTGCTGCGGGCCGAGGCAAACGTCGGTCTGGGCGACATTCCGGCGGCGACAACGGACATCAATTTCATCCGGACGACCGCGGGCGGACTCGATCCACGCATGGATCTGGACGCCACGAACATTCTGGATGAGCTGCTCAAGCAGAAGCGTTATTCGTTGCTGCTCGAGGGCGGGCACCGCTGGATCGACCTGCGGAGGTACGGAAAGCTAGGCGATCTACCGCTGGACGTGGCGGGGCACACCGTGCACGACGAGTTCCCGATCCCGACCAACGAGACGCTGGCGCGTCAGTAGGTGGGTAGGGTGCTAAGAAGTCTCGTCGGGCTGGTCGCCGCGGGGGCGTTGGCCTCAGCGGCGACCAGCTGTGGCTCGCGTGGAGTAGACGTAGGCGCTGATCCTGTCGCCGGAGGCGCCGAGTCTCTGCAAACTCATGTCATTGTCCAGAACCGGAGTACGCTGGACGTCAACATCTACGCCATCCGGATTACCGAGCGATTCCACCTGGGCATGGTCGTGACCAATGCCGAATCTTCCTTCAAACTGCCCATTCAGCTTCAGCCGCCGTTCCGGGATCTTCGCATACTCGTGGATCCGGTCGGCACGCGCGACACGTTCGAGTCGGAGCCGCTTCTGGCCAGCCCGGGTGAGGATATAGAGGTCAGGGTTCAGAACACTCTCGAACAGACGAGCGTGATCGTTCGGTAGTTTCTTCGGCCCAACGTAGTCCCGCCTGTGGTTACTCCCCGCGCAGCACCAGCAGCGTGTCAATCGCCGCCGCGAAGTCCTCGAACGGAGCGGCCCCGCTGATCGCCACGCTGTCCCCAATCACAAAAAATGGCGTGCTCTCGATGCCTCCTCGGACGATGTTCTGTAGATCCGAGACCTGTAGGGGGGCCGTGAGGTCTTCTCGAAGGCAGCGGGCGAATGACTCGCCTTCAATCCCTATTTCCTCCGCATAGCCGGCGAACACGGCTGGCGGATCTGGTAGTACCGTCCAGGCGGACTGCCGGTCGAACAACATGTCGTGCATCTCCCAGAACTTGCCGGCTGCGCCCGCACAGTATCCGGCCTCGACGGCCGTCCAGGCGCGCAAGTGATTCGGATTGGGGAAGGCCACCCATACGTACTGTATCTTGCCCGTCTGGATGTACTCGCGCTGAAGGGACGGTAAGGTCTCGCGGTAGAAGTCAGCGCAGAACGGGCATTCGAAGTCGGAGACTTCGACCATCCGAATCGGCGCCGCCGAGTCCCCTTTGGCGCGGGCCTGATCGGCCCGGCTCAGAACCTCTTCCTGATTCGCCGGAACGACGGCGACTTCCTGTGTGGCTGACAGGGCCAGCGCCACCACTATCGCTGAGACCGCCACTCCGGGCAGTACGCCGCTCAGCACGGAGCTGCCGCCAGATGCTCCAGAATCTCCTCGGCGTGATTCTCAGGCTTGACCTTATCATAAACGCGTTCCACCGTACCGCCCGGATCGATGACGAACGTCGTCCGAAACACTCCCTCATACTCCCGGCCGTACATCTTCTTCTTTCCCCATACGCCGTACGCGTCTGCTATCGCGTGCCCGGGATCGGCCAGGAGAGGAAAGTTTAGGTCGAACTTGTCCCTGAACTTGTCGTGAGAGGCCACGCCATCCGGGCTGATCCCGAGCACGACCGCGTTGCCGGCCTCGAACCGGACCTGGCTGTCCCGGAATCCGCACGCCTCCTTCGTACAGCCGCTGGTGTCGTCCTTAGGGTAAAAAAACAAGATGACCCGCTTCCCGTGCAGGTCACTGAGGCGGATGGAGCCACCCCCGTCCGTCTCCAGTGCAAAATCAGGCGCCGCTTCGCCGGCCTGTATCATGACTCAATTCCTTTCGCGCACATCCGGTCGTGTTCCTCACAAAGTAGATCGAAAGCTTGGCGCACGGTCTCCTGTCGCACGGTCTCATTGCTGATCGAGACACGGATCACGTACCGGCCGTCCAGCACCGTATGGGACAGAAAGACCTTGCGGTGTTCGTTTACGGCCGCCATTAGCCGCCGGTTCCATTCGTATGGATCCTCGCCGCTCGGTGGGATCGCGGTAAGACATACAGTCGCAAACTTTGCCGACCCCAAGAGGTCGAACCTGGGATCCGCATCCAGCCAGCTCACCAGATCCTGAGCCAATCCGATATGGTACCGGAAACGCTGGCGTAGACCTTCCGCTCCGAAGTGACGAAAGATGAACCAAAGCTTGAGCGCCCGAAACCGTCGTCCCAGGGCGAGTCCGTAGTCCATCAGGTCCAGCGCTTCGAAATCGGAGCTGAGATACTCAGGCGTAAGTGCGAGCGCCGCCCGAATCGCTTCGGGATCCCGGTATACGAGGACCGAGCAATCCATGGGCGTAAACATCCATTTGTGTGGATTCAAGACGATGGAATCGGCACGTTCCCAGCCGCGGAATTCCCGGCGAAGCTCCGGTAGCGACGCTGCCGGGCCTGCGTACGCCGAGTCCACGTGAAACCACACGTCCTCCCGCTCGCAGATCTCCGCCAGCTCCTCGCAGGGGTCCACAGCCGTACTCGACGTCGTACCGATGGTGCCGGACACCATAATGGGGATGCACCCGGCCTCGCGGTCCGCTCGGATCAGTCGCGCCAACTCATCGGGCCGCATGGCGTAGTCCTCATCAGCCGGGACACGTCGAAGGTGCTGGAGACCGATTCCGGCCGCTATCACCGCCCGGTCCTGTGAGGAGTGCGCGTGCTCCGATACGTAGACCGTGAGAGCGCCCAGCTCGGCGCGGCCCGCAAGCCCTCTCTCCCTGATCTCAGGGTCGGCCCGGTGGCGGGCGGCGGTCAGCGCCGTGAAGGTGCTGTTTGACGCCGTGTCCAGGATCACACCGGAGAAGTCGCCTGGAAGGCCCACGAATTCGCACACCCATTCCACAACTCGAAGTTCAAGTTCGGTAGCCGCTGGCGATGTACGCCACAGCATCGCGTTCACGTTGAGTGCCGCGGTGACAAACTCGGCCAGAATGCCCGGAGCGGATGCCGAGCTGCCGAAGTAAGCCATGAAGCCCGGGTGGTACCAGTGTGTGAGCCCCGGAAGAATCGTGTCCTCCAGGTCGGCCAGGATAGCGCTCATGCTCTCTGGCGCTTCGGGCGCGTGCGCGGGTAGGAGGGCGGCGATGTCCCCTGGATTCACGTCCGGAGTCACAGGATAGTCAGCCACGTTACTCCTGTAGCCGGCGATCCAATCTGCGACCCTGGCGGAGGCCTCCCGAAACTCATCCGGCGACATGCCGGCCACCCACCCTTCCGGCGCGTCCTCGTTGTCTCTGGTCACTAGATGCCCTTCCGTGGCTGCGACTTGAGCCCGACTCTGCTCAAACTCTGCTCAAATCCCGACCCTGTTTCTATCTCCGTACGCCCCCCACGTCCACCTAACCGAGACGAATGTCATCTGAATTCCATTGTCTCATAAGTACTCTCAAACCCAATTTTTCAAAAAACACCGCCTCGAGGTCCTGGCGTCTTGCATTTCAAAAAATAATTATTATTATGTGTGTGTGCTACGAAGGAGGCACCAGCGAAGCCGGAAAAACTGCTGCACCGGATTCGCGACAATGGGTCCCCGGATGGGACGGAAGGCACTCTTCGGAGGGCTGGAGGTCACAAAGCTAACCGGGATTGGAACCAGGCTCGTTGATTCTTGGAAGGTGAGCGCAACCGACCGAGAAGGACGCGATGGTGCGAAAAATAAGTCCTTCCTCAACCCCTGATACTCTTCGGAGTGGCAGGGGTTGAGTACATCTAGGAACTTTCCGTCTGCTCTCCCGCTACTCCGCCGATCTTTATATTTCTCTCCCACTAAGCACTCTGGGTCACTAGCCTGATCACTTCGGTTCGCCACCGCCTCGAAGGACGCACTCGCGAACCAGCGACGCTCTTAGACCAGATTTGCAATTTTTGCGAAAAACGTGGCGTGGAAAGGTTGTGGAAACCTGGTGGAAAAAGCAAAAAATAGGATAGTTGACCGCCGCGATCGGAAGGTGTGAGCTACGATGTGGAGTCCAGCACGCGTGGATAATGCCCCAGCGGAGCGAGTCTGATGAGGACCGTGGTTCAGCGAGTTCGGTGTGCGTCGGTATCCGTTGACGGCCGCGTTGTCGGTGAGATCGGCCATGGCTTGGTGGTACTGGTGGGTTTCGCGGAGAGCGACGCAAACGACACGCTGATCTGGATGGCTGATAAGCTGCTCACGCTGCGGCTCTTTGCAGACGAGGAAGGACGGATGGACAGAGATTTGACTCAGGTAGGAGGAGAGATGTTGATCGTGTCTCAGTTTACTCTCTACGGGGACGTCACGCGTGGGCGGCGTCCTTCATTCGGCAAGGCGGCACCGCCGGACGTTGCGCGCGATCTCTACAGCAGGTTCCTGGACCGGTGCCGGGCCGGGTCCGTCCCGATCGCCAGCGGCGAGTTCGGTGCCGCCATGAACGTGAGGCTGGAGAACGACGGTCCCGTCACCCTGGTCATCGATCGATGAAAGGGCGCCTTGTACTGGCATCGGGATCTCCGCGCCGCCAGGCGCTGTTCCGGCAGCTCGGCCTGGAGTTTGAAGTGCGGGTCACGAACATCGAGGAGACGGCACTGGCCGAGGAGCGAGCCGAGGATACTTGTGAGCGTCTGGCGCGAGAAAAGGCGGCTGCCGCAGCGCCGGAGAGGGGCGAGATCGTGATCGCGGCCGACACGATGGTTCTTGTTGACGGCCACATCTTGGGAAAGCCCACGGATGAAGAAGACGCCGTGCGTATGCTCCTCCAAATGTCAGGACGCAGCCACGCCGTCGTGACCGGCTTGGCCGTACTGTCAGAGGGTCGAACGGAGAGTGCAACCGACCGCACGGAGGTGTGGTTCCGGTCGCTTGCCGAGGCTGAGATCCGAAAATACGTTGCCTCTGGCGAGCCCCTGGACAAGGCGGGAGCGTATGGAATTCAAGGGTTTGGTGCCGCTCTGGTGAGGCGAGTGGAAGGCGACTTCTACAACGTCATGGGGCTACCGGTCCACCTCCTCTTGGATCTGTTTCGACGATTCGGCGTCTATTACGAATTCGGGAGACTGGAGTCGACGTGACTGCTGTCCTGGCCATCGATCAGGGAACGACCGGCTCGCGGGCGCTGGTCATCGGGCACGATGGCCGGTTGCTCGGTTCCTCCTACAGCGAGTTTCCGCAGTATTTTCCCTCTCCCGGTGAGGTCGAGCACAACGCCGAGGAAATCTGGGAGTCGGTGCGCCGCACGATCAGAGAAGCGCTCGAGAGGGCCAGCCTCGGTCCAGATCGGCTGGTGGGCGTTGGAATCACCAATCAGCGCGAAACAACGATCGTGTGGGATCGACACACCGGCGTCCCCGCCGGACCTGCCATCGTGTGGCAGGATCGTCGGACTTCGGCGCGCTGCGAGGCTCTACGAGGAACCCCTGACGAAGCGCTGATCCGCGCCCGAACCGGCTTGGTGGTGGATCCGTATTTTTCGGCCACGAAAATCGAATGGCTGTTGGATCGGAATCCCGACTGGCTCTCCCGGGCCGAGGCGGGGGATCTGATCTTCGGCACGGTCGATAGCTGGATCGTGTACCGGCTCACAGGGGGACGCGTCCACGC
>JAZDDE010000335.1:0-2875 GCA_036679495.1 Gemmatimonadota bacterium | reverse complement strand
CTCGAGCTGCTCCATCAGCATCCGCTCGCTGCGAACCGTGTAGAGCACCTGCAGGAGCAACGCCCGTAGCAGCTGCTCCGGCGGAATCGACGGACGCCCAGTCCGCGAGTACAGGCTCCGAAACCTTCGATCGAGCCGCACGAGTGCCCGGTTCGCCATCTCCCGCGTCGCGCGGAGAGGATGATCGGCCGGAATCCGGGCTTCCGGTGACACGTAGCTGAACATCGTGGACTGGTCTCGATCAGTTCCGCGCATCTCTCTACCCCCGCTCAGGCATGTACCACCCGATTCAATGCCGTGCACGGGGTTTTTCCGCAGCCTGCTAGACCCTGCGCGTGCTCCACAGGACCGGGCGACGGCGGCCATATCAGCCGGGATTCTCACCGTGCCTTAGAGCCCTCAACCCCGTTCGTGGTGCCACCGTGCTGCGCGGACGAGCCCTCGAACCCAGCTTGGTCGCCGTGCATTCCGTCCTTTGCCGAAGCGGACTGGCTGATCGCCGCCCCCTCGAACTTGTCAGCCGCCTGCGCACCACCTGCCGAGTCAATCGTATGCTTAAGTTACACACGACTAATACCGATAAGCCCTATATCAACTTCGGAGGGGACGGAGCTGATGGGTTGGGCAAGAGCGTTTACGAAATCGTCACGGATCGAATTCTGGAGAAGCTGGAGCAAGGCACCGTCCCCTGGCAGAGGCCCTGGACGACGGCTGGCGGCGCGCCTCGCAACCTCATCACCGGCAAGGCGTATCGCGGCGTGAACGTCTTCCTGCTCGGGTGCCTGGGCTTCACGTCGCGCTACTGGCTGACGTTCAAGCAGGCGAAGGCCCTTGGTGGCAACGTGCGCAAGGCCGAGCGCTCGACACCGGCCATTTTCTGGAAATGGATCGAGCGCTCCAGCATAGATCCCGAGACCGGCGAGACCGAGACCCAGAAGATCCCGCTAGTCCGCTACTTCTCCGTGTTCAACGTCGAGCAGTGTGACGGCATCAGCCACGCGCGGCTGGAAGCCGAGCAAGAAGAGCCCGAGCCTTTCAACCCCATCGAAACTGCCGAGCTGATCGTTGCCTCGTACCCAGAGCCGCCGTCGATCTCGGAGGATGGTCGCTGCGCTGCATACTACCGCCCTTCCACGGACTCGATCCACACGCCGAGGCCGGAGACCTTCGACAGCGAGGCGCACTACTACGCGACGCTCTTCCATGAGATGGCCCACTCCACAGGACACGAGTCCCGGCTTCCTCGCCCCGGTATCACCAACCCCATCAGGTACGCGAGTCATGAGTACAGCCAGGAGGAGCTTGTCGCCGAGATGGGCGCGGCCTTCCTAGCCGCCGAGGCGGGGATCGACGCCGAGGGCCTCATGGACAACTCCGCCGCCTACGTCGCAAGCTGGCTCAACGCGCTGCGGAACGACAAGAAGCTGGTCGTCTTCGCCGGTGCCCAGGCCCAGAAGGCCGTCGATCACATCCTGGGCAGGTCGAGTGAATGCGAGACGGCGGAATGAACGAACGCGAGGAACGAGCACGCGAGGCAGCGCGGAATCTGGCGAGCGCCGTCAATGAGATGGGCTTCGACGTGGAGGCGTTCGCCGATGAGATCCTCCGCAGCCACCGGACGCTCCAGCAAACCGCCTTCGGGGCCTTCCTAGCGGTCATCGACAAGTGGGCCGGACTGCCCGCCAACCGCTTCGACGCCCGGAACGAGTTCACGGTCGAGCAGAGCCGCAAGATTGTGGAGGCTCTGGGGCGGTACAACCTCAAGGTGCCCTTCATCTAAAAGGCAAACCGAAAGAGAAATGGCGCGGATGCGGAGGGGAGAAACGTGGCCAGAGAACGGATTAACGTGAGTCTCACCGAGGAGGGCCTTGCAATCCTTGATCGTGAGCGAGAGAGAATGGGGCTATCCAGGAGCGCGTTCTTCGAGGTGCTACTGCGCTTCTGGGTTCGTGACCAGCACCTCGTGGCACAGGAACAGCCCGCACCGGGCCCTCCGAAAAGGAAAGCATGACTGACACTGAGCTTCTGAAGGAATTCGTTCGAGTCGAAAGGACACAGACGGAAGTCCAGATCCTCGTCCACGAGATTCGGTGGGATGGACCGAGCACTCCGATCCACACCTGGGAGGTTGCGAAGACCCTTCCGGGTACGGCGTCGAAGTCTACGATTCGAGAATCGGCGGCCGGTCTTCTTGAAGATCCGAGCTACTTCCGTACCTGCTTCGAGTGCGGCGAGCGGAAGCCTCATGGCTGGATGAATGGCGACTGCATCTGCCAGGCGTGTGCCCAGACCAACCACGGAGTCGTACACTGAGATTCTAGACAGCGACGCAGCTTGAACCCGGAAGCTGGTGTCGCGGTGTTCACGGCGCGCACGGGACGACCAGTGCGAGGTACAGCTCGTGGCCGGTAGCTGGCGCGCTCGTGGCCTGGTGCTGCTGCGCGAGGGGGCGGGTGCGGCATAGGCGACGGCGTGCGGGGTGGGCGGTGCTGGTGACGCCGGGGCTGACGGGCTTGTGGGCGCTTCAGGCTTCTTCGACCGGGACCGTCTGGACTTGGCCGTCCGGCATCTCCTGAACGCTTAGATGCCGACTCCGCCTCCACTCGCCCTGGCAGCGAGAACGAAAGAAGACGCGGCCCCTCTGGGTGGCTTCCTCCGCCGTCTTCGAGCCCACGACGATGATTGTTTGCACGGCCTGACAACCATCGCCGCTGGAATGCAGGCCGACGCGGAACTGGCGCGGCGTCGTCTCGGCAACTTCCTCTCGGTCCACGACATGGAGCAGGCCGTCCTCCCCTTGGACGGCAACCTCCATGAAGCCCAGGCCCTCGGGGCTGTCGAAGTACTCCTTCGCGGTCGTGAGCACATCGCCCTT
>JAZDDE010000334.1:0-6946 GCA_036679495.1 Gemmatimonadota bacterium | reverse complement strand
CCTGCTGCTGTCGCGGACCGGGCCCCTGGGGCCGCTCGAGCTTCTGTACCGCCCGACCGCCATCGTTCTTGCCCAAATCGTGCTGGCGGGACCCTATATCGCCGCCGTGACGCTCGCCGCCGTGGCCGCCGTTCCGGCCGATGTCCGGCTTCAGGCCAGGGGCCTTGGTGCTACACGGCTCCAGGCTCTCCTGCTTCACCTGCGAGAGGTCAGGGGGTCGCTCGTGGCGGCCGTCGCGGCTGGCTTCGGAGCGGTGATCAGCGAAGTCGGGGCCGTCATGATCGTCGGGGGCAACATCCTCGGAGAGACGCGTGTGATGACTACGGCCATCGTGCTGGAGACGCGGCGCGGAAATTTTGAGGTGGCGATCGCGCTCGGCTCGATCCTGCTTGCGATCGCCTTTGCCGTGAACATCGCGCTCCTGGCAGTAGGCCGCAGAAGTCTGCGGCGGCCGTTGGTATCATGAATTCGATCCTGACTCCGATCCTCACGGGCACCGGCCTTCGCGTCTCTCACGGCAGCCGAACCACGCTGGACGTTCCCGAGATCCAGGTGTACGAGGGCGAACTCCTGGCCATCCTGGGTCCGAACGGAGCTGGCAAATCAACTCTCTTGAGGGTGCTCGCCATGCTCGAGCGCCCGGAGGCTGGCACCGTCTCCTACCGGGGCACAACCGGCGGAGAGGCGGAGGAGACGCTCCGCCGCTCGTCGGCGACGGTGTTCCAGCGACCGCACCTGTGGACGGGCACGGTGCGTCAGAACCTGGAACTCGGACTTCGGCTGGGAGGCCGGCGAAAGTCGGACCACTCCCCGGAGGCACTGGACGGGATCGCCTCTCAGATGGGAATCGATTCCTTGCTTTCCGCCGAGGTCAGAACCTTGTCGGGTGGGGAATCCCAGCGTGTGGCTATCGCCCGCGCGCTGGCTCTGGAACCCGACCTTCTCTTCCTGGATGAGCCTACCGCCAACCTCGATACAGGGGTGCGGCTCTCACTTCTGGAAGACCTCGAGCGGGTGGCCCGAAGCGGAGCGCGGGCAACGGTCCTCACGACCCACAACCACTCAGATGCCTTTCGGCTCGCCGACCGGGTCATCGTTCTGAAAGACGGCCATCACATCCAGGCCGGGACCCCCGCCGAGCTGTACGAGAACCCTTCCGACGCGTTCGTCGCGGAGACAACGGGCGCCGAGATGGCGCTCACGGGCACGGCCCTGCGGCAGGAAGGCCGGCTGCTGGTCGTGGATATCGGCGGCGCCGAACTCAGCGTGACCGGTTCTGCGGAGGCCGGAGACACAGTGAAGATCGCCTACAGGCCGGAAGACGTGTTCGTCTCGACCGAGCCCCTGGGTCATGGAAGTGCTAGAAACCGGCTTCAGATGACGCTAGCCGAGATCCGGCCGATACTCGGTCTGCTACGCCTGCGGCTCGAGGGTCCCGCGGAGATGGTCGCCGTGGTGACCCGGGCGGCAGCCGAAGAGTTGGAACTGACTGCGGGATCGACCCTCTACGTCCAGATCAAGGCAACGGCGCTGCACGCGTTTCGGCTGTAACGTCCGTCTCGACCGCCTCCACGATTCGGACAGACTCCCGCACGGCAACGGCCGTTTCTTCGTCGGCGAGACTGCCATCCGAGACGACGAGAAGCGGCATCTGATCGTCGAGACCCGACGGCACCTGATGATGCCTCCGGCAGCGAGCCTCGTAGCTCTCAGACCCGCCGACCTGAATCGTCGGGCCCTCGGCTGGCGCGGGCTTTCCGTCGATGAGCCGCTGGTTGCGGGTCGCGAGATCGCCGCAGATCACGCAGATAGCGTGGAGCTTGTCGATTCGCTCGGCCACGGCGAGGAGATCTCCGATCGGGCCGAACGGCTTGCCCCGGAAATCCATATCGGTGCCGGAGACGATGACCCGGCAGCCGTTGTCCGCCAGCTCCGTGACCACTCCCACGATGCCGGAGTCGAGGAACTGTACCTCGTCCACGGCCAGCACCTGCGTCCCGGTGTCGAACCGCTCAGCCACGTCGATGGACGCCGAAACGGGCAGGGCCTCGACGTGCCGGCCGTCATGAGAACTAATGCTCTGGATTCCGCTGTATCGATCGTCCAGATGGGACTTGAACACCTGCACATTCTTGCGCGCGATCAGAGCCCGGCGAACCCGGCGGAGAAGCTCTTCGGACTTCCCGCTGAACATCACGCCGGTGATCACTTCGAGTGAACCTTCCCTGCCTTCCTGCATTCTCATCTCAGTCGCTCTCAGTGCTCGTTTTCAGAAGGTCCCGCAGCTCATTGTCTGTCATTGAGAGGAGTTCCCGCTCGGCTACCGAGACGTCTCCGCTTTCGTGTTCCACGAAACGCGCCCGGCTCATTGGGGAGTCCAGGCACAGGAAGAACAGACGGGCGGCCTCGGGCGAGTCGGGCTGACCGCCGGACACGTAGACCTCCCAGTTCATCAGGTTGCTGTCCATGACAGTCCGGGCCATTCGCTACACCCGCACCGAGGTAGCGAGGAGTTCCCGCAGGTCGGATTCGCCGAGCTGCTCGGCCGCCTCGTCGGGCACTTTCGATATTCCCGGAGGGGTCAGGGTATAACGCTGCGGCGTCGCGGGATTGGACAGGCTCCGAAACATGACGAGCAGCCGGGGTGACTGCGGATCGGTGCCTGAGTGAAGCGACAACTCCGCCTGCCAGCGAGTGCCGCGCTCACTGGTGAACGTGACGCGCTTGCTGTCGGCGGCGCCGTCGAGCCTGAAGATGAGCTTCTTGAGCAGTCCTGATCCCTTGGCCATCGGGACAACCTAGGATGGCCACGCCGCCACCTGCAACCGGCCTGAAGCGGCCTGGAACCGTCGGATACGAAGGTAGCCCCCGGGTGTGGCAGCGGCGCCACATCGACCTCTCGTAGATTGCGCCAAACAGTGAACCGGCTGTCACAATCAGGGAATATGTGCCGGTGCGGTAAACAAGTGTCGCCATTGAGCTTGCAGGCGTTGTTAGCGCTCCGGATGGACCCGCCGGGCGAAGAGGGCCCGGCGTAGCGAAACAGGGTATGCTTCTTGTTCATTAGCCCTGATATTGGGCGCCCTCGCGCGGAGCGCCCGTCTCGGGGAGACAGCGAAAGTATGGGCCTAGAGTTCTCGATCAACCATAAGTGCACACGGTGTATGGCGTGCGTACGGGTTTGTCCCGTAGACGCGATCTCCGTCACTGACGATGAGGTTCGCATCGTCGGGGACGCGTGCATCGAGTGCGGCCTGTGCGTCCCGAGCTGCTTCCACGAGGCCATCGATGTCAAAGGCCAGATTGACGAGTGCCGTACCGCCCTCGAAGCGGACTCCGCGGTTTTAATCCTGCCGTCAGAGGCTTTCGTCTTCTTCTTCCCGGCCACGCCTGAACAAGTCATGAACGCCTGCTATGCCGCTGGCTTCCGCGACGTCTACGTCGAGTCGCTGGGCGACGAGCTGGTGGCGCGTGAGTATCTCCGAATCTGGCATGAGCGAAAACGGCGCGGGATGGTGCGATCGACCAGCCCGGTCGTCGTGGACTATTGTCGGGCCAGACTTCCGGAGCTTCTTCCCTTCCTGGCCCCCGTGGTCACACCCGCGGAAGCCCTGGCCCGCTACCTCCGGCAGGTCCGCAAGGAGACGGGCACGCTGGTCTACGCCGGCCTCAACACCCCAGCCTCGCAGGGCACGGTCAGCGAGATCGGCTGTTGTCTCTCGTTTGAGGAACTCGAAACTCTGCTCTCGGAAAGAGGCGCGGAACCCGGCGATCAAGCGCTCACCCTGGAACGTGTGCCCCCGGAGCGGCGGCGCCATCTGTCGCTGGCCGGCGGACTGCCGCGGGCCATGCTGGAGGAAGAATCGGCGTCGTCCAAATGGTTCAGCAAGCAGCGCGGGTTCGGCGCTCTTCGGGCCGTGGCTCGAGCTTTCATCGAGGACGAATCCTCGTTCGGGTTCGTGGATGTGCTTCCGTTCGACGGCAACCTGGCGCACCCGGCGCTCGGCCCAGAGGAGGACCTCTTTTGGCGTAAGAGCATCGCTGAGCTTGCCGAGCCGGCACCGGCGAACGCGCCTGTCGTTGAAGCACCGGAGGTGGACCTGCGCGCGTTCTTCGAGCCCCTCACAGAGGATGCGGGACGGCTCGATGCCGCGGCGGTGCAGCGTGTTCTGGATCTGATCGGAACGACCCCGGAGGGCGATCCGTGGAACTGCGGCGCCTGCGGCCGGGCCACCTGCGCACAGTTCGCCCAGGCCGTGGCTCGAGGCAGGGCCTCGATGTCCCTGTGTACGATCTATCTATCGAGTCAGTATCAGCGGGCTTCCGATGACGCTCTGTACGACGCCCTGACCGGCGTATACACCTACCGCGTGCTGGAAGGCCGGCTCGAGGAAGAGGTGGCGCGTGCCAACCGCGCGGGAACCTCCCTGGCGGTCCTGTTTCTCGATCTCGACAACTTCAAGCCGGTGAACGACGAACATGGTCACGCCGCCGGGAACCTGGTTCTCGAGGGAGTCGCGAAGATCCTCCAGGGTGCGATCCGTGCTTCCGACGTGGCATGCCGATATGGCGGTGACGAGTTCGTAGTCATCCTGGTAAACCCGGACCTGGAAGGTGTCGGCCGGGTCGCGGAGCAAATGAGACAAGACGTGGAAGCCCTAGAAATCAGCACTCCCGAGGGGAAAATCGGGGTTACGCTCAGCGTAGGCGTGGCGTATCATGCGGGGAGCGAGCGCTCTTCCGTAACGAGCGACACCCTGATGTCGGAAGCTGATGCGGCTCTCTATGTAGCGAAAGCACACGGCGGCAACACCGTTCATCCGGCAGTGGAAGGACTCGTTCGATGACGACTGAAGGCGAAGCGCAGCGCGAGGTCCCGGGGATCGACCCCTGGGGACTCCTCCGCATCGAGAAGCTTCTGCTGGCACTCGAGGGTGTCGATTCGATCAAGCTCGTGGCTGACGGCCAGGGCGGCATCGACGAGGTTCACGTTCTGAGTTCCGCGGACCTCGGACCCAAGCAGGTAGTCCGAAACGTCGAATCGGCGCTCCTGGCTGAGTTCGGCCTCCAGATCGACCACCGCAAGATCTCTGTAGCGCGGCTAAAAGGGTCCGATCTGCCCCGCATCCCGGCGGCACAGCCAGGGAGCCCGGCCGCAGCGAAGATTGCGGAAGCAGGCATGAGCCCAGAGGCGGAGTTCTCCCTCGCCGACAACCGCACCCAACTCACCGATATTCGCATCGAGCGGCGAGCCGGCCAGCGCGTCACCTCTCGCGTCACCCTGCATCTGGGCGAGGAGAAGCACTCCGGTGACGCGTCAGGACCCGATTTCGATCGCAGCCGCCTGGAAGTGACTGCCACGGCGGCGCTGGAGGCCATCGAGAAGGCTCTAGGCGACGAGATCACCCTCGCACTTCATGCAGTGAGTCATTTCGAGTCGAACTCCGAGCGGGTTGTCGTCGTATCGATCCGAGCCGCGAGCGGCCGTGAGCGAGCCTACCTGAGCGGGGTCAGTCGCGTAAGCGATTCGCCCGAAGAAGCCGCCGTCTACGCCTGCCTGAACGCCACAAACAGATGGGTGGGTAAGCCGTAGTAGGTGGCGGATTCGGTGCTGGGTTGCGAGATTATCTGTCTTTGAGGGCTTGACTGCCTAGCAGTATCGATGGTCAAACCCCGATGCGTACCAGAAAGGAGAGTCCCCCAATCTCGACGCGAGAAGCCTGAGCTGAGCGGAGCGTTACCTCCGAGCGGAGCCGAAGCATACCCGTAGCGATTTCGGTATGACTGACAGGCAAAGGGAGGTGAGCTCTATGTGGTTAATTTCGCTATTCTTCAGTAAGATTAGGTGGGGTTAACGCTTAGAGATTGGGGGATCTCGATATATGGCCAGCAGCCGAACAGTCAAGCGGTTCGTCAGGCTGCTGGCAGCAGTTGCCTTCCTGAGCTTTGTTGCCACTCTGTTCGTTTACCCGCCGGCCGTGTCTTCGATCTGGTTCGTAGCTTTTGCTACCCTACTCACACTTAATCTTTTTGCGATCTACCTTGGTGAAATTGGGTCGGAGAGCGGCTCGTCCTCGAGGTCCGTCGAATCCGTTTCTGACATGGCGGGCGTCCTGCTGCTTGGTCCGGCCGGCGCAGTCTTCCTAAGCCTAGCTTCAGAAGCATTTTGGTTCGTTTTCGGGCGCAGTAAGCGTCGGCTGGTCCAGAGGGTTTTTAACGTGTCGCAGCTGCTCGTGTCTGTCGCAGCTGGAGCTTGGGCCTTCAAGGTCTTTGGTGGTACAGAACGACTCCTAGTTCCAATCGGATTCGACTATTGGGCTTGGACGCGCGCTACCCTGCCTCCGTTCCTTATTGGGGCTGTTGCTTACAGCTTGGTCAACAAGTTACTAGTCGCGGCCATTATTTCGTTGACAGAGCAGCGGTCCCTGATCAATACGTGGGATCGTACGACTTCAGGGCTTGTGCTTTTCGATGCGGCGATGAGTCCTCTAGGTTTACTTTGGGCGTTTCTCTTCTTGAAATTCGGTGCACTTGGTCTCTTGCTTGCGCTAGTTCCTTTGGTCGGACTGCGCTACAGCTACGGGATCAACATTGAGCTCCGAAAGCTGAATGCCGACCTGATGCGGTTGATGGTAAAGACGATCGAGGCCCAAGATCCGTATACATCGGGGCATTCTGTCAGAGTCTCAGAAACGGCAGCGGCAATAGCTCGTAAGCTTGGCCTGCGATCCAAAGAACTCGAAAAGATAGAGACGGCAGCGTTGCTCCACGATATTGGAAAGATAGACATCGCATATAGCGAAATCCTTCGACAAGAAGGTCCGCTGACGGAGGCGCAGAAGGTACTTATCCGTGACCACCCGGACCGTGGCGTTGACATTCTGCGATCAGTACGGAGCATCGGAACCGAAGTACTTGAGTGCGTTCGACACCACCATGAACGTTT
>JAZDDE010000333.1:0-8513 GCA_036679495.1 Gemmatimonadota bacterium | reverse complement strand
ATGTCTACTACGCCCAGCGCGGCCTCAAGCCATATCCTTACGGGCCAGGCGACCGCTGCGGCCGCCAGGCAGCCCAACGTCAGCTTGGCCAGCGCGCTGCGCGCCGATGAGTCCAGCAGTCCTCCGAGCCGGTGTCCCAGTTTTCGCCAGAGTAGCGTCAGGTTGAGCCACGCCCCAACGACCCCGCCCAGCGCAATGCCCGCCGCGCTCATGGCTCCGTACCCGGCCGACTTCATAGCCAGAGCCGATCCTACGCTGACCACTATCCCTGTAGAGACTGCCACCACCGCGACACGCATCGGTGTGGCTGTGTCTTGCAGCGCGTGGAAGCCGCTTGCAAATAGCTTGTTCGAGCTAGACGCCACCAGGCCGAGAGCGTACACGAGCAGGACCGTGCTGACGATCGCGGTACTCTCGCCCCCAAACGCCCCCCGCTGGAGTATGATCCGGACCACGAGATCTCCAAACAGAATGAAAACAACAGCCGCCGGGAGAACGAAGAACAGCACCTGGAAGAACCCGTTTACGATTCTGGCCCGCACCGCCTCCGTCCTCGTCTCCCTGGCCATTTCCGGTAGCGCTGCGACAGCAATCGAAACTCCGAACAGACTGATCGGGAGGTACATCAGCCGCTGCGAATACCCGAGCGCTGAAACAGCGCCCAGTCCCACGATACTGGCCACCGTCACCTCGACGAGACTCGAAATCTGGTAGATGCCCTGACTTGAGACGACGGGCAGCGCGTTCCGGAGCACTCGTTTCGTTTCTGGCGGGCTGTCTCGCCACCTGGGGCGCAGAGTGCCGGCAAGCCGGCGTGTCGCCGGCAACTGAACGGCGACCTGTACCAGCGCGCCAGCCAGAGCTGACCAGGCGAGGACGTGCACGAGTGACTCGGCTCCCAGTCGCCACGCCAGCAGCAGCCCGATGATCTGACACAGATTCCACGCCACCGGGGCCACGTACGGGAGGAAAAAGCGGCGGTGACTGTTCAGTATTCCCAGACACCACCCCCCCACAATGAACACTCCGGCCATCGGGAACAGGATTCTCACCAGGGACGTGGTCAGTTCTGTGGCTACGGTATCGAAGCCGGGAGCGACGAGTCGGGTAAGCCACGGTGCCGCGATGACTCCGGCGCCGCTGAGAAGCAGGGCCAGGGAAAGCACCGCAGCGAGCACCGATTGAGCCAGGCGAGAAGGCCTGGTGCTACTCTTCTCCGGGTGTGCGAGCAGGTCGCTGTATACGGGAACAAAAGAGGCCGACAGCGTTCCTTCACCCAGCAAATTGCGAATGATGTTGGGGATTCGGAGCGCTGCCCAATACGCGTCGGCTAGAAGGCCCGTACCCAGGAAGGCGGCAAACGTGACGTCCCGAAGAAGACCCGTAACTCTGCTGAGCAGAATGCCGGACCCTACGGCGGTAGCGCCGGCATCTTGGCGGCGGTTGGACTCAGTCACCCGGACCCAGCTCGGCTTCGGGCTCCTCCTTCGGTTTTTCGATCAGAGAGCGCACGAACCGGGTCTCGTCCTGCAGACTGCCCAGGGTCTCACTGAGGTACCGAACCTCGGTTTCCAGCTCTTTGACTCGGCCCGCCAGCTGAGTCTCGTCTTCCGCGGATCCTTTGGAGATACGGCGTGCAAAGGCACGGCCGATATCCGAATCCAGCACGATCGCCAGAATCGGAATCAGTAACACGACCAGCACTATGGCTGCCCACTCCAATGCAGTGCACCTCGAAGTCTAGAGACGCTACGAACACCAGCTGAAAAGGCTAGTAAATCGGGCGACTAATGTACCTGTATATAGTCGCCGTAAATCGTAAGCTACCCCGGCCCTATAGGCCCAGCAACGTTGAGCGAAAGAGGAATTTCTCGGCTTTCGCCCCGCTCGATGAGATCTCCAACGAAGCCCGGCCCATATCGTGCCAAAAAGAAAAATGGACTCAGAACCCGCTCCTGAGGGACGCCCTCCGGGTACAGATGGAGCGCTGCTTTGGCTACTTGATCGATCAGTATCGCCTGCTGCTCTCGGGTACGCGATTCGATGGCCCGTTCAAGTTCGTGGAGAGCGCCGGCTACCGCCTTGTGCGCCTTACCGGAAGAGGCCTTGAGGCCGGGGAGGTCGGCCTCGATCGCGGAGCCAAGGTGCTGGAATCCCGCCTCGACGTCCCCCCGCAGCTTCTGGAGGGACTGGCCGGTGGTCGCAGGAACGGAGTCGTGGACCAACTCCCTGGCCAATCGTTCAGGATGAGCCAGAGATTCCGCCGGAGTCTCAAGCCGATCCAGAATTCGAGCGATCCGTTTCTCTACAACTGTCCAGCCGAACCGGCTCATCACGGCAGGCATCTGCACCTGAGCGGCCCCAAAGAGTGGTCGGAGCTGGGCCCAGTAGGCGATTTCACTCGGGCCAAGCACGGTGGCGCCGACCGGGAGCAGCCAGGACTCGAGGACGGGGCGCATAGAGGCGGTCGGGGAAAAGCGCTCGGGTTCTGTTTCCAGGGCCTCGAGTACGTCCGAATCCGGTACCGAGTCTCCTGCGCGACCGAGCCGCAGCGTGGTCTCACCCTGGCCAGAGTAGAGCCGGGTGCGCTGGCCATCCACTTCCCAGAACAATTGGGTGGCATGCGGGAGGTACGTCATCTGGGAGGCGAACCCGAGGCTCTCAACGGCGTTCGTTCCGTCGCGGAAGGCTGCCTCCGCCTTTTTCCTGGCTTCAAGAGCCCAGCGCAGTAAGGGTGCCGAGGCACGGCGCACAGCTGGCTTCGCGGAATCGATCCAGGCCCAGCCCTCTTCCGGCAGCAAACCGTTGAGAGCGTCGGCAAAGGCCGCCGAGTACGTTCGTCCCGGTCTGTAGGCCTCGCCAAGCACGCGCTGTACCTCTGACCGAAACTCCGACTCGGGAAGGCAGGCAATGAATCGGGCCAGTTCCGGTTCGATATCTGCAGGAAGAATCGAGGGACCGACGGATGTGCCCTCCCGTCCCGGGGAAGGCGGCAGACGAAAGTCCTGGAGGGTTCCAGCAGTGTCGATCAGCCGCGTGCGAGCCACCTCGGCCCAGTCATGGTCGTCGGAGCCGATCCAGAACAAAGCCATGCACTGGGTGCCACTCTCGGTCTCAAGCCGCCTCGCCGCCTCGATCGCTGTGAGTGCCTTGTACAGGACATAGAGCGGCCCACCGAACAGAACGGGTTGCTGTCCGGTACTGACCAGAAACCCGTCCCCGTCCAGAATTGTTTCCAGCTTGGCGAGTGCGTTCGGTGATGGAGCCCCGAGAGCGTCTGCCGGCAGCCGCGGCGGCTGATCCCGGGATCGGGCCTTCCACGAGTCTGGTTCGGGAAACAGACCTCGGACCGCAGGTCGACCCTCCATGTACGCCGCCGCAAGGCTGCCCGGTACTCCTGTTAAGACTCCCTCCAACCGCGGGAAGCCGGATCCGTTGTCCGGATTGGAGCTGGTCACATGGCTCTCCCGTACAGGATGAGGCGCGATGAATCGGAGCCGAACTCTTCGCCCGTATAGTCACCCAGCGCTCGATCTGTCCGAAGTCCGGAATGGGTCAGCAGGCGCTCGAGGGCGTCACGTCCGTACAGGCGAACGCGTTCCTCAAATTCCTCTTGCTTCCCGTCTCGCTCGACAATGATTTTCTTGATCACAACGCCGTTTTCGATCACGCGTCGCTGTGTGATCGTGGCGCCGCCCACCGTCTGTACGTCACGTGGGACCAGGTGGGCTGCCACCCGATCTGCGTTCAGGAAATCGAGTACGAATACTCCTCCCGGCCGGAGTAGGCGCCGAATCTCCGCCGCAACGAGTCGGTCTTCTGCGGGCGTGGCAAAATAGCCAAACGACGTAAAGAAGCTGGCGACGGCGTCAAAAGCCCCCGAGCGAAAGGGAAGCCAGCGCATATCACCGCGAACGAGTCGGGCTTTCGGGTGCCGAACACGAGCCTCGGCCAGAAGTGGCCACGACAGGTCGAGCCCGACAGCGGTGTGCCCGGCCTCGTCCAGCGGACGCAGATGCCGTCCTGCACCGGACGCCAGGTCGAGGACCCTCGCGCCGCTCTCCAGCGAAGCCAGCTCAAGGAGAGTCTGGACCCCCTGACGGGCTTCCTCATCGTTCCGATGGGGATACAGCTCCAGGTAGCGCTGTCCGAACCAGCGCTCGAACCACTCGCCCGCGGGCGCCGTCATCCGCAGCCCTTGTGATACGGTTCTCCACGCAGAATTGTACCGGCCCTGTACACCTGTTCAGTGAGGAGTAAGCGAGCCAGCTCATGCGGCAGGGTCATCGGGGACAGGCTCAGCGTTCTGTGGGCTCCAGCCAGTACTTCGTCGGGCAGGCCGTTGGCGCCGCCAATCAGGAACGTTGCGCCGGATCTGGCCGAGGTGGACAACTTCCGAAGGTGCTGGGCGAGACCGGTCGAGCTCAGCCCCTTCCCTTTTCGGCTCACGGCGAACACTTCGTTGTTCTTGGGAATCCGGCTCAGGAGCACCTCGCCCTCCACCTTCTTGGCGTTTTCTGGCGAGACCGTTCCGCCACGGGCCCGAGGCACCTCCACAACGGCCAGGTCGAAATAGTGCTGTATCCGCCCCTCGTATTCTTCAAATAGAGAGGCGTACGGGGAGCCTCGCCTGGAGGTGATGGCCATGATCGTGATCTTCATCGCGCCAGGACCGTATCTCGCAGATAGTCTTCGTTGTCTCGGTGGGGGTACGTTTCTGTGTAATGAAGTCCGCGGCTTTCTTTTCGCCGTTGGGCACAGCGTACGATAAGCGTTGCCACCTCGAGCATGAATTCTGCCTGGCGGGATCGCATGGCGCCCTCTCCCGTTCCGTCGCGGGCCACCACCTGCTCGGTCATCTCATCGAGCAGAACCCTCGCCTCGCCAAGCCGAGCCTCAGAGCGAATGATGCCTACTTTCTCCCACATGAGTGTCCGAATGCGGGCCACGATGTCTTCGGGATCAAGTCCGTCCCGGAAAAGATCCGGTTCGCGAGCCACGGCGTCCAGAGTCTCCAGCTTGGGAAGCTCGCCGGCGAGTCTGGTCGCGGCCCGGTGAGAAAAGACGACAGCCTCAAGCAGAGAGTTGGAGGCCAGACGATTCGCTCCGTGGATGCCGGTGCAGGCCACTTCGCCCGCCGCAAACAATCCGGGCAGTGTCGTTCGCCCGTCCCAGTCGGCGAGCAGCCCCCCGCACTGATAATGCGCCGCCGGCACGACGGGTATCGAATCCCGCGGAGGAGACAGACCCACCCGTTCACACACTTCCAGAATATGCGGAAATCGGTGGCGGAACTGATCCGGCTCGATCTCGGAGCAGTCCAGCCACACGTGCGGCTCACCGCTACGCTGCATCTCCGCGTCGATTGCCCGGGCCACGATGTCACGGGGCGCGAGCGACCCGGCAGGATGGTATTTCGACATGAACGTTTCACCATCGCCTCGTCGCAGAACCGCGCCCTCTCCTCGGACCGCCTCCGAAATCAGATGGGCACGTTCGCCCGCGGGAAATAGCGCTGTGGGATGAAACTGAACGAACTCGAGGTTAGCTACTGCCGCACCCACCTCATATCCAAGTGCGACGCCATCGCCGGTCGCGATATCGGGGTTGGTGGTGTGCTGGTACAAATAGCAGGAACCACCAGAAGCCAGCAAGACGGCCCGCGCCCGAACCTGAACCCAATCCTCCCGCTCGACGTCGAGGATCAGGGCTCCCGTGCAGTGGACACGGTGCGCTAACGGCTCTACGCCTGTCAGCAGCCTCCAGACCAGATGGTCCTCCTGGATACCGATTCGGTCGCTTCGTTCGGCGGCCGCCAGAAGCGCGCGTTCGATCTCTCGGCCGGTAAGGTCTTTGGCGTGGAGAATGCGGCGCCGACTGTGCCCGGCCTCTTTTCCAAGAGACAGCTGGCCAGATTCCTCACTAAAGCGCACCCCCCAATCGAGCAGCTCCTGAACGCGCGGTGGTCCTTCGCGCACAAGCTCGTCCACGGTTCTGCGGTGACAGAGTCCGGCCCCCGCAAGGAGCGTGTCACGGGCGTGAAGCGTGGTGGAGTCGGATGGGTCGGTAACAGCCGCGACTCCGCCCTGAGCATAGTTGGTGTTGGAATCCGCGCGTGTCTTCTTGGTCGCTAGCAGCACATCCGCGTACTCCGCGGCCTTTAGCGCGAAGGTCAGGCCGGCTATGCCGCTGCCGACGATGAGTACATCGGTGTCGAGGCTACGCATGGCAGCCAGGCTATCCGATACGGTCCAGGTACAGAATGAGGAGAACTACGATGACGAGAACGAGCCCCATCGTTAGGGTTCTAGGCCCTCGTTTACGGCCGTGTCCCAACTGCTTTCGTTCTTCCAGCACCTTCAGCAGTGACATTGAGATCTACCTTAGCGATCTACGATCTGGGCCATCATCGTGGCCTCGGTGGCCACCTGGCCGTCTACCTTGGCCACTCCCTGCATCTTACACGTATTACGGCGCGTCTGGAGCATCTGCACCTCAAGAATAAGCTGATCGCCAGGAGTGACCGGCCTCCTGAACTTCACGCCGTCGAGGGACATGAAGTAGACGACCTTGGATGCCGGATCCTCCATCTCCTCCATCAGCATCAAGCCGCCCGCCTGGGCCAGCGCTTCGACGATCAGTACGCCCGGCATGATGGGGTGGCCTGGGAAGTGGCCCGGAAAAAACGGCTCGTTGATCGTAACGTTCTTCAGGGCCACCACACGTTGGCCTGGCTCCAACTCGAGGACGCGGTCGACGAGCAAGAACGGATACCGGTGCGGAAGGTGCTCGAGGATATCCGTGATATTTGCCATTGGCCGCGCAGTCGGTTGCCCTACTCGGCCCGGTTCTTGAGCCTCGTGATGACCTCCGCGGTCACATTCAGGCTTGGATCGGCTGAGATCACTGCTTCTGACGAGAAGTCGAAGATCACTCCATACTGCCGCTCGATACGAATCGCTTCGATAACGTTGCTTGCCGCGTCAAGGATCGGCTGGAGCAGCTCCTGCTGGCGCTGGCCGAGCTGGGTGTTGAGCTCTGTTCGCCGCGTTTGCAGCCCTGCCTGCCGCTCCCGAATGCTCTGTTGCTTCTGAGCCTTGGCCTCAGGCGTAAGAATCACTTCGGTTGCCTGGTAGTCTTTCAGCAACGAGTCGATCGCCACCGCCTGGACCTGAAGCTCGGACTGGCCGGCGTCGAACTCCGACTGGAAGGTCTGCTGCGCCTCTGTCGAGCCCGGTGCGTCCTGAACGACTTCCGCCGAGTTGATGTATACGACCGCCGTTCCGACAGGGGGCAGAGTATTCTGCGCAGCCAGCGGACTGATCGAGCCCAAAAGCAGGGCGCTGCCCGCAACTAGGATCTTAGACTGTAAAGACATCTACTTACTCCTGAACTGGTTGTGTTGTCGAAAGAAACTACGATGCTAAAATACGGTACCGAACCTGAAATGCAGCTTCCAGCCCGGATCGGGCCGGCCAAATATATCACGCCGGTCGAATCCGTAGGCATAATCTAACCCGACAGGTCCGAAGGGCGTAATCAGGCTGGCGCCCAAGCCGACACCCACCAAGAGATCGTTCGGATTGAACTCGACGGATCGCTCCCAGACGTTTCCGGCGTCGATGAACGCGTTCGTATAAATATTGTCCGTCAGTTTGATACCGAACTGCGCGGTAGTCGAGAAAAAGGCCTCGCCCACCCGGTCCAGACGACTGAAGCCGGGTGTGTTTTCGGGCCGATGGCCAAGCGGAGTGATCGTGGCGTCGTCATAGCCTCGGAGCCGGATGCCTACCTGTGTTCCTCCCATAAAGAAGCGCTCCAGGAAGAACGGGTTGTCTCCGACCACGAGCCCGCCTCTGAAGGACAAGCCGAACGTGAGGTCGATCGGAACACTTCCGGGTCCTCCCCCGATCTCGCCAACCGGAAGGAACCACTCGCTCTGGAATTCATACTTCCCGTACTCGCCATCCCCGCCCAAAGGTCCGCCCGTAAAGCGCGCCGAGAGCGAGTTCCGGTTACCCGCGGTCGGGAAGAGTCCGCCCGATCGCGTATCCCGCACGACCCGCAGACTGGCAGTGCTCCGGGTTCCCACGTTGATGAGCCCTCGGTTTTCGGGGTCGACGCCGAACGCGTCCAGATCTGTGTCGTCTCGGAACAGTGAGTAGCCGACGAGAAAACGAGTCGATCGAAGCCCGAACAGGGGCATTCCGACCTCGGAAAAAGCACCCGTCTGGCGGCGCTCCGCGAGCTGAAAGTTCTGTAATCGGTCGCGGGCGCTTTGCAGCCCGATGGTCAGAGACTTGTTAGATCCGAAGATCTCCGGATCCGAATAGGTGATCTCGATATCCGTCTGGCGGCTTCCGAACAACCAGCGAAAATGCCCATTCTTTCCCTGCCCGAACAGATTCGGCTGGTCATACCCGATAAAGCCGGCAAAGCCACTGGCCGGTGTGGCCGACATCCCGAAGTTGATATTACCGGTCTGTTTTTCTCGCACCCGGTACACCAGATCG
>JAZDDE010000332.1:0-6866 GCA_036679495.1 Gemmatimonadota bacterium | reverse complement strand
CCCAGATGTGAGCAGATCCCAGGCGCGTGAAAAAGCATTCCGAGGCTGCGTCTGCTCGGTACCGTGGGCCTCCGTTGGGCCGGTTGTGCATGGAGCCAGCGGTCCGCCGTCCGGTCCGCCGCCTGCGACTGGAGTGAACAGCGCCGCGCCGTCTCCGGGCCGAAACGATTCGATCAGGCGGCGGCCCTCTGCGGAGCCGAGCCACGCGCTCAGGGCGCAGGCGCCGGCCGGGTTAGCCGCCGCTCGCACTTCGATGGCGGAGTAGACGTTCTCGAGAAGCGAATCATCTCCGTACAGCTCCTCGAGGCGGGTCACGGATCCTGTGAGGGCCAGCGTAGCCCGGTCCGTCAGTGTGTACGCCTGTTGCTCTCCCGCTATGAGCAGCGTCGCGCTCATACCCTGCCCGACTTCGCGGTACCACGCTGCCTCCGGACTCACGCTAGCCCACATCCATAGTGACCGCTCGCGCGCATGTGTGCCGGATTGGTCTCCGCGGGAGACGAAGGGTCCTCCTCCGGCGGCGATCAACTGGAGTGCGGATATCGCATCTCCCGCCCCGCGAATGCCGGCCGGGTCCTCCGGCGGCCCCGCGATAACGAAGTCGTTCCGCATGATCGGCCTTCGGCGGTAGCCATGGCCGCCTGCGACGAATTCCTCCTCTGCCGCCGGCGCGTGTACGAGCACGAGATCGACGTCTCCCCGCCGGCCCATCTCCAGCGCCTGGCCGGTTCCGACCGCGAAAAATCGGATCTCGTACTCCGGATTCGCGGCCTCGAAGGCGGGAGCTAGAGCTTCAAGCAGGCCTGAGTCGTACGCTGACGTGGTCGTGCCCACCTGGATGGCGGTTCGGTCAGGCGCACGGGCAGCGGACCCGGGCTCGCCGGCCGTCCAGGGTCCGCACCCGGCGGCCATCAGGCTCAACGCTGCCAGAACCCAGGGCAGCCAGTTCGACGGCGCCCGGACCTGCCGGCCAGTCTGGCTCGTCAGCCGTGCCGCGCCCATCGGAGTACCTCGGAGAGTTTGGGGCGCTGGCCCTTCATCAGGATACCGACTCTGTAGATCCGCCCCGCAACCCGCGCCATGAGCAGCACCGATAGCACCAGCAGCAGCATGGCCGTGGCCGTCTGCCAAGCAGGTACGTCGCCCACCGTGGCTCGCACGACCATCAGGATCGGGCTGAAGAACGGCACCATGGACACCAGGGCGACCCATGTTTCCTCGGGTCTCTCGATCACTACCGGCATGAGGATGACCGGCGCTATGATCGGCAGAGTGACGGGCATCAATACTTGCTGAACATCGTGCTCGTTGCTCAGCATCGCGCCGGCGCTGGCAAACATGCTGGCGTACAGAAGGTATCCCAGCACCAGATAGATCAGGCCCTGTACGAGCAACATCCAGGGGAAGGAAAACCCGCTCAGGTCGATCCCGGCCTCAGCCAGCAGGGGAGCGGCTCCCGCGAGCGTGTATGCGAATAGACTTGCGCCGATTATCCCCCAAATGCCCACCTGCGTCAGACCCACCGCCCCCACGCCGAGGATTTTCCCCAGCATCATCTCACGGGGCCGGACTGACGAGACCATGATCTCGACGATGTCCGAGGTCTTCTCCTCCAGCACACCGCGCGCGATCATCTGGCCGTACACCACAAACATCATGTACAGAATCATCGCGATGATAAAGCCGACGATCTGCGACACCTCCTCGGCCGTGTCGCTGCCGCCATCGAGGCGCTCCACCTCGAGCCTGGCCGGCCGCATCAGATCGCGGGCCAGCTCGGGGCTGGTCCCTTCGGCCTCCAGGCGGCGCTGGGTGATCGCGCCCGCAAGCGCCCTCTCCAGCCGGTTCCGCGTCCGGCGCCCAAGTGATTCAGCCTCGAACAGATTGGCTGCGCGTGCCTCCAGTGCCCCGGCGGGCACGAGAAGATAACCGCGGTAGGGACTCTCGCCGGACGCATCCGCGGAGGCCCTGATTTCCGCGGTCGAGTATTGGGGCAGTCGCTCTGCGGCCACTGAGTCGGCACTCAGCGCCTCCATTATGAGAGGAGCCAGGTCGGCGCCGCTCTCATCGATGATCGCGATGGCCCGCTGCGGACCCTCGCTTGAGACGCCGATCAGAATCGCTGGGAGCAGCATGGCCGCGACCATGAGAACCGGGACAAACAGGGTGGAGAAGATGAACCACCGGCTCCGTACCCGCTGCAGGTATTCTCTCCGGATGATCACCCACGCACGTCGGCTCACAGCGCCCCGTCCTGCTGATTCGCGGCGCCCGCTCCGGCTCGCTCCAGGAAAATCTGACGCAGCGAAGGAGCCACGAGCTCAAAGCGGCGAATCCGGGCTCCGTCTTCCACGGCTCGCCTCAGTAGAATCTGTGGATCGACTCCGGGCTGGAGCCGCACCTCTATGACGCGGCCATGATCGGCGAGCCCGTCTATCAGATCAGGTGAATCCAGGAAACCGCGCGGGCCCTCAAACTCTATGGCCACGCTCTGGCTTCCCGTACCCGCCTTCACCTCGGCGACGGTGCCGTCAAGCACCTTTCTCGCGCCCGCGATCATGCACACGCGATCGCACAGCTTTTCAGCATCCTCGATGAGGTGGGTGGAGAACAGAACAGCCGTACCCCCGTTCCTCCGCTCCAGGATGATCTGCCGAAACAGGTCGACGTTGATCGGATCCAGCCCGCTGAACGGTTCGTCGAGGATCATCAGGTCGGGCTCGGCCATGACGGTGGCAGCGAACTGAACTTTCTGCTGCATGCCCTTGGAGAGTGTCTCCACCTTGTCGTCCGCGCGGTCTCCGAGACCAAGCCGATCCAGCCAGTAGCGCGCCCGGCGCATGGCTTCCGAGTGCCGCAGGTGCTTCAGCTCGCCCAGGAAGGCCAGGTGCTCCACGACCTTCATCTTCTGATACAGTCCGCGTTCTTCGGGAAGGTATCCGATCCGGGTCCTGGTCTCGTCCGTACAGCGTTCACCCAGCACTTCAACGGCACCGCTGTCCGGTCCGATGATGTCCAGGATGATGCGGATCGTAGTCGTCTTTCCCGCGCCGTTGGGTCCCAAGAGCCCGTATATGCAGCCGCCGGGCACGGTCAGGTCCAGATTCTCGACAGCGGCGTTGCCGCCGAAGGCCTTGCTCACATCTCTCAGACGAATAACGGTTTCCGGCATCCACTCTCCTGTTCACTGTCGGCTCAATAGTGGATTCAATAGACGCGTGGCGCTATACTTCGTGGTTCTACCAAACTTCAAACGGCGGGGCGTCCAGGTCGTGGACCTAGAGACGCGCTCTTCACCCGCCATCTCCAGGAGGAGCGGGCATGGGAATCTATCGCGTCCTGTACTATTCCACCGTCACCGTTGGAAGCGGCGGTCGAATTACGATACCGCAGGACATGCGAGACGAGTTGGGCTTAGATGACGGAGACGTTCTTACAGCGCGCATGGAGGGCAGTGAAGGCGGACAGAAGCAGTTGACGATCTGGAAGAAGAGGGACGACTCGTAGGGTCAGGCCGGTACGTCTCCAAAGTTGATCGCCATGACTCCGAACCATAGGTCCAGGTAACCGCACCGCTCAAACCCCAGCCGAAGCATCTTGTCAGCCACGCCCGTCTGGGCCGGGAACTGACGCAACGATTCCGGAATGTAGAGATACGACTCCGCGTCTCGGTGAAGCAGCCACCCGATCGCTGCCGTCGAAATGTCCAAATATTTCAGATAAAGACGGTGAAGGCGCGGAGGAGAAGCGCGTCCGAAGTCCAGCGTCACCAGCCGACCACCCGGCTTGAGGCAGCGCTGAATCTCCCGTAGCCCCGCCTCCAGATCTGTGAAGTTACGAAGCCCGTACCCGACGAGAACCCGGTCCACGCTCTGGTCGGGCAGCGGGAGTGCCAGAGCATCGCACTGAGTCCACTCCACGCGGCCTGAATTCGCTTTCGACCGGCCCACCTTCAGCATTTCCATGGTCAGGTCCGCCGCCAACACCCTTGACCCTTCGCCAACTCGAAGGGCCAGGTCGCCCGTGCCCGCGGCCAGATCCATCATAGCGTCGGGCGATGCGCCCGAATAGCTGGCGCACATACCGACGCTTGGTATCGGAACCGGCCAGCGCCGCATGAATGCGCTGGCGCCTGTGTCCGGCCCGGCGTGAGCCCAACGGTCCATCCGCCGGCTTCACCTGCGTATCTGCGCTCATTCGCGCTGCATCCATCTCAATAGACCTGGTGTCAAAACCGTGGTTGGCCCGTCTGTTGCCACACGTTAGCTTCTCGTCCGCTGCACGCGGCTCAACCTGACCGACTAAGGGGTGGAATGAAAGGGATCGAGTACGAGCGCATCGGCGGACTCCGGGTCTGGACCTGGGCGCTGCTGATGAGCGTGGCCATCTTCGGCCTATATCTTCTGACGCTCGCTCCAAGCACGGCTTTCTGGGATACCTCCGAATACATCGCGACAGCGCGCATCATGGGCCTGCCGCACCCGCCCGGAAACCCGCTATTCGTATTGTTGGGACGCTTCTGGATTTTGGCTCTGGGCTGGACAGGCCTCGACGTGGCCGTACGAATCAACGTGCTCAGTGCGGCCATGTCCGCCGCCGCCGCGTTCTTCTGGTTCCTCACCGTCATGCGCATCTGGGCGCGCTTCAGCCCCCGCCGATCGATCGCGCTCGTCGCTGCGGCGCTTGGCGTCCTCATCGGGGCCACCGCCTTTACGGTTTGGACCCAGTCCAACGTCAACGAAAAGGTCTATACCGTATCGCTGCTCTTCGTGGCCCTGATTTCCTACCTGGCGATGGTATGGGAGGACCACAGCGACACGTTTCGCGGCAACCGCCTGGTCATTCTTGTGGCCTTCCTGCTCGGTCTTGGGGCGACGAACCATCAGATGTCGCTGATGCCGATTATCGCGCTCGGTGTTTTCCTCCTGTGGCGCAACTGGAGAACTCTGCTTCGCTGGAGGCTCGTGACGGCGGCGCTCGCCTTCGCCTGGGTGGGTTTCTCAGTGCAGCTCCTCTTCGTACCGATCCGGTCAGCCCAGAATCCGATCATCGATGAGGCCGACCCGGAGTGCCCCAGTCTGGCCTCGATGGTAATGCCGGGTACGTATCAGACGATTCAGGGCGCTACGAAGGTGTCCGTTCAGTGTGACGCTCTCGCCGCTTCTTTGCTCCGTGAACAGTACCAGAAGCCGCCGCTGAGCTCTCGGCAGGCTCCACCCAAGGCGCAGATCGCCATGTACGGCCAGTACTTCGACTGGCAGTGGGCGCGGTCGCTGGCTCCCGGCGGCCGAATGTTTGTCACGCTTCTGTTCGGGATTCTGGGAGTAATCGGACTGGCAAAGCATCAGTCGGGGGACCGAGACAGTTTCGTCTACTTCTTCACCTTACTCCTTACCATTACTGTGGTGCTGGTCGTATACCTCAACTTCAAGTACGGGTATTCGCAGTACCCTCGGATTCCGCAGCTACAGCACGAGGTACGTGAACGCGACTATTTCTTTGTCCTCAGCTTCAACGTGTGGGGACTCTATGCCGGAATGGGCCTCGTCACGGTATGGCAGTGGCTGGCCGAGCGTGTGGGCTCTACTGGAGAGGCCGCTGCCGGGCGGGCCGTGCCCAGCCTTTCGGCTCTGCGTATCGCCTCGCCCGTTCTCGGGTTGGCGCTGGTCCCGCTTCTCCTAAATTTCTCGCTCGCCGACCGGCGGGGCGACTACGCCGCACGGGACTGGGCGTTCAATATGCTGCAGTCGGTCGAGCCGTATGGCGTGCTGTTCACGAACGGTGATAATGACACATTCCCGCTGTGGTATCTGCAGGAAGTGGAGGGCATCAGACGCGATGTCACCGTCATCGTGCACTCGTACCTGGGCACGAAGTGGTACGCCAAGCAGCTTCGCGACCTTACTGTCCCATGCCCCGACGGTGTGGACCCATTGGAAGACGATACGGTCGTCACCTGTCAGCGCCCGTTCGATACCGAGAACGCGGTTGAACCGTATCAGGGACAGGACTTCCCGGCTCCGACCCGAGCCATCACGGATTTGACGGACGAACAGATCGACCAGCTTCCGCCCTACCAGCAACTTCAGGCCGGTGTGCCTGTTCCGATCACCGAAGCTCTGCAGATTACGTTTTCCACCGACCATGTCGTCACCCACCCGGACATCCTCGCGATTCTCATTGCCCGTTACTCACTAGGTGACAGGCCGGTGTACTTCGCCACGACCGCCCCACCTGTGTACAAAGCATGGAATCTGGATCCGTATCTGATGCGCCAGGGACTGGCGCTCAAACTGATGGATGGAGAGCCCGAGTCCACGGTCAATCACGTGCGGCTGGACGGCAGATACGGCTCGCTGTGGATAGACCTCGAACGCACCCGCGCCCTGCTGTGGGACGTATTTCAGCTTGAGTACCTTCTGGACTGGGACCTGTGGCCCGATCCATCCACGCGGGCCAGCATTCCAGCCCAGTATTCGCTGGCGCACTTGGTGCTGGGCGACGCACTGACATTGCGGGAAGAGACGGAACTAGCCGAGAGCAGCTATGAACGCGGAGAACAACTCTACCGACTGACCGCGCGGGCAATTCCCTAGGCTACTTGTCGGACCGGCCGCCAAACGTTAGCGGGCTACCGGCCGCCGAACTGGATCGTGTCGTTCAGAATGTGGTAGGGAGTGGCGACGCTCCGCTCGTGGGCCAGCCCGATCAGCACCCGCGCTGAGTCGGTCATCGACCGCGACAGCATACCCTCGAACTGATTCCGGTAGAACTCATCGGGAACCACGATCACTTCGCCGAGCGCCGAGCTGGCTCCCTCCGCGATAGGCACCATGAGCGTCATGCTACTGTCCGGAGCAAGACGG
>JAZDDE010000331.1:0-8410 GCA_036679495.1 Gemmatimonadota bacterium | reverse complement strand
GCGGCCCGGGCCGGGCAGCAGGCCGGGGTGGTGACATAGCCCTGGGTAAAAAGCGTCCCGCCCTCGGCCATCCACTCCATCACTTTGGGCATCGAGGCGAGCGAGTCGCGGCGTTGGTCATCGGTCATGATGACCAAGATGTTGGGGGGGCTGGCTGGCTTGTTTGCGGGAGGGCTATCGAGCTCAGACGATTCCGTAGCCACCGTGACCTGAGGAGAGCTCGTGGTGCGGTCACAGGCCGCGAGCGGCGACAGCGAGACGAGGAGCAGAGCCAGAGCCCGGAGCTCCTCGAGCCAGAACTGCCGCCTGATCCCCGGAGTGTTCACGGGCACCGCTAGCGTTCTCCGGCCGGTTGGGGGCGGGCGAGTGGCTCACCCTGCTCGACGACCTTGAAGATCTTCCTTCCGCCGCGGACGAAGACGTCGTCAGCGGCGGCTGTCTCGACCAGCGGCAGGGGACTCTCAGCCAGCGAAGCGAGCACGTAGCGGAAGAGGTTGACCCCGGTCGAGATTCGCCCGTCGTACCTCCCGTCGTAGCTCCGCGGCCAACGAATGGCCATCAGGGCGCCGGCGCGGTCCCGGTAGTCCGCGGCGTTGTCGATGTACGCGTTGCTCGCGCAGCCGTTCGAGATGAAGGGTCCATGGTCGCCGGCCAGAACGATGACCGCGGCGGGATCGCGTTCGACGATCTGGCGAATCTGCTCGTTGAGGAAGTGGTTCGCCATCTGGACTCGGTCCGCGTACCGCCCGAGTTCGACGCTCTCGTCACACCTGCCCTTGGCATTGGGCGGATGCCCCGGCTTGAAGGCGTGGATGTACTGAAAGCGTGGTTCATTGCCTGCCTCGTTGAGGAGCGACGATATCCGAGCGGACATAGCCTCGACGGTTGTGGTCTCCCAGCTCTTGTCCTCGTCCGACAGAAGGTCCTGCCTGAAGATGTGGCTCAGGATGATCCGAGCTCCAGCCAGCCCGTCGATCTCGGGAAAACAGGAGTCGGCGCTGCATCCTTGGAGCAGGAGGTAGGTCCCGTTGTGGATGTACTGGATTGAGTACCCGTTCCTTCGCAGGATGTTGCTGACGTTGTTGTCACCGCCGATGATCCGACGCGAAGCCTTGTCCACCTCGCTGAACTCCACGTTGTGGCCGGTCAAGCGGTAGTAGTGATGTTCCATGTTGAGCATGGCGGGCAGGGCGCTGGTCGTGGGCTGGTAGTTGCTGTACGTGTCGTCGTAGAGGCTAAAGCCGTTCTCGGATAGGAAGTCCGTGAAGCCTGAGACGTCGATGGCATGCTCTCTCATATAAGCCAGGCTGGCGTAGGCGTCGGCCAAGATGAAGTAGATATTGGGCTTCTCGGCGAGGGTGACCTGCCCCAGGGTCGCGCCGAGTCGGTCGGCGTTCGCGCCGGGTTCGCGAGAGACCTTGCCACCTCCCATGGCGAGCGCGGCCAAGGTCATGACGCCGAGAATCGCAGCGTACTCCTTGAGTCGGCGGCGGAAGACGAATGCGAGAAGCAGTGACGGCAGCAGGATGAAAAGGGTGTTGGCTACTACGCTTCGCTCCGGCGTGAAGACCCGGAAGTAACGGTCTACCAGCTCAAAATCGAGCAGCGAAGGGCGCAGCATGAAGAGCAGAAACGTGCTGATCATCAACGCCACGGCCCAGCCTTTCAGGCCAGCCCTTCCACCCAAATGAAGCAGGGCGTAGACCAGGATGACGGCGATCGCCAGCGGGACGATCATCAAGCCGAAGAGGAATAGGATTCCACCCGCCCGCAGCATGGTCAGATTGTTCATGGTGTAGAACGCGGCCACGTAGAGCCCCGCTGAGCAGGCCGTGAGCAGAACCACGGAGCCGCTCGGGTCGATGACTCGCTTGGACACAGTCATTGGGGTGGTCTGGTTTCACCGGGTTGTGGCTGGTTGCTCGGCTACGCGTCCCAGATCGCCACGAGCGCAGAGAGACTCACGACGAAGGGCAGAAGTTGCGAGTATAAGTAGAGAACGGCGATCGTCTTGAGCGCAGTCCAGAGGCGTGACTGGCCGTAGAACCTGCTCAGCGCCTTTGGCAGATAGACAAAAAGGATCGCGACGAAAACTAGCGTGCCCGCCAGCACGCTGCCGATAATCTCCAGCCGGGCCAGCCGGGTCAGGAGCCAGGTCGCCGAGAGCGCGAAGAAGAGGGCCGCTTGGAAGTGGACGGCGAACACCAGATGGTCGAGATAGAGATGGTGCCTGGCTCGGCGTCGGATGTAGAGCAGCTTCAGGCCCAGGGCGAGAAGCGGCACGAAGAGGATCAGTGCCAGAGGCAGTATTCGGCCCAGGCCTAAGAAAAGGGTCTCCAGCACCTTCTTAGCCGGGAGCGCATGGAGACGGCCGATCCGGTCTCCGGCGATATCGACGAGCAACCGCCCTAGGAGGGTGCTGTCGTCCAAAAACTCGAGTCTGCGTGAGGCCTTGTCGGTGGTGTTGGGGCCAACCCGGAACTCGACCGATCGGGTGGGCATCTCGGCGACTCCAGCACCGACACGCTCTCCGCCGATAAAGAGGTCGAGGCCTTCAGCGTCAGGCGGTTCGAGCGTCAGAAGCGTCGAAAACAGGAGCAGGCTGGCCACCAGGTAGAGCCGGAACGGGCGCAGATACGGGGCCCGCTTACCGCTCAGGTAGAGCTCGGAGAGCCGTGCCGGCCGGACCAGGGCAGCTAGTGAGCGGAACAGCTGACTGTCGAGCGACAGCCAGTCCGAAAGAAACTCCCGGCCTACTTCGAGCAGCGGGCCGCGTCGCGCCACGACTTCCTGCCCACAGTGCGCGCAGAAACGCGGACCAGCCGCCGAGCCGCAGTTGCCGCAGGTCACGGGAGTCGCTCTCGATTTCGTCCGGTCAACCACGATCAGGATGACAGGATACTAAGTTCCGACGGGCTGGTCGCGAGTCGGGTTGGAGCCCCGACCAGGGCCAGCCGGCCCTACGAGTTCGCAGATCTGCGTGAGATTCAGAATTGGCTGAAGGGAAAGGGTCTAGCTCAATGCGCGGCGGCGCCTGGGCGCCTGATCGGTCAGCTCGCTTTCGGCGCTTCAGCCGAGATCAAGTGCGACGATCCGCTGCTGGTCCCTGGCGAAGAGCCTGCTCCCTACGAGCGTGGGGACAGTCCACGCGTAGCGGCCAAGCAGCTGCGTCTGGGAGACGATGACGAGTTCCTCAGGTGTGGCCTCGGCTAGGTAGAGGACGCCGTTCTCATCGAGTACGAGGAGTCGCCCGTCACCCTCGAGGCAGTTGGCCTTCGCGAAGCCCCGAAGGCGCCAGCCGACCTCGCCGGTGCGGATGTTGACCGCCGTCATGAAGGCGGGTGAGTTCGTGCCCGTCGAGCCGTAGACCCAATCGCCTTCTTGTACCGTGGTGGCGTGGTAGAACTGGATCCGCCGCGACGACCATATTTGCTCGACTTCGATGCCTCCATCGGAGGGCACGAGCCGTAGTCCGCGCGCTCCAGCCTGCGGCGACGAAAAGAAGATGATGTCGCCGGCGACTGACGGCTGGGTGATGTTGTGCCCCCACTGGTTGGCGTGGGGCCAGCTCCAAAGAAGCTCACCCGTGGCGGGGTCGACGCCGATCATCTCCTCACGCATGAAGGTTACGAGCTGTTTCCTGCCGGCGATCTCGAGGATCTTGGGCGACGCGTGGCTGTTCCGGAAGCCCGAGAGCTGCCACTGGACCTCTCCGGTGGCCCGATCGAAGGCAACAACGGATGCTTTCGGCCCGCCGACCAAGGCGATCACGTTACCGCCGTGGGCGACCGGGCTCGAAGAGTAGCCATGGGCTTGGGGGTTGCCGTTGAATGGCGCCTCCCAAAGCTCGTGGCTCCAGACGAGCGAGCCGTCGCCTTTGTCGAGGGCGAGCATGCGGCCCGAACGTCCGACCGCAAACACCAAATCGCCAACGATGAGCGGAGTCGACCGGGGCCCATCGCCGAACTGGAGGAGGGAGACGACCTGAGCTTCGTAGCGGTACTCCCAGACGGTCTGGCCGCTGGCAGCGTCCAAACAGATCACGGCCTCGAGGTCTGTCTCACCGGAGGCGGGCGAGCGTTGTTCGCCGTCTCGAGGCGGGCGGTACATGGTGAATAGGCGCCCTCCGTCGTAGAGAATCGCCGAGTGCCCGTCGCCGAGGGGGCGGCTCCAGAGCTGCGCTGGCCCTTCCTCAGGCCACGTAGCGGCCAAGGAGGTAGCGGGCGCCTTGAAGTCCCGGGTCGGTCCTCCCCATTGACGCCAGGCGGCGGTTTCGCCGCCGAACGCCAGAAGGCAGATCGCGAGAAGCCACCGCGCCGGGCTCATCGGCTCACTGAACTCTCGATGTCCTGAGCAGAGCCCTCGAGCTCGGCGCCGCATTCGTCGAGGAAGATTCTCTGGCACGCGGTCGGGTCGCTGACGATGCCCTCCAGGGAGTAGGCATCGAAGACCTTCTGCTCACCGCAGAGGGCCCACGTCCGGTCGCGCGTCACGTCGATGCCCAAGGCCTCCTCGAGCGCGGCCTCGCAGCGCTCGATCACGACATCGCCAATCTCGGCCAGGAGATCGACCCCGGCGCAGTGGACCTTGAAGACGTTGTCGCACCAGCCGCGCGGGATCGACGGCGGCATGAGACCCAGGTCGCGATCGACGCAGGCGTTCATCTCGACGAGTCGTTCGTCGAAGTCGAGCCCGAACTCTGCCGAGAGTGCACTGACCTTGTAGGTAGCGCGCAGCCAGGATCGACACTCATTGCTGCTGACCTTTTCCTGCGTCGCGGGCACCTCAGACGCGCTGGCCACGACGCCGAGCGAGAGGCCAAGACTCGGGTTTCCGCCCCGGTCCCCGAGGGTCATTGCGAGCGGGAGAGTCCGGCTGTCTCGTTCGATCTCGAGCGCAACCTGATCTCCTGGATTCTTGCCGGCCAAGAAGGAGCCGAGGTCAACCTCGGTGCGCAGGTGCTCCCCGTCCCAACTGAGGATTCTGTCGCCTGCGGCAAGACCGGCTTCGGCCCCTGGGCCGCCGGGTACGACCTCGACGATCGCCATGACCTGGGCCTCGCTCCCGTCGCCATGTCCCTCGTGGGACGAAGCGGGAGCTGCACTAAGCAGAACTGCGAGGGCTAGGCCGGTCAGCCCGCGGGAACGAGGGTCTGGTCGAGTCATTCCTGGTTTCTCATCCTAACCAGTCTAACGGCCCATGCTGCCAAAGGTTCCTCTTAGGACACCTCGTACTGTGAGCGCATAGAGTAGAACCTGGGAATCGATAGACGGCGCACGAGACGCCCAACCCAAGGAGAAACTCAAGTGCAGACTCACTTCGCCGGAAGATGGACAATCGAAGGTCAGACTGCCGACGCCCACGACACGGCCTGTAGGGGTTCGCTGGCGATGCATCAGGAGGAAGAGATCTGGTGGGGTACCTGGCACCTCGGATCGGGGCACCTCGGGTCGGAGTCCGAGCTCGAAAGCGGCGTCGGCCTGGTCCATGGCTCATCCCTTCTGAGCAGCCGTTCGCCAGCCGACGGAAAGACTGCGGGCGTGGTCATCTACCAGCGGCTCGACGATGGCTCCCTCGCCGCGACTTGGTATCGCGATTCCCTGCCCGAAAGAAATCGAGCCGGGACAGGCGGGGCCTGCGCGCTGGAAAAGACCCGAGGATTCTCAGGCCGCTACGAGATTCGCTACAAAGACTCGTGCGGGAAGCCGGTCGGGGACCCTCTTTCGCTGTCGATCGAGCGCCTTGAGGACTCCGCCTCGAGCGCCGCCAAGAGCGATCAGCCCGTCTACCAGATCAAGTGGTCGGAGCTGACCGAAGGGGGACATTTGCCGCTGTTTACTGGCGTAGGATTCCTTCTCGACCCGAGCCACATGGGCATCGGCTGGGGTGAGCCGCATATCGAATCGAGCGTCGTTCACTATCGGGCCAAAGGCAGCGGCGAGCTGACAGGACGCTGGGCGCGCTGCTCACCAGAGGGACTTGGCACCGAGAGCCTGGTCCGAGTCCGAAGGCCCTCGACCTAGTCGGCGACCGATGAGCTCGGACGGCGGCAGGAAGCTGGTCTTCTACACCCTGGCGAGCGAGAGCACTCCGCTCGGAAGCGCTACGAGGCTGAGCATCTCGTCGGCTACAAGGCGGACTTCTGGGCCGACATAGCGCCCTACCTGACGGTGCTCGAGATCGAGGACTTCATGGAGCAGGCAGACAAGGTCGAAAAGGGACTGTCCGCCGCTGCCCTCGCCGAACTCGGCCGGATTCGTAACTGGGCCAGGAAGTCGGGCCAGCCGATTGTCGGTTATCAACTCGAGGCTTCGATCGAGCGGCCGTAGACCACACGCCACACTGAACGCGGCCAATGTGGAGTCGGCCTCGGAACCATGACCGCATCCGTTCAGTCACTGTCACGATCAGCGGTCCGGATTGGTTCGGCCCGCTCGGCGGGACACCCCGGCCGGCGCGCGAGCCAGCCTAGGTGGATTTTTCACCCCGCCGCCGGCGTTTGGCCTCGGCCGCGATCAACCGGGGTGGGCCTAGCTCGCCGATCTCGTAGCCGCTCGGATAGGTGCGGTTGCGGCCGTCGGTGAAGAAGTGCGGCTCACGACGGGGCGGTAGCCAGCGCACCAGTCGGCCGCGTAGTCTGAGCGCTCCGCTGGCGATTGCTCGGGTCCCAGGCAGAGGCTTGGGGAAGCCAAAGGCCGCGATCATGGCGTCGTCGAGGAGAGCGTAGATGCCGTAGTTCACCGCCGGTGCTGTGATTCGTGGGAGCCACGACGCAAAGAGGTCCCTGGTGGCCGTTCCGATCCGCGCGTTGGTCTCGGCGAAACGGAAGTGAGCTTGCTCGTAGTCGGCGGCCCAGCCTTCGTAGGCTTCGAGCGACGGCGGGATTTCGCGGATTTTCATGCCTCGGCCGACGCCGCGCCAGAAGTAGTAGTAACCCTGGCGCTCGACCTCGCTCAGCTTGCGCCAGGCAAAGCTGTCGATCCAGCGGATCGGCTCGAGCAAGAAAGTAGAGAGGACGTACAGGAAATCGTCGTTGGTGATCTTGAAATGACTGTGGGCCCAGTTGACACGCTCGAGGGCCTCCTTGCCCCGCCCCTCCTCGTAGCCCCACTGGCAGATCTCTGCCATCAGGATCGCCGTGTCATCGTACCTGCGCTGAGCGTCGCGGAAAAACTCCCCGGCGCGGTCGAGGACCCGCGAGATGCTTGGGACGCAGTAGGTGCGGTAGAGGGCGATCTCGAGCGCCCGGATCGAGTCCCAGGAGAACTCGTAGCCGAACGACAGGTGCATTATGCGCTGGTTATCACGCTCGGCGTCGAGGCTGTTGATCTCATTGAGTACGTCGAAGCGTCCCATGGTGCGACCCGTTTCAGGAAGGTAGGCGATGACTCTAGCAGGGCTCGGAGGCTCATCCGATGCCCGCCTTTCCCGTTCGTCATAGAGCCGACGAGCGGACTTGAGCCGTTGACCTGCTGATTACGAAGCGGTCAGAGGCCAACAATCGCCGCCGCTGAGCGCAGTGGACACGGGACCCCTGGGCTAAGTAGGCGCAGCTACTGAGCTCTTCAATCTGGGAGCGCGGTTTTGACACTCCCGGTGTCTCGGCGTAGGCTTCGGCTCGCGAAGCCAGACAACGTTGCCGCCCGCGAGGGAGGCCAGAAGGGAGGGGACCGATCGCCGTGGCGGATGCCGACGTCTGGAAGCGGGGCGCGTTCGAGACCCAGCGCAGGGATGCCTGGTGGGTCCAGCCGGTGGTCGTCTTCCTTGGCCTTTCGGCTTTCGTCGTCTACTCGACCTGGGCCGCATTCCAGGGCGAGCACTACACCGCGGGACCGTATCTGTCGCCCTTCTACTCGCCCGAGATCTTCGGCGCATCGCCGCATGCTCTCTTCGGTCCGAAGCCCGGTTGGTGGCCTGGCTGGCTGCCGTTCTCGCCGGCGATCCTGATCCTGTGGGCGCCGGCCGGTTTTCGGCTCACCTGCTACTACTACCGCGGCGCTTACTACAAGGCGTTCTGGGCCGACCCGCCGTCGTGCAGCGTGAGTGAGCCACGCACGAGCTATCGCGGTGAGAACTCCTTTCCGCTCGTCATGCAGAACGTCCACCGCTACTTCCTTTATCTGGCACTGATCTTCTTGGTGATCTTGGCCTCCGATGTGTGGAAAGCGCTGTGGTTCATCGACCCGGTCTCTGGAGAGACCTCGTTCGGCGTCGGCGTCGGAACGCTGGTGCTGGCGCTCAACGTAGTCTTTCTGGGGGGCTACACCCTGGGCTGCCACTCGCTGCGCCACCTGGTGGGCGGGCGGCACAACGAACTCTCCCGGTTGCCGGCGCGTCTGGTTTCCTATCGCTGCGTCAGCTGTCTCAACCGAGGCCACATGCGCTGGGCCTGGATGAGCCTGATCTGGGT
>JAZDDE010000330.1:0-29330 GCA_036679495.1 Gemmatimonadota bacterium | reverse complement strand
AGGCAGCGTCTCCTGGAAGACACACCTCCGGGCCGTGCCATTCTTTTCACGATGGCCCACCGTGGCGTGATGAAGGAGACCGAAGGCAACTACCCCGCTCCGCTCCGAGCGCTGGAGACGGTCCGTTCTGTGTACACGGCCAAACCGAAGACCGCGTATGACACGGAAGCCCGAGCGCTCGGTGAGCTGGCGGTGACCGAGGTATCACGCAACCTCGTGCGTGTCTTCCTCCTCTCTCAGGGCGCGCGGAAAGCGGTTCCGGAGAAGCAACTGAGCTCGCGCCGGACCGTGGAGCGAGCGGCAGTGATCGGAGCCGGTGTCATGGGCGGCGCGATTGCGCAGCTGATTGCGGCTCGGGATGTCCCGGTCACACTCAAAGACATCAACCAGGAAGCGCTGGATTCTGGAATGCGCCACGCGAGCGCTCTGCTCAAGAACGCGGCGGCCAAGCGTGTCTTCACCAGGGAGCAGGCAAGCCTCAAGTTCGCGCTCATTACCGGAACTCTGGAGTACGAGCAGCTGGCAGACGTGGGCATCGCCATCGAGGCAGTGGTTGAGAGGATGCCGGTCAAGCAGGGGGTCGTCCGCGATCTGGAGACGCACCTGGACCAGCATGCGGTGATCGCGACGAACACGTCCTCGCTGTCCGTAACCGAGCTGGCGACAGCGGCCGTTCACCCCGAGCGTATTGTCGGCCTCCACTTCTTCAACCCGGTTCACAAGATGCCGTTGGTAGAGGTCGTTCCGACCCCGAAGACGTCATCTGCTGCCCTTGCCCGTGCGTTCGGTTTCGTGCTCGACATGGGCAAGACGCCCGTGATTGTGGCCGACAAACCCGGCTTTCTGGTCAACCGGCTCCTGGCGCCGTACTTGAACGAAGCCGGGTTTCTGCTTGAGCAGGGCACGACGGTGGTGGATATCGACCGGGCGATGACCGGTTTCGGCATGCCGATGGGCCCGTGCCGTCTTTTGGACGAGATCGGTTTCGATGTCGCCGAGCACGTCAGCCGGGAGATGTCAGCGGCCTTCGGTGACCGCCTGGCAGCATCAGGAGTGATCGCACAGCTCAGAGGTGAGGGTCGTCTGGGTCGCAAGAATGACCGCGGTTTCTACCTGTATGACAGCGGCAAGCTGACGGGTCCGGATCCAGCACTCCAGAGTGTGTTTCGAGGAAGCGGATCGGCCGGCGGAGCCGAAGAGATTCGGGAGCGGTGCCTATACGCCATGGTGAACGAGGCGGCGTTCGCGCTGGAGGATGAGGTAGTAGCCGGTCCGGACGCCATCGATCTCGCCATGATCATGGGTACCGGATTTCCGCCCTTCCGGGGCGGGCTGTTGAGGTGGGCGGATCGGGTCGGGGTGCAGAAGATCGTGGCGTGCCTCGCAGACCTGGAAAGCGAAATAGGATCCCGCTTCAAACCAGCCCCACGTTTGCTCGATCTGGCCGAGCGCGGTGAAACGTTCACCAATCCCACCTAGGCCGGCGCCCGGCAGCACGCCTACCATCCTGGTCAGCTATCGGCGGCTACCGGATGATCTCCAGCGGTTCGAACAAGAACTTCTGAACGACGGTAGTGACTGCAAGATTAGCTTGCAGTTCGTGTCCAGAAATGCTGGGTCTATCAGTCTGGGTAATGTGGCGGTCGTAGAGACGGGCGGTTCGGTGCTATGGTTCGTGTTCCCCGGAAAGCCATACGAAATTGCCGCGGCCCACGACCCGGACGGCCGCCTGCTGGGTTTCTATACCAATCTGATTCGACCTCCCGAAGTCCAATCCGGGACCTGGAGGATCACCGACTTGTTTCTCGATATCTGGCAGCCCGCTGAGGGCCAGGCGACGCTTCTTGATGCCGAGGATTTGGCTGACGCAGTGGCGCGGGGGTGGCTTGAGGAACGGGAAGCCGAGCAGGTCCGAGAGCAGGCGTCGGAGATCCTGAAGGCGTGTCGGAAAGGGCGCTGGCCACCGAGAATTGTGCGGCGGTGGCCCCTCGCGGCCGTACGCTCGCTTCGTCTGCGCAGGGACGCACCCGGCACCTGGTACGCTGGACTTGTTGTAGGCCGCATCATCGCCGCCGGTATCTACTTCTTTGGAGTGGCGGTAATTACTTCGCTGCTTTTCGCCGGTTTCTCGGAGGTGTTTCAAGACGGAGCGGGCCTCCGCCTTTGGAAATTGGTACTCGTAGCTGAGGCCGCGGCGCTAGCCGTCCTTGCACTGGTCGGACGACTTCCGGCCACACGGATTCCCTACCCTCGCGAGGCGCTGACCGAACGAACGCTGTTCATCGGTACACTCGCGATGGGTCTCGCGGTGTTCGTGAACCGGGACAGCCGCTTCTGGGTTGGGTCATTGGTGGGTGTCTACGGGGCGCTGGCGCTTTTTCTCGCCATCTTTGCGGTCAGTCGCATTCGGTATGACCGTGAACCGCCGTACTTGGCCCTAGGTGGTCTGGCGGTGTCACTCATTGCCCTGATAATTCTGCTGTAATGAAATCTGCGGGTGTGAAAGTGGAAGCTAGCATCGATCGGCGGCGGAGATGGACGATTGCGGGAGGCTTCGCGGTCTTCTTCGTAGCGCTCTGGCTGCTATGGAGCAGTCCGGTCGTGCTTCCGGTCAAGCTCTTCGTAGTTCTCCTCCACGAGCTGAGCCACGGGCTGGCCGCGGTTCTTACCGGAGGCTCGATCCAGGCCATCCAAGTGACAGCGGCGGAAGGGGGCGTCTGCTACTGCAGCGGCGGGAATGCCTTCATTACCCTGTCGGCTGGTTATCTGGGGAGCTTTCTGTGGGGCGTGGTTCTGGTGGCTCTGGCCCGGCGCGCGGCTCGCTGGTCACGGTGGTCGATCGGGTTCGTCGGGGCGGCGATCGTGACCGCGTCCATCCTGTTCGTGAGCGGATTTGGTTTCTGGTTTGGGCTTACCTTCGGCACCGCGCTTCTTGTGAGCGCACGGTTTCTACCGGCGAGACCCAACGCTCTCATCCTGACCGCTCTGGGGCTCATCAGCGTGCTGTACGCGATCCTCGACATCAAGAGCGACGTCATCGATCGGCCCGGAGCTCGGTCCGATGCGGGAATGCTCGCCGAACTGACCGGCGTGCCGACATTGATTTGGGGAGTGCTGTGGATCGGCGTCGCGCTGTGGATTTGTGCTCGCCTGCTCCAGCGCTCGGTCCGGGAGCTATAGGCGTTTAGAAACCAGTCGCGGCCTGGCGTGTTCGGTCCCGGGCCCGTGCACCTGATCACGGCCCGCCTTCTTGGCCGCGTAGAGAGAAGCATCCGCTCGCTGCAACAGCTTCGAGAGCACTTGCCCGCCCTCAGGCCAGCTGGCCACGCCAATACTGACAGTGACATGACCGTTGTCGGTTCGGTGTTCGAGGACCAGGGGCGTAGCGGCGACGGCCTGCCTGAGCTGCTCAGCAGTGGCCATGGCCCTTTCTATACTAGTTTCCGGGAGGGCGACGATGAATTCCTCGCCTCCGTACCGACCCACGATGTCTCCTTCTCGAACTCGGGCGTGAATGGTATTGGCAACATTCTGCAGGGCCACGTCTCCCCCTAGATGCCCGTACATTTCGTTGAACTGTTTGAAATGATCGATGTCGATCATGAGAGCAGAGATTGGGCGACCATAGCGGCTAGCCCGCACGAGTTCGTCGTCGAGCCGGTCCATGAACGCGCGGCGATTGAGAAGACCTGTTAGAGAGTCGGTGCTCGACAACATCTGCGGTCGCTGCCCCTGCCTCACTCCGAGAATGGCGATAAGGCTTGTCGCGCCCAGGAGAATCGTTTTGACGATCTGGTGTCCGAGGTTGAAAGCGCCGTACATCGCGGTGCCGTAGCTGGGGGTGTACAGATCGAACCCTGCCTCGGCAAACGACACGATTGCGGCGTACTGGCCGATCGCCAGGAGTCCCGTGAGAGCGCAGACGCGAAAGTCGAGGCGGAGCGCCGTGCTGGCAATCATGACTAGATACGCTGGGTACAGCACCGGGTTGCTAACGGCCGCGTGAGGATTGTCGATGAGCAGGAACGAAGCCAAGCCGACACTTATGATCGTGACATCCATCGCGCTGGTCCCGAATCCCATCCACGATCGATACTCGACCTTCTTCGCAGCCTTGTAGAACAGGAATGCCAACAACAGGTAGGTGCCGGCGGTCTCGGCCAACACGCGCTGGTCGATGGTTGGCCGGCGGAGGTACCCCTCTACGGCCACGACGAGAATCGCGGCCACGAGAATTAGGCGCACCCGTGCAACCGCGAGTTCGCCTCCGCTCCCGGCCTGCTGAACAGTAGGATCGGGCGGACGCCAGAATTTTCGCCAGCGATCGCCGACCGTGTGCACCAAGTTCAGATGTTTGCCGGTCTTCAACACCACCTCGATATGTATCTATTCCACGTGGACCCTAGCAGATCAGCCCTGATTCATGGCAAATGGCGGGCCGGGAGATGGGCATCGTCGGATTGAACCGACTTCTGGCCTAGAATCAAACGTAATTGGGTACATATGGGTGAGTTTTCCTGACGATCTATGGTGAGACGCAACCTGGTGCCGCATCCCGCAACGCAGCGGCGTTACTGTACATTGCGGCGCATCGAGCTGACCATTTTCGGGAGGATTGACGTGAGTTTGACCATCAGGCCCGCTGTCGCCGAGGATCGGGATCGAATTGTCCTGTTCAACCAGGCACTGGCGCGGGAGACCGAGGGTCGCGAACTGGAGCGTGCGATTCTCCGAAAGGGGGTCGAGAGGCTGCTGCGAAACCCGGACTTGGGCCGCTACTTCGTGGCGGAGGATGGGGAGGAGATCGTCGGCCAGATTGCCGTCACGACCGAATGGAGCGACTGGAGAAACGGGCCGGTGTGGTGGATTCAGAGCGTCTATGTGTCGCGGCTACGTCGCGGGGAGGGTGTCTACCGGGCGCTCCACGCCTTCGTTCGGGAACTAGCGGTGGCGGAAAAGGCCGTTGGCCTCCGGTTGTACGTAGAGCGTGACAATGAGGTAGCGCAGCAGACGTACCTGACTCTTGGAATGATGGCTTCCGATTATCAGATGTACGAAGAGATCTGGAGCTGAATAGTTGTCCTGCGGGCAACGAAGGCCGAACTTCTGGCGTTCTATCGTATAGCCTATCAAAGGTAACTGATTAATCTGGGAGGATTCTGGATGCGGTTCGAGCGTAGTCCCCTGACATCGAGTCCGTTTGAGTTGGTTGCGCGCAGGTCGATGGTCATGGCTGGGATGTGCCTGCTGATGCTTGCGGCGCCTTCCGTAGCGGCTCCATGGCAGGATGCCGCGCAGGTCGCCGAGGGCCCGCAGGAAGCGGACGCGAGCCAGGTGACGTTCGACCGGCTATACGCGTCAGCTGATTTCCGGGGTGATCGGTTCGGACCGGCGCGCTGGCTCGGCGATGGGGATGCGTACACGACGGTTGAGGCCGCCGAAGTCGGCGACGGACGCGAGATCGTCCGCTACGATTCCGAAACAGGCGAGCGAAGCGTACTCGTGAGTGCCACACAGCTCACCCCAGAGGGCGCTGATGCACCGCTCGAAATCGCGGGTTACACCTGGTCGCCGGACCAAAGCGCGCTGCTTGTATACACGAATTCCCAGCGTGTATGGAGGCAGAACACCCGCGGCGACTACTGGGCCTTGGACATGGGAGACCGCTCTCTGCGGCAGCTAGGCGGAGACGCGTCGGAGTCTACGCTCATGTTCGCCAAATTTGATCCGGCCGGAGAGCGGGTGGCCTACGTGCGGGAGAACGACGTCTACGTGGAGGACGTGTCGAGCGGCGACATTACGAAGCTTACGGTCGACGGCTCCCGCACGATAATCAACGGCACGTTCGACTGGGTCTACGAAGAAGAGTTCGGCCTCAGAGACGGGTTCCGCTGGAGCCCCGATGGAGAGCGGGTCGCGTTCTGGCAGCTGAATGCTGAGGGAGTGCAGGACTTCCAGCTCATCAACGACACCGACTCGATCTATTCGTTCGTAAATCCGGTGCAGTACCCCAAAGCGGGTGGCACCAACTCCGCGGCTCGTGTCGGCGTCGTGTCCTCTTCAGGTGGCGACATCACTTGGTTCGACCTGCCAGGAGACCTGCGGGACAACTACGTGTCGCGCATGGAGTGGTCGGGTAACTCCGACGAAATCGTCATTCAGCGAATGAACCGGCTCCAGAACACGAATGACGTGATGCTGGGCGACGCGGACTCAGGCGAGATGCGCGTCGTCATGACCGAGACCGACGAAGCCTGGCTGGACGCAATCGATTCTGACGACTGGCTTTGGCTGGATGGGGATAAGCGCTTCACCTGGCTGAGCGAGCGTAGCGGCTGGCGGCACCTGTACACGGTCGAACGGAAGAACGGACGTGTCCGTCCGGTGACCCGCGGCTCGTGGGACATCATCAGCCTGCAGCAGATCGATGAAGCGAGCGGCTGGGTTTACTACATCGCCTCACCCGACAATCCGACCCAGCGCTACCTGTACCGCAAGCGCCTGGATGGTAAGGGGACGCCCGAGCGGCTGACGCCAGCGGCCGAGGCAGGCCTCCACAGGTACAACATCGCACCGGGCGGAGGCTATGCGTTGCACACCTGGTCCTCGTTCGGCGTTCCCCCGACCACCGAGTTGGTCCGCCTCCCAGACCATTCGCTCGTCAGGACGCTGGTGGACAATGCGCGCCTGAAGGAAACCGTCGAGACGCTATCGCGCGGTGAAGTGGCGTTCTTTCGCATCCCGGCGGGAGAGGTGGAAACGGACGGGTGGATGATGAAGCCAGCCGATTTCGATCCGAGCAAGAAGTATCCGATCCTGTTTTATGGGTACAGCGAGCCGGCAGGTCAGACCGTGCTCGACACCTGGGGTGGCGGCAGGTACCTGTGGCACCTGATGCTCACCCAGCAGGGCTATATCGTGGCGAGCATCGACAACCGGGGTACTCCGTCGCCGCGCGGGAGGGCCTTCCGGAAGGCGATATACCGGAAAATAGGCGTCGTGAACACGCAGGATCAGGCCGGCGCCGCGGCTAACATCATTACGCGGCCGTTCATCGACGAGACCAGAGTCGGAACGTGGGGTTGGAGCGGCGGCGCTTCGATGGCGCTCAACCTGATCTTCCGATATCCGGAAATCTACGGCACCGCTATGGCGGTCGCTCCGCTTACACATTCCAAGTTCTACGATACGATCTACACAGAGCGCTACATGGGGCTGCCCGACGAGAACGAGGCCGACTACACCGAAGGGGCGGCGCTAACGTATGCGAATCAGCTCGAGGGGAACCTGCTCGTCGTGCACGGTTCAGGCGACGACAACGTGCATTACCAGAACACGGAAGCGCTGGTCAACGCTCTGGTGGAAGCCAACAAGCCGTTCCAACTCATGGTCTATCCGAACCGGACTCACGGCATCTTCGAAGGCGAGAATACGCGTCGCCACGTGTTCGAATTGTTAACCGATTACCTTAACGAGCATGTGCCTCCGGGTGCGCGGGAGGTCGAGCCCAGCGCTTAGATCTCAGCGGCCGCTAGAAGAGTGGGCGGCTGCGAGAGGGACCGGTCAAGGGCCGCTGTCCGCCCGCCGCATCCATTTCATGTACTCGAATACGGTACGGCAGGGCCTGCAATAGTATTGACTGACGGAGAGGGCCGAGCCGAAAGCCGCGAACACCTCGGTCTCCAGGCCCTGGCAGTGTGGGCATTCCACCGATTCCGGAAGGTCGTCGTAGGGAAGCGGTTCTTCGAGCCGGGATCTCGCGCTAGGACCTGTCTCGTCCGCCATATCTGACACGAATTCTCTGCCGTCTAGTCCAGCAGCATGGCGCGGTTCTTATCCCCGCGCACTCCTGCAAGCGTTGCGTCGTCGGGCCCACCGGTCCCTACCCTGCGGCGCTCGCCGTCCCAGTCCGTCCAGTCAGGCTCCACGGTGCTGCTCCATCTATCGCCATCGGGTTCCACAAGCCCGAGTCCCGCGGCATGCACGGCAGGGCCGACCTGGACCAGCCACTCGGATCGAAGCTCCGCCGGGCTGCCTCGCACGACGCCGTGTTCGCTGAGCAGGTCTCCGATTGTCCCGTCCGGTGAGCCGAACCAGCGCAAGCACGACTCCCAGGCTGGCCGGAACGCTTCGGTCAGGGCGCCGCGGCCCGCCTCTGTCTCCGCCAGCCGCGCGGTCCAGCCCCGGCCGTGACCGAGGTGAAACCTCTCCTCGTCCAGGAGTTTCTTCGCCTTGTAATGCATGGGCTCGTATCGGCCGGTCCGCATTCCTTCGAACTGAACCGACAGGGCCGTATCGAGCAGAAGATTGAGGGCGAGAACCTCGGGCCAACTGCCCGCGGGCTGGTCAAGCAGCTCACTGCAGTGATACGCATCGCCTTCGCGCTCGTGCTCCAGCTCGGCCGGATCGTACCCGAAACCCTTGAGCATGGCGTATACGATGCGGCCGTGCCCCCATTCGTCCTGAGCCATGGCCGAACAGGCGATTCCAGCCTCCAGCGTCGGCGCCCCAAGGATCCATTCGGAATAGCGCATGCCCAGGAGTCGCTTGTTATCCGCCAACGCGAGCAAAACGGAGCCCAGTGGCTGTTTCAGCTCCTCGGGGAGATCTCCGGCTGACGCAAAGCCCTGCGTGCTCATGGCCGCTCCTCGGCGGTCAACGTGAAGGGAATCTCGTCGCGGTTGACCGACTCGAACGCGGTTCTCTGCGCGATCGTCATCTCAAACCACTTCTCCTCGTCATAGATCTGCCATGCGTAGACCCGTGCGAGATCGGCGCTCGGTGCCGTCACGGTTCCGATGTGCTCAAAGCGATCCTCTCGCTTCTGACGCGCGAACACTTCGTACAGGCTCTGTCCGCTCAATCGTCCCATGAAATCCTCATTCTCCGTAGTTCACGGCGTCGGCACGGACACGCCGGCCCGTCGAAGCTGCTCACGGCCGCGCGGCGTGATCCGGTCGGTCGTCCAGGGTGGATCCCAGGTGACGGCAACGGTGACCGTGTCGAACTGTCGTTCCTGCAGGAGGCGTTCGCGGATGTCCCATTTGATGAAATCAGTGCAGGGGCAAGCGGTCGCCGTGAACGAGACCGTGACTTCCACACTTCGTCCCCGGACGTCCAGGCCATAGATCAGGCCCAGGTCCGGAAGGGAGATCGGGAACTCCGGGTCCGCTACTTCGTGCAGGGCACGCCAGGCCAGCTCCTTCGCGTCCACAGGCGGTGCGTCCCAGGTCGGAATCACCAGGGCCAGGTCCGGGTGTAGGCCAAGCGTCTCCTGGAGCACAGCTGCGAAGTTAGTGCCGCTCTCCAGGGTCGACTCATATCCCGCGTCAGCACGGGCCGAGGCACGGCGGAGCTGAACGAAGTCCACTAAGCGGCCAGGAGCGCTTCGACCTGGAACCGGCTACGCCGCACGGACTCAACAAACTGCTCATTCATGGGCCCCCGGGCGCGCCAGCGATCAAACACGGCCTCCCAGGTGATCGTCTCGTCCCGCAGCCAGCGACGCTCGTCCGCATCCCAGGCACAGGGAAGCTCAAACTCCAGCTCCGCCTCTCCGGTTTCTTCGTTGGTGTGCGCCGGAACGTCCAGGCCTAGCTGCTCGCAGAGCGGAACGACGGCTTTGAGCCACGTTGCCCGAAGCTGATCGTTGGTCATGCCTTTGAGTTTGAAGTCCAGCTGCGCGTTGTGCCGCTTCTTGTCATCGGGCATTCCGAACCACTCAACTCCCATCGGGAACATCCAGTCCACGCCCTTCTGAACCAGCTCGCGGCCCTCTCCACCCGCCTCACACAACCGGCGCATCCACACCTCGCCGTGACGAAGGTGAAAATTCTCCTCCAGGCCAACCTTTACGAGCGCGCGCTTGAGGGGACCGTAGGAGGTATGCCTGTGCACGTCGCTCAGTAGCGTGATGCCGGCACGGTCGTACAGACCGTTTGCCGTGACCAGCTCCGCCCAGTTGGCCAGCGGCTGATCGAAACCGAACGGGTTCTTGAATCGCTCGGGCGGCCGGTCGTAGAGCAGCGCATCACGGTCCACCCCGAGATCTTCCAGCAGCCGATACGCGATGTTGGCGTGGCCAAGCTCGTCCTGGATGATCGCTGTCGCCGATACCATCGTGTTGGTGGACGGGGCATCCTTCGCGGCCATGTAGTAGGCCGGTGCACTGATCAACTCCGTGTCCCCCTGGACCGTGAGCTGCGTGATGAGGGCCTTCTTGTATGTCTCCGTCATGTCGGCTTCCGACTCGACGATGAAACCCTCCTGTACCTTACGCTGGAGCTCGTCGTCCGTGAATCGCGCCATTTCGGCTCCTTAGCTGAGTCTACCGATCAATCTAGTCTGAACTCGACAGGAAGGGATACCGGTAGTCTGTCGGGGGATCGAAGGTTTCCTTGACCACGCGTGGGGACACCCAGCGAATCAGGTTCAGGGGCGACCCAGCTTTGTCATTGGTGCCGCTGGCCCGGGCGCCGCCGAACGGCTGCTGACCCACTACGGCGCCGGTCGGCTTGTCGTTTACATAGAAGTTGCCCGCCGCGTAACGCAGTTCGCGCAGAGCCTCCCGCACGGCGCCCCGGTCGTTGGAGAACACGGCGCCGGTGAGTGCGTACGGAGAGGTCTCCTCGACCAGTCTCAGCGTCTCTGGCCACTGGCCGTCCGGATATACGTGGACGGAAAGGACGGGTCCGAATATTTCTTCGCACATCGTGCGGAACGTCGGATCCTCAGCCAGAATGACGGTGGGCTGGATGAAGAAGCCGGTCTCGTCGGAATACTCCCCGCCGAAAATGATCTCAGCGTCCTCGGATTCCGCGGCGTGGTCGATGTATTCCGTGATCGTGTCGAAGGCCGGCTTGTCGATCACCGCGGCCATGAAATTGCCGAAGTCTCGCGGATCGCCAACCTTGATCTCGCTCAGCATGTCCAGCATGTGCTCCCGAGTCTCATCCCACAGGCTCTCAGGCACGTATGCCCGAGATGCAGCGCTACACTTCTGACCCTGGTACTCGAAGGCACCCCTGACCATGGCTACCGCTAGCTGCTTCGGATCGGACGAGGGATGCGCCAGGATGAAGTCTTTTCCGCCCGTCTCCCCCACCAGTCGCGGGTAGGTACGGTAGGTACCCAGATTCTCGGCCACGGTCTTCCACAGGAGCCGGAATGTCGGCGTTGAGCCGGTAAAGTGGATTCCGGCCAGGTCGGGACTGGCCATGAGTACTCGGCTAACCTCGCGTGCATCGCCTGGCACGAAATTGATGACTCCGGGGGGCAAGCCCGCCTCCATCAGCAGCTCCATGATGTAGTAGGAAGCGAGCAATGCCGTGCGAGCCGGCTTCCAGATAGCCACGCTTCCCATGATCGCCGGTGCAGTCGGAAGATTGCCCCCGATAGAGGTGAAGTTGAACGGGGAGATGGCGTAGACGAAGCCCTCGAGGGGGCGATAGTCCATCTGGTTCCAGACGCCGGGGGACGAAATCGGCTGTTCCCGCTGAAGGTTCTGCGCGAAGTGAACATTGAAACGCCAGAAGTCGATCAATTCACAGGCGGCGTCGATCTCGGCCTGATGCACCGTCTTGCTCTGGCCCAGCATGGTGGCGCTGTTGATTACAGAGCGCCACGGACCCGCGAGTAGATCAGCCGCACGAAGGAACACGGCGGCGCGGTCCTGCCAGGGCCAGTGCGACCACTCGCGCCAGGCCTGCCGGGATGACTCCACGGCCCTCTCAAGCTCCTCTTGTCCCGCCTTGTGGTAGGTGGCCAGGACGTTACGGTGATCGTGGGGCATGACGACGGTACCCGTATTGCCGGTGCGAATCATCTCGCCCCCGACAATGATCGGGATTTCGATCGGCTTTGAGGTCATCCGGTCCAGGTGGGCCTTAATGTCCGCTCGCTCTGGCGAACCCGGCGCATATTCCAGAACCGGCTCATTGATGGGTGCCGGAGAAACCAGATTGCCCTCTACGCTTATCACCGTGTACTTCTCCATTCTCAACTCAGTGAGGCAACGGCGCCGGCAACCTGCCGGCGGGCGCATCCTATAGAGTTCGACTCGGTGGGGCTACCTTTGAATATGCTTGATAATGCGACAGGTGGAGAGACAGGACTCGAGGGCGCATGGCGCCAGGCGTTCTCGTGGGACAAGTACGCGGACAGTGAGATCCTCGAGCATCCTGAGCTATGGTCGGGCGTGTATAGAACGGTCAGGATTCCCGAGTGGGCAACCAAACGAATCGCTGCCACCGGCCGCGACTGGAACCTACTTGTCCTATCCGAAGATTGGTGCGGCGACGCATCCAATACGGTACCGCTCATGGCCAGGCTGGCGGAGGCTTCGCCGCGCCTGCGGCTGGGCATTCTGAAACGGGATGAGAATCTGGACCTGATGGAGCGCTACCTGACCAACGGGAGTCGCTCGATCCCGATCGCGATTGTCCTGGATGACGTATTTCAGCCGGTGGCACGCTGGGGTCCGCGGCCGGCCGAGCTTCAGGACTTCGTACTGTCTGAGAAACGGGCGGGGATCCGATCATCGAAAGAAATCTACAAAGATGCGCGGCGCTGGTACGCTCGGGATCAGGGCGAAACAACGCTCGACGAGCTCATCAGCGCGATCGAGAGCGTTTCGGGCCGGGGGTAGTTGCGGCCATTACCGCAGCACCCGCCGGGCTGTATAATTCGGCGTCAGGCACCTTTTCATCCGAGAGTCAGAGGAACCGGTGGACCAAGGCATTTCTCAGCAGCAACTGCCGCTCCGTGGCGCGGCCGATCCGTCGACGACCACTCAGGGAACCACTCCGGGAAGCTTCGCGCGCGCGGCCGACATAGGTGGGCCACGAACCTTCGCTTCTCCTGATACCCCGGGTATGCCGGCTCCGTCACGGCGGACCGCCTGGGATTTCAACCCCCTGCCCCGATCCGCGGACTCGGCGGTTACTCAATTGGAAAAGGCTCGGCTCGGAGTTGTAACGGCAGAGATGCGGCGCGTGGCCGAGCGAGAACCGCACCTTACGCCCGAGCAGGTACGTGACGAAGTCGCGGCGGGCAGGATGATCATTCCGGCGAACCGCGTCCATCTGAACCACAGACTCGACCCCATGGCGATCGGGCGGGCGTCCACTACGAAGGTGAACGCGAACATGGGCGCATCTCCTGTCAGCAGTGGGACAGAGATGGAAGTCGAGAAGCTGCGCTGGGCCGAGCGCTGGGGCGCGGACACGGTCATGGATCTGTCCACGGGCGGTGATCTGGATGCCTGCCGGGAAGCGATTCTGCTCAATTCTACCGTTCCGATTGGCACTGTCCCGATCTACTCGATGATCATCGGCCGGCGTCTTGAGGAGCTCTCCCCACAGGTTATCCTCGATTCCCTCGAGCATCAGGCGCGGCAGGGAGTGGATTACTTCACGATCCACGCCGGAGTCCTCAGGGAGCACCTGCCTCTGATTCAGGACCGGCTGATCGGAATCGTCTCCCGCGGTGGCTCATTGCTGGCCAAGTGGATGCTGGTGCATGGCAAGCAGAACCCGATGTACGAACTGTTCGACGACATCTGCGACATCATGCGCGAATATGACGTCAGTTTCTCGCTTGGTGACGGCCTCAGGCCCGGCGGGCTGGCCGACGCGACGGACGCTGCACAGCTGGCTGAGCTCGAAACGCTGGGTGAGCTGACGGAGCGGGCCTGGGCCAAGGGCTGCCAAGTCATGGTCGAAGGGCCCGGCCACGTGCCATTCGATCAGATCGAGTACAACATGAAAGTGCAGCGGACCGTGTGTCACGGCGCACCGTTCTATGTGCTTGGCCCGCTAGTCACGGATGTATTTCCCGGTTATGACCACATCACGAGCTGTATCGGTGCTACCGCCGCGGCGTACCACGGAGCTTCGATGCTGTGCTACGTGACGCCCAAGGAGCACCTGGGTCTGCCCAAGAAGGATGACGTAAAGCAGGGCTGCGTGGCCTACAAGATCGCCGCCCATGCCGCGGATGTAGCGCTCGGAATACCCGGAAGCCGGGACTGGGATGACGAACTCACCAAGGCCAGGGCCGCCCTGAACTGGGAACAACATTTCGAACTGAGTTTCGACCCGGACACCGCGCGCGCCCTGCACGACGAAGACCTGGACGTGGATACGGACTTCTGCGCTATGTGCGGACACGACTGGTGCAGTGTCCGGATTAGCAAGGAAATCAAAGAGTTCACCTCCGGAAAGTCGGAGGAGTACGCCTGGGATAAGGTGACGCGAAGTGAAGCGCTGACCGCCGAGCAGGCCGAGATTCTGGAGCGTCGGGGGGTACTTTCTCCCGAGGAGATCCACCGGCTGGCCAGCAAGACCCATGACGCCGTGGCCGGAAGCGGAATGCCTGACTGTCACAGCGACACGGTTTCGGGTCCGGAGAACGCCCAAGCCATCCAGGAAAAAGCGCTGCACGAACTGACCGCCGCCGAACCGGCGCGCTAGAGAGGAGCTCCTCGCCGTGCTGAAGCTCGAAAGCAGTCAACCCCGGTTCGTGGCCGGCCTGCTGGTCGGGGCCGCCTGGATGTCGGCTGCGCCTAAAGCCGCGGCGCAGGAAGCGCCCACGCCTGGAGCCTACCAGGCGACGCTCGCATGCGAGGCGGAGGATTGTACGGCGCGTGAGATCCTTCTGGTCATTTATGCCGACTCCAGCTTCGCATACGTGGACAAGGCGATTGATCAACCGGTCTCGGCCGAGGTAATTCAGTTCGGTGGCTGGGTTGGAGACGCTCGCCGCGTCACCTTCAGCTTCAATGCCGTCCGGGGGCGCCGCGCCCGGCCTGACCTCTTGCTGTGGCGTGAAGACACGGCTCTGCTTCACCGAGGGGCCGAGTTCGGCCCGGCCGGCCTGCGGCTCGAGCGACAGCACTCCATGGCAGACGATGTCGTTGCCGGCATCGCGGGGAGACAGCCGTTCTCGAGATTCCGGCTCGAGGAGCAGCCGAGCGGTACGGACGTTCTATTGCAGGCCGTCAGCGTTGTAGACGAAAACGTGGCCTGGGTCAGCGGTCACGGTGGTACGTACGTGCGGACCACCGATGGCGGCATCACCTGGACGGCAGGCATCGTCCCTGGCGCCGACACCCTGCAGTTCCGCGACGTCTATGCTGTGGACGAGAACACGGCATACCTGCTGAGCGCGGGCCCCGGCGAACTGTCCCGGATCTTCAAGACCGAGGACGCAGGAGAAAACTGGACACTTCAGTGGACGAACGGGGAGCCGGACGGATTCTATGATTGCTTGGACTTCTGGGATGCCAACAACGGAATCGTGTACGGAGACGCGGTCGGGTCTGAGCTTCGTATCCGAACGACGACCGACGGTGGACGTCGCTGGGACATGATTCCTCCGCGCCGACTTCCGGAAGCACTCGCGGGCGAAGGAGGATTTGCGGCGAGCGGTACCTGCCTGGCGACGGCTCCGGGTGGCCGCGCGTGGATCGGAACAGGAGCCGCGGATACGGCCCGAGTGCTGCATACGAAGGACATGGGCCTGACATGGAGCGCGGTCAACACGCCGCTCGTGGCAGGCAGCGCGGCCGGGATCACGTCAGTCGTTTTTAGGGACACGCTGAACGGGTTGGTGTTTGGTGGCGACCTTCGGATTACCGACAACTACACGGACAACGTCGCCGTATCGCTGGACGGCGGTGGCCGCTGGGTGCTGGCTGGCCGTCCCAAGATGAGAGGTGGCATCTATGGTGGTGCCTACGTGCCTGAGGCGCCTACACCGTCGTTCGTGATTGTGGGTCCGGGCGGCGCCGATTTTTCATCCGACAACGGAACGACCTGGTCTAGCCTTGATCGCCAGGCCTACTGGGCGGCGGGGGCTGCATCGCCGAGTGCCGTTTGGCTGGTCGGTCCGGAAGGCCGAATCGTAAAGGTAACGCTCTTCTAACGACGAAGACGCGCTAGCAACCGCGTGGGCGAAGGCGCCTCAGGACGGCATCGAGCCGACGAAGTCCTCACCGCCGTCGACTCGAATGCAGTTGCCGGTCATCCAGTCTGTCGCGCTGTCTGTCATCGCGACCATGCAGCGCGCAACGTCTTCGGTCGTCGTCAGCCGGCCGTAGGGGTTCTGCCGCTTCGCTTCTTCAATCATGTACTCCGCGCCCGGGATTTTCCGGAGGGCGGGAGTGTCAGTAACGCCGGCACGGATCGCGTTGGCGGTAACTCCGTGCGGCGCGAGCTCGAGAGCCAGCTGCCGGCAGTGCGATTCCAGGGCCGCCTTGGCCGCCGAAACAGCCCCGTAGGACGGAATCACGCGGTCCCCGCCGGAACTCGTCATGGCAAAGATCCGGCCGCCTTGGCCCAGCAGTCCACGGTAGATCAGTCCCTGCGTCCAGTACACCAGAGTGTGAGCCATGACGGAGAGCGTCATGTCCATCTGGTCCGGCGTCATCGAGTCCTCCCGAGCCTCTGCGACAAACGGCCTCAGGGTTCCGAAGGCGAGCGAGTGCAGCAGGACCCGGACGTCTCCGGACTCGACGTCGCCCGCAATGTCATCCAGGACCGCGTCGCGCTTCTCGGGGCTAGCCGCGTTGATATTGAAGTACCTGGCCGCCGAGCCCGCCGACTCTATCTGTTGCTTGATCTCCTCGACGTGCTGGAGTCCCGCTCGCCGGTCGAGGTGAACCCCATATATGTCGTATCCGGCTCGAGCGTACTCCAGGGCTGCTGCTTCGCCAAAACCACTGGAGGCGCCCAGGATGAGTACAGACCCTCTACGTGTCTCGCTCACGGGTTCCCTCTCGATGCTGGGTTTGATTGCATGCGGTCGATCCTAACATCCGGTCAGGATGTCAGAAACCACGCGATACCAGTGTAGACCACCGCGCCCAACCCGGCGGCCAGGAGGGCCATCGGGATTTGAGTACGAACGTGGTCCATTAAATCGCTACCGGTGGATAGCGAAGACAGAATCGTCGTGTCCGAGATAGGTGAGCACTGGTCGCCGAATACACTCCCACCGACTACCGCCCCGAAACACAGTGCCAAGTAAGTCGGATCCGGAAATACGACCCACACAAGAGGCAGGGCGACCGGAAAGAACACCGCGAACGTACCCCACGACGTTCCAGTTGAGAACGCGATGAACATGGTAAACACCAGGAGGAGCGCTGGCAGAGCGGCCGCCGGCATGTTCTCCCCGAGGGCTTCCACGACGTAGGGCGCTGTACCCAGGGCGTCGGCCACGGACTTGAGAGTCACAGACAGCGCGATCACAATCGCACCGATGGTGACGCCTTTGCACCCGGAGATGAACCCGTCCATGACCTCGCGCAGAGCCATCCCTTTTACCAGAGCGATGGCCATCGCCACCAGCACTGCAAGTACGAAAGCCTCGAACACAGGCAGAGCGGGATCTGCGCGGTTCCCCTGGACGAAGAACGTAATGACGAACGGAACGATCACTACCCCGAGCAGGGTGCCCATGGGTCCCAGAAAGTCGATCAATCCTGGGGAGTACCCGTCTGGAACCCGCACCTCCGTCAGCTCTTCTGCGGTGAGAGGATCCGAACCTGGACGGTCTAGCTCCCCCGTCGCTCGAGAGCGGCGGATCGCCTCCTTCATCTGCCGGCCCATGGGAATCGGCACTCGCTCCGAAGCGAAGAGGAATGTCAGCAGCACGGCAAAGATCGCGTAGAAGTTGAACGGAATGGCACTCCAGAAGAATCGAATCGCTTCTTGCTCGGTGGCCAGAATGGGTACGGTTCCGGCTACCAGACTTGCGACATAGATCGGCCACACATTGAACGGGATGAGCGTTGCGGCGGGTGATCCCGTGGAATCCACGATATAGGACAACTCCTCGTGAGAGACTCGGTGCCGGTCAGACACCGGCCTCACAGTCGCCCCGGTAAGCACTGTGCTGATCGATCCACCCTGGTGAAACACCAGCCCCATGACCCATGCGAATAGCTTGGCGGAACGGGGGCCTCGTACGAGGCGCTGGCTGGCCGCGTCTCCGAATAGCCGTGCTCCGCCGGTTCTGGTCCACAGCCCAATCAATCCGCCCAGTGCCCACAGATACACAATCAGGATACCGGCGAAGCTCGTGGTGCCCAGCGAAGGGATGAGGAACTCCTGCACCACGTTCAGACGATCCGTGATGACTCCGCCGAGGACGATCCCGATGAACAGAGCCGCCACTACATCCCGGAGCAGAAAGGCCATCGCCAGGGCGACGACGGGAGGAACGAGCGACCAAAATCCGTAATGCGCCCCAGAAAACGGGAACCGCCCGGCGAGCCAGAGGCCGGCGATCAGAATGGTGATGCCGACCGACAATCCGACCCAGCGAATGGATCTTCTGGCCTGGGTCCCATTAGTATGTTTTTTCAAAAAAATAACCACTAACCCTGTCCGCGTTCGAGTACCTGGAACTGCCGCCGACCGCGTATTTTCAGTCTAAAAAGCCAGCGGCTCAGCGCTCCGAGTAACGTGTTCACAAGTAATCCACACGAATGGTCCAGTTTTCGACATTGGCGGTAACCAGTTGCCATTACCTAGCTTACGCTCTCATCCGGTGCTCAACAGAGGGCGGCCCCGGCTTGCTAACTGCGAATGGTCTGCGTACAATCGAAACGTCTCGCAGGGCCGGATCACACGCAGAGACACTCCGGAGCGAGCCGCCAGTCGCCGCACGGATCCGAAGAACTTTTCTTTGATTATCTACTACCGCCTATCCCGAAAGGTAATACGTCGTTATGTGGGACACTCGTGCCGTTGAATTAGTCCTGCAGCTTCCCACGGACCTGGCTGAGTCCGTCGAAGCGGTCAAAGAAAATGATCCCGAATTTCTGAGCCGAGTGATTCGTTACGGCTTGGCTCGGCGAGCCGTCTACCAGGAGCTGAGTTCCTCTGCGTCTGAGCTCGGCCTCCAGGCCTCAGCACCTGAACACCGGCCTCACGGCGCCTAGACCCCCTGCCGGCGGCCCCTTCACATCCCGCAGTACGTCGCTTGACGCCCATCATACGGTCGGCTACATAGGATGAGAGGCCAATGCGGCTTCGTCGAGCTGTTCTTAAGCTAAGACTGGTGGGCTGTGGACCATACCTCGGGGCATCCGGATCGGGTTGAGAGCGAAGACGGTCGGATCGACCAGGTGCTTCGTGCGAAATACCTGGACTACTGTTCGGCCCGTATCTCCGAAGTGTTTCTATCGCTGACGGACGAGCGCATCTACGAGCTCATGGAGCAGGCGGCCACGGAAGCCGAACTGACAGTGGGATCGCTCAGCTTTCAGGAAATGATGAAGCTGGTCACCCGCAAGCTACACGAGAGCATTCCTCTTCCCGATCTGGAGACGTGGGCCGTGGAATATGAAGCGGAACCGGACAAGTATGACCCGTTTCTCCTCGGCCTCTGGAAGAGCGCTGAACAGGGGTCCACGGATGCGGGGTCTGTGTGACGGACGTGAAGTCCGGACCCCGGAACGACCCACCCCAGCTTCACATCTGGGAAGGTAGTTCGGGCGGCACTCAGATCGGGACGCTGGTTGATGGCTCGGACGCGATCTGGAATCTGTTCGTTCTCGTGGAGCGCACCGGACCGGGTCTGTGCAAAGGCCGACTGTCGTTCCGGCGGGGTGAGGAACGGCTGGACACGGGTTCCGTGCTAGTGGAAGACACGGAAGAAGCGGTCATCTCCCGGGCGGCTGAGCTTCCCGCCTCGATGCTGCGACAGTTTCTGGCGGCGATACGCGAAGACTAGCCAGTCTTGGGTGTCGCCACTCCGTCGGCGTCCGGAAACAGCAGCCTCCACAGACCCAGCCCGACGGCAGCATTGATCCAGAAGTGTGCCACGATCGCCGGAAACAGACTCCCCGTTTGGACCACCGCGACAGCCAGGATGGCGCCAAGGGCTGTGGCCCTCAAGATTCCCGCCAAGCGCTGGTATCCGTGTGCCAGGCCGAACGAGAGCGTAGTGAGAACGACCGCCACTGGAACGGAGGCGGACCACTCGGCTAGCACGTGCAGCATGTAGCCGCGAAACATGTATTCCTCTGCGATCGCGGCAACGGCAGAGAGCGCCAGGAACCCAAGCATCTCCTGCGACGAGCGCGGCATGAGCGCCAGAGCGAGACGGCTCTCGAGAAAGCCCAGGCGCCTGCCCACCGTTACGAACAGCCAGACGACGAGAAGTCCGGCCACGGTTAGCGCTCCGGCCCACGCGAAGCCTTCCAGCGGCTGCTGTTCTGTCCACCCGAGAGCCTCCGCCGGCAGGTTCTGCCAGCGGGCGACACCCCAGGTGATGCCGACAAGAAACAGAGTGGATAGCACGGCTGACAGGTACACGGTATTGCGGGCCGCGGCGATTTCCTCCGCGTGTTCGTCCCGCAGTTTGGTGCGCAGGGCCAGGATAGGCAGCCCCAGCAGCATGACCACCGCGAATGCTCTGGCTAGAAGGGTCAGCTCCACTCGATTTCCTTGATGTGTTGTCTGAGGCCGTCCCGGGTCCGAACCCTTGAATGGCTGGACGATCGATACTGCGACCGGTTGGTGACGGCAAGCGAGGCCGGCAGACGTTGACAGTGTCTGGCGCCCGGCAGACGTTCCTGCTCATGCGACTTGATATCGCCATAGCACAGTTCATGCCGGCCAAGGGCGACCCAGCCACAAGCTTGAGTCAGGTGACAAAGGTATTCGGGACCCTGAAGGAACGGGACCGAAGCCCAGATGTAGTCGTATTCCCTGAGGCGGCGCTCACCGGCTACTTCCTCGAAGGGGGAGTCCGGGATCACGCTATGGAAGCGGAGAGTGTGTTGGAGGCGCTCGACAAGAGCTATCAGGATGCCCCGGGCCCGGACCGTCCGCTAGATGTGGTTCTTGGCTTTTACGAGCTAGCCGATCACCGGATCTACAACTCCGCCCTGTACGCCGAACTCGGCGGTGACGGACCCAGGATCCGGCATGTTCACCGCAAGGTGTTTCTTCCCACTTACGGTGTGTTCCAGGAAGAGCGCTTCGTGGAGGCCGGCCACTCGGTGCACGCGTTCGATACGCGCTGGGGGCGCGCCGCCATCCTTATCTGTGAAGACCTGTTCCACTCTATTTCCTCAACCCTGGCCGCCCTCAGCGGCGCGCAGGCGATATTCGTACCGAGCGCCTCGCCGGCGCGTGGCTCCGAGCCTGGACGTGGAGTACCGAGCAGCGTGGACAGGTGGCACCGGGTGTCCCGCGGCACAGCCGAGGAGCACGGTATCGCGGTCGCCCTGTGCCAGCTCATCGGTTTCGAGGGGGGCAAAGGCTTCGCCGGCGGCTCTGTATTGTTTGGGCCTAGGGGCGACCTCCTGTACGAGGCGCCCCTTTGGGACCCGGCTATCGGCCAGGCCACACTGGAACTTGGCAGCCTTACCACAGCGCGCACGGAGTCGCCGCTTCTGGCCGACCTCGAGCGTACCCTTCCGCGGCTGCTTCAGAACCGGGAAAGCGACGGCGCCTGGCAACCCGAGCGCGCCAAGGACCGGGCGGGCGATGACGCGCAGACCGGCGACGACGCGGCGCAAACCGGCGACTGGAGCCTCGACGCTTCGGTGCTCGACATGAACGCGGACCTCGTGACCGAGTGGCTGACCCGTTTTCTGCAGGAGGAGGTACGGACCCGGCGCGGCTTCGAGAAAGCGATCGTGGGATTGTCGGGCGGCGTGGACTCCGCGCTGACGGCGGCGCTGTGCGCCCGGGCTCTGGGTCCCGAGAACGTATTCGGATTCTTCCTGCCGTACCGGACGTCGAGTTCCGAGAGCCTGGATCACGGCCGGCTCGTCGCCGAGCAACTCGGTATCGAGACGCGGCTGATCGACATTTCGGACTCCGTCGATGGATACCTGACCGAGGGCGAGCCGGAGGCTACAGACCGGCGGCGGGGCAACGTCATGGCGCGCATGCGCATGATCGTCCTCTTCGATCAGGCAGCCAAGCTCGGCGGCCTACCGATCGGCACAGGAAACAAGTCTGAGCGACTGATGGGCTATTTCACCTGGCATGCGGACGACTCACCCCCCATCAATCCGCTCGGCGACTTGTTCAAGACGCAAGTCTGGGCGTTGGCGCGCCATCTGGGGCTTCCGTCGGAGGTCGTGGACAAACCGGCTACCGCCGACTTGATCAAAGGGCAGACAGATGAGGCGGATCTTGGCGTGTCGTACCCGGAAGCGGATTTGATCCTGCATCATCTCCTGAGCGGCCGGTCCGGAGCGTGGCTAGAGCAGGCGGGGATCGAGGCCTCGAAGGTCGAGACGGTGCGAAGTCGGCTGGAGGGAACACACTGGAAGCGAAATCTGCCGACCGTAGCGATGCTGTCCGGGACGGCGATTGGAGAGTGGTATCTGCGGCCTGTGGACTACTAATGATTGCGAGACAAGAAAAAGGCCGCCAGCAGGGCTGGCAGCCTAAATACCCCCTAGGGGAATCGAACCCCTGTCTCCTGGATGAGAACCAGGTATCCTGGGCCACTAGACGAAGGGGGCTCGTCCGCGGCGCCTATCTTAGTAGACAGTTGACGCCTGTCAAGGAAGCGAGCGGCACCGCTTGAGCTGGGACTACGTTCACCTGATCACCCATCCATTTGCGATCGTGCTTTCGATTGCGGGAGCGGTTGTGGGGCTGGCGGGATGGATTCTCGGCCGGGATGAGCTGGAGTGGTACGGAGTCCTGTCCTTACTCCTGGCCGGAGTGTTCGCAGTGCCCAGTTACCTTACGGGGATCGCCGCCGCCGATGTAGTCGCCGATCGTATTTTTGTACGGCCGTCGATCGTGCAGACGCACCGCACCTGGGCCACCTGGGCGGCGGTGACCCTGGCGACCGCCGGAATCTTCTCGGGGTTCGCGGTCGCGCACCGAAAGGACCGAGCGCTACGGCGGCTGGCCCTAGTGGCCGGACTCGCCGCCGCCGTTCTGACCGGGATCACCTCGTTCCGGGGCGGAATGATCGAGCATGGCGTGAACCCGGACATGCCGGCCGAGGCGCTAGAGGCAGCGCCGGCCGCAGTGCCGGCTTCAGTACCGGCGGAGAGCCCAGTGGAGGGCGACGGTTTATGAATACGGCGAGCCCAAGCGAGCTTCCCAAGCGAGTTGGACGAGGGCGGACAGACACGGCGCACCCGGTCGCCCACTCGCAGGTCACAATGACGCAGCTCATGGGGCCGCAGGAGGCCAATCTGTTCGGAAACGTGTTCGGTGGAGTCGTTCTGGCCGCCGTGGACAAGATCGCGTACGTCTGCGCCACCCGTCACGCCGGTGAACCCTGCGTAACGGCCAGCTTCGATCAGGTGGACTTCCGGTCGGCCATCCAGATCGGAGACGTCGTGACGCTGCGGGCAGCCGTCAACACAGTCGGACGGACATCGGTAGAGGTCGGCGTTAGAGTGTCGGCCGAGTCGGTTCACGGGAAGAACAAGCGGCACACCAACTCCTGCTACGTGACCATGGTCGCGATTGACAAGAAAGGTAAGCCGATCCCGGTGCCCCAACTCGAACTCAGGACGGAAGAGGAGCTCCGGAGATACCGAGACGCGGAAGACCGGCGAGACGCGAGATCCGAACTGGCGGACGGCCGGAGCCGGCGCCGGAAAGCCGAGAGCTAGACTGCAGTTTAAGCTACAGCAGTTCGACCAATCCGTAGAATACCAGCGCCGCAACCAGCATGGCCGTGCATTGGGCCGCGACCTGTCGCGCAGACATTCTCGCCAGCAACCCGAGAACCGCTCCAACCACTACCGTGGCCAGTATAAGAATTCCTAAGGTCATTGCTGCTCCCGTTCAAGAAGGTCCGAATCGGGCCGAAGCCTCGCCTCTGTTCCGTCCTTTTAGCTGCAGCTGAACCAGCTGCTGTAAGCCCGCTTCCTCGGCGATACGCTGGCCGGTGGCTGTGGCCGCCAGTCCTCCGAGCGCCGTCTCTCGATATCTGACGTCCATCTTGCGGCCCACGTCACCCATGACGTCAATAACCTCGTCAACCGGAATCGGAAAGTCGAGGCCTGCGAGAGCCATCTCGGCGGCCGCAACGGATTGTACTCCTGCTGTGGCATTCCTGTACGCGCACGGGATCTCGACGAGGCCGGCCACGGGGTCGCAGATCAGGCCAAGCATCCCTTGGATCGTCAGCGCGACGGCTTGGGACACCTGCTCGGGCGACCCTCCCTCCAGGAATGTGACGGCGGCGGCACACATGGCCGCCGCACTGCCGGTCTCGGCCTGGCAGCCGCCGGCCGCGCCTGAGATCGAAGCCCGCTCCGCGATCACGGCTCCCACCCCGCCCGCCACCAACATGCCCTTCGCCAGGTCCGCGTCCGACCAATCCCGGGTTTCCTGGAGTGTAAGCAGGACGCCGGGAACCACGCCGGCCGCGCCGGCTGTGGGCGCGGCCACGATCAGCCCCATGCGTGCGTTCACTTCCAGCGTAGCGATCGCGCGCGCCAGCAGAGCGGTGAACGAATCTCCGAGCAGACGAGGCCCTTCGTTGTCGAGCCGCCGCGCCCGTCCGCCCGTCATCCCGGAAGGGCTTTTCTCACTCGACGTCATGCCGTCCTCGACCGCACGACGCATGACGTCGATCGCCCCGGCGATCCGTTCCATAATGTCTTCGGCCGGCACGCCAGTCTCGCTCACTTCGGCGTGCAGAACCGCCTCAGCCAGGGTAACTCCGTCTTCGGCCGCGCTATCGAACCAGGTTGAAATCGAAGTGAACATGATCCCTTCAGGCGTTCAGTTGCCGGATGTTGCGAATCCAGTGCACCCAGTCCTGCGCCGAAAGGTCGGCCAGAAGCTCGTCCGGAACCGGCGCGTCGGTTTCAAGTGTCATCAGAGCCTTGCCGCCGCGGCTGGTCCGGTCCACTCGCGCGGTGGCGAGATTGAGACCCGCGTCTGCCAGCATGCCCGAGACTTGGGCCACGGTCCCCGGGACATCATCCGCGACGACAACGAGGGTCGGCAGAGAACCGGATAGATCCACCGGAAAGCCGTCGATCTCTCGGATCCGGATCTGTCCGCCGCCGATCGAGCACCCTTCGATCTCGACCGAGTCCTGGCCACGACGCACCGTGAACCGCGCGCTGTTGGGATGGGCCGCCTCACCCAGATCGATGACGGAGAAGTCGACCTCAAGGCCGGCCGCCGCCGCACGATCCAGGCTGTCACGAAGCCGTGGATCATCCGGCTGGAAGCCGAGAAGGCCTCCGGCCACGGCCCGCTTCGTACCGTGCCCCTCGCCCGTCATGGCGAAGCTTCCGTGCAGGCCAACTTCTGCCTTGTCCGGCGTCCCGCCCAGTATCGCCTGCACGACATAGCCAAGGCGGCAGGCGCCGGCCGTGTGCGAGCTGGATGGACCCACCATGGTCGGTCCCAGAATATCGAACAGGCGAACCATCATGCTGTGGTCACTCCGGGATCCAGCGTAAAATCCGGAATATGCCCGACCGCGATGCCGCGTTCAGTCGTGACTTCCACGCCGAAGGCGCGGGAAAGTCCGTGTGCCAGGGCTTGCTCTACCTGGCCAAGGTTCGGAGCCGGGGCCGTTTCGGCTTCCAAACTCGTCATGTGGACTCCCTGAATCCCGCACGGAACGAGAAGGCTGAAAGGCTGAAAGTCTGCATGGGCTCGTTCGTAACGTTGAGAGCAAACCCGTGCCAGGTGACCCAGCGGCTCACATGAACGCCGATCGATGCAATTTTGCGCTGCGATCCGGCGCCCAGGCTACCGTCAGGATCTCCGACCCAGACACCTGTGTGCGGGGAGTTCCTGAATGCCGCTACGCCGAGTTCACCAAGGGCAGAGATCAAGGTCTCCTCCAGGATCCGGAGGTACCAGTGCAGGTCCCTCCGGTAGCGCTTCAGATCGAGGATCGGATACCCAACGATCTGTCCAGGTCCATGGTACGTGACGTCACCGCCACGCTCTACCTCGCAGAGTTCGATCCCCGAAGACTCGAGTGCGCTCTCCGACAAGGAACGATTGGCCGGATCCGAACCGCGCCCGTACGTGACGACGGGCTCATGCTCGAGTAGCAGAACGACATCGTCAGTCAGGGTGCCGTCAATCCGCTCCCGGGCCAGAGTTCTCTGCCACTCCAGTCCAGCTAGATACGGAACGCGGCCCTCGACCGGCAACAGGAAAAGGTGTGGTACCACTAGATGTGAATCGGCCTGCCCATGGCGGCGAAGGCGGCCTCCATGACGGCTTCCGACATGCTCGGGTGCCCGTGAGGGTGAGCGGCGAGCTCCTCGACCGTCGCCTCCAGGTCGCGTGCTAGCCCGACCTCGGCGATCAGTTCGCTGACGTTGTGCCCGATCATGTGGACGCCGAGTATCTCTCCGTACTTGGCATCTGCCACGATTTTTACGAAGCCTTCGTTGTGGGCGGCTGTAATGGCCCGGCCGTGTGCGCTGAGCGGATACTGGCCGACCGTGACATCGTGCCCGGCCTCCCTGGCCTTTTCTTCCGTCATCCCAATGCTGGCCACCTCGGGATGACAGTACCCTATGCTGGGAATGTTGTCGTAGCGCATCGGATGCTGTGCCACGCCGGCTATCCGCTCCGCGGCAAGGATCCCTTCGTGCGACCCCTTGTGCGCGAGCATCGGCTGCCCGGCCACATCACCGATGGCGTACACGCCGGTGACGCTGGTCTCGCACCATTCGTTGATCTTGATCCAGCCCTCCTCTACGGCAACACCGGCCTCCTCGAGATCCAGCCCACTCACGACAGGCGTTCTGCCGACGGCCATGAGGACGATGTCGGTCTCGATCGTTTCCTCGCCTTTCTTCGTTTCTACCGCGAGCCGCATCGGACTCGCCTCCCGATCGAGTGACGTCACGCGCGTACCGGTCATGATCTTCATGCCCCGCTTCTTGAACGAACGCGCGAGTGCTTTCCCAATTTCCGGATCCTCGAGCGGTACGAGGTTGTCGAGTGCTTCAACGACCGTTACGTCCACACCGAAGGCGCTGAACACGTCCGCAAACTCGACACCTACGAAGCCAGCGCCGACAATCACCATCGTTTTCGGTGGGCTGCGGAGAGCCAGTGCTTCCCGGCTCCCGATCACCTTTTCTCCGTCGATTTCGAACCCTGGGAACGACTTCATCACGGCACCGGTCGCGATGACGATGTTCTTGGCGGAGATCTCGGTCGGATCTCCCTCGCTTGGGGTTACGCGAACCTTGCCTGGCCCGGCCAGGCTACCTGTCCCTTCTATCGACTCCACCTTGTTCTTCTTGAACAGATAGCCGACACCCTTGGTGAGCTTGTCGCTGATCCCGCGGCTTCGGTCCACGGCAGCCTGCATGTCGTACTGGACGTTTTCAGCCTTCACGCCCAGTTCCTCGCCATGGTCCTTGAGCCCTTGGGCCATGGAAGCACTCTCCAGCAGGGCCTTGGCGGGAATGCACCCCCAGTTCAGACAGGTGCCACCCAGCCCACCCTCGTAGGAGGAGTTTTCGATACAGGCCGTCTTCAGACCGAGCTGCCCGGCGCGGATGGCGCATACGTATCCGGCTGGACCGGCCCCTATGACGACGACATCGTACGAGTCTGCCATATTTCTATATCCTCATTGTACTTAACTGAGCCAGTATCATTTGGACTGGTGTAAAGTGCCGCGTGCGAGCGCTGAATATCCTACAGCATCATCTCGAGCGGATTCTCCATCATGGCTTTGAAGGTTCCGAGGAATGCGGCTCCCATCGCGCCATCGATTACCCGGTGATCGCATGACATCGTGACCTGCATCCGCCGGCGAACGACAATCTCTCCGTCCACGACGACCGGTTTAGCCGCTGTCTTGCCAATAGCGAGAATCCCTGCCTCGGGCGGATTGATGATCGCCGTGAACTCTGTGATCTCGAACATTCCCAGGTTGCTGATCGAGAACGTGGCACCCTGGTACTCCTCCGGCAGGAGACGCTTGTCGCGGGCACGGCCGATGAGTTCGCGCGCCTCCTCTGATATCTGGAGAAGTCCTTTTCGGTCCGCCGCCCGAATAATCGGCGTGATCAAGCCGCCGCCCTCGAGCGCTACCGCAACGCCGACATCCGCGCTGCCATGCCGTGCGATCGTATCCCCGTGCCACGAAGCGTTGATATCTGGATGACGCGCTAGAGCCTCCGCGACGATCTTAATGAGAAGATCGTTTACGCCGATCTTTCCCGCCGAAAGACGCGCGTTCAGCTGGGCTCTGAGATCGAGCGCATGTTCCATATCAATTTCGGTCGTCAAAAAGAAATGGGGAACGGGGCCGATCGACGCAGTGAGAGTGCGCGCGATCGCCTTCCGCATCTGACTCACCTCAACCGTCTCGGCGGTAAGCCTGGCCGGACCGGCCGACGCAGCTAGCGCGGCAGGCGCCGATGGCACGGCGGACGGCGCGGCGGCCGCGGCCTCCACATCCCTCTTCACGATCCGACCACCCGGTCCAGACCCGGCAACGTCCTCGAGACGCAGCCCTGCTGCCTCTGCCAGTCGGCGGGCCAGCGGAGAAGCCTTCACCCGACCTCCGTCAAGAGTCGGAGCCGCGGAGGCAGCTGGGGCTCCTGGCGCGGGCACCTTGGCTGTCGGCGCCGCTGGGACCGATGGCGCGGGTGCGGGCGCAGGCGCGGATTCGGGAGCCGACGCTGCTGGGGCAGCCGGTGCGGCCGGCTGAGTTGCGGCAGCGGGTGCGGCCGGCTGAGCCTCAGCGCTCGCGAGGATTGAGGCAATGTCCTCGTCCGGCTCGGCTACCACACCGATAAGCACGCCGACCGGAACGGTGGTACCGGCCTGCACGACGATCTTTCGGAGGACACCGGATCCGAGCGATTCGACGTCCATGTTTGCCTTATCGGTCTCGATCTCTGCGAGAATATCGCCGGCTTCGACGGCATCGCCTTCCTGGAGCTTCCATTCGAGAAGCTTGCCCTCTTCCATGGTCGGGCTGAGCTGAGCCATCACGACTTTAGTCGCCATGGAGCCTCCTCGTCACCGCCTCACGCATCGACGTAACACACGTGTTTGACGGCGTTCACCACGGTATCGGGTGCCGGAACGATCAGCTTCTCTAGAGCCCGGGTATAGTGCATCGGCACGTCCAGCCCTGAGACGCGGGCGACAGGTGCGTCCAGATAGTCAAACGCTTCTCGCTGAATATCATCCACCACCTGTGCGCCGATGCCGGACACCGGCCAGCCCTCTTCCAATACGACCGCGCGGCCCGTTTTCATCACAGAAGCGACCACGGTGTCCGCATCGAGCGGGCGGACGCTTCGAAGATCGACTACTTCGGCTTCGATCTCGTGGTCTGTGGCGAGGATGTCGGCCGCCTGAAGAGCC
>JAZDDE010000033.1:0-11460 GCA_036679495.1 Gemmatimonadota bacterium | reverse complement strand
AACCCCGATCGATCAGGAATCGCGGGCTTGGCTTGTCAGAAGTGATAGCTAGATGAACCAGAGCTCAGTTTCGACATCTGTCTGGGTAACGGGAACGGGCTCGACTCTTCGCGTCTCCGGGTGTCTCGCCAGCAATGCCAGGGCGGCAATGCTCGCGGACAGGGTGGCGATCACAAGCTCCTTGTTCAGCTTCATCGTTCGGTCTCCTTGCGGCTGCGTGTCCTACTCCAGGAGAACGCAAAATCGATGCTACCAATCGGAGTTTCCGTAAGTCGCTCCTGCCTATTGGATTATAGTAGAGATCGCATCTGGCCGGCGGGGATGAGTGTCGCAGGGATCCCACATGACGACGAGAATCGCGGCGAATCGCGGTCCGGGAGGGCGCCTACGGGAGCTCGACGCGCGTGACGGAGTCGTCGCTCACATACAGCCAGCTCACACCAAGCTCACGCCCATCCGGAGCGCGCGCTGTGAGCCGGACACTGTCAGCTCTTACTTCCAGGTTGACACGGACCGAGTCCAGGGGCCCGAGAGAGTCCACTTCGACCGGATCCGCGCCGGCCCGGGCGTCGACCATCACAGGAGTGGAGCGCCTGTTCACGAGCCAGGCTCTCAGTATCCGCACCGAATCAAGCGGTTCAGTGCGAACTCCGGGATCGGGGGCCGCGCTCGCGGTGTCCGCAGGTTGCTCGGCCACCGAAGACTCCGGCTCCGCGTCCTCCGCGCAGCCACCAGCGGCCAGGGGCGCGGCCAGGGCCAGGAGGGCGAGCACGCGTAGACCTTCGCACCTGCCTGGAAACGGCTTCACGGTACGAGCACCAGCTTGCCGAACACCCCGCCCTCAGTTCTCGGTGCGCATCGGCAATTCGGGTCAGATTCCAAGTATCGTGCACGACCGCATGCAGCTCCCCGCTTGTGACGTGTTTCATTACGGATTCGAACTCCGCTTTGGATGCCATCGTGGATCCGATGACCTGCAACTGTTTCCAGAACACGTGCCTAAGATCAAGGCTGGCTCCGGGGCCCGTAGTCGCCCCGTAGGTAACGATTCTTCCATTGTTGTCCAGGCAACGAATTAAATCTGGCCATACGTCCTCGCCTACGCTGTCGAGTATGACATCGACCTTTCCGCCGTCTGTCGCGGCTTTCACCGCGGTTCGGAAGTCGTCCGCGCTTCGATCGATCACGAAATCAGCGCCCAACTCCGTAACTCGGGCAGAGTTATCGGCTCCGCTCGTAACTCCGATGACTGTCGCACCCAATAGCTTCCCGATCTGGATCGCGGCGGTCGAGACGCCCCCCGAAGCACCCGTAACCAGGAGTACTTCTCCCTCGCTCAGGCCAGCCCGGGAAATGAGAGCCCGCCACGCGGTCTGGAATACGAGGGGTGTCGCAGCGGCCTCAACAAAGGAGAGCGAATCGGGAATGCGATACAGGTTCTGCTCGGGAACCCGGACCCGTTCAGCTGCGGCCCCCTGTACATGCTCGCCCAGCACCATGAACCGGCGGCACAGGCTCTCTTCGCCTGCAGAGCAAAAATCGCACTCACCGCACCACAAAGAAGGATTGAGCACGACCCGGTCTCCTGCAGCCCAGCCGGTCACGCCGGGACCGACCTCCGCTATTTCTCCCGCAGCTTCAGACCCCCCTATATGCGGAAGATCCAGGGTTAAGCCCGGGATCCCTCGGCGTACCCAAAGATCGAGATGGTTGAGAGCTACGGCTCGTACCTGGACGATCACAGTGCCGTGAGCGAGCACCGGCTCCGGCGACTCGCCTATCTCCATCACCTCCGGCCCGCCGTGTTGACGGAAGAATCCCGCGCGCATCGGCAAAACATACCGGAGCCCGGCCAGAGGCGCAGGAGGGGCCCGGGCGACTAGCCGCGCAAGCCAGCCTGAGACACCGGCACGCTACTTGATACCGATCTCAAGCTACTTGATACTGATTCTCAATCTCGCTATTTTGTGCGTTCCAGTTGGCCATTACGGACGCTGCGCGGGGTCCGGTAGGGCCCCGCAGCGATCCCACGAGAGACTACCGGAGCATTTCTATACGATGTCTAAGTACTTGCTTGAGATCAAAAACCTCCATGTCAGGGTGGCAAACGGAGACACGGAGATTCTGCGCGGAGTAGATCTGGCCATACGCCCGGGGGAGATCCACGCCCTGATGGGCCCCAACGGATCCGGGAAGAGCACGTTGGCGAATGCGATAGCGGGTCATCCCGGGTACGAGGTTACGGATGGGCAGGTTCTACTGAACGGCGAAGACGTCCTGGAGATGGCGCCGGATGCACGCAGTCGGGCCGGACTATTCCTGGCATTTCAGTATCCGAGTGAGATCTCAGGTGTGTCGATCGCCAACTTCCTCCGCACCGCGCTGAACTCTCGCCGGGACGATGATGAGGGCATCGATGTGTTCGCTTTCCACAAGACCCTTCAGGAGAAGTTGGCTCTGCTTAAGATGGACGAGAGTTTCGGTGCCAGGTACGTCAACGACGGGTTTTCGGGCGGAGAAAAAAAGCGCAACGAGATCCTGCAGATGGCGGTGCTGGAGCCGAAGATGGCGGTGCTGGATGAGACGGATAGCGGCCTGGACATTGACGCACTGCGTATCGTCGCCGATGGCGTGAACACACTATCAGCGGCGGACGGAGAGCTCGGAGTACTGGTGATCACGCACTATAAGCGGGTTCTGAGCTACATCCAGCCGGATCAGGTGCACGTGATGCTCAAGGGTCGTATCGCGGAGAGCGGTGGGCCCGAGCTCGCCGACCATCTCGAGGAACAGGGGTACGACTGGCTGCAAGAGGCGGCCGCGGTTGCGGCCTCGTAAGGAGATTTAGAATGCCCGATAACGAAACAGTAACCAACCTCGGCCTCGACGAGTACAAGTACGACTTCGTCACAGACGACGAGCCCGTCTTCAAGGCTGAGAAGGGTCTTAGTGAAGACCTCGTACGGCAGATCTCCGCGCACAAGGAAGAGCCGGAGTGGATGCTGGATTTCAGGCTTAAGGCCCTGGAAATTTACTATTCGAAGCCGATGCCCGAGTGGGGTGGTGATCTGTCCACTCTGAATCTGGACGAGATCTACCTGAAGGAAGAATGGGAAGAGCAGGGGATCATCTTCGAGTCGATCGAGGATGGGCTCAAGCTTCACCCGGAGATGTTCCGGGAGCATTTTGCCACAATCGTCCCCCCTCAGGACAACAAATTCGCGGCGCTCAATTCTGCGGTCTGGTCAGGCGGCTCTTTCGTTTATATCCCGAAGGGGGTGGACGTAGACGTTCCTCTGCAGGCGTACTTCCGCGTCAACGCCGAGCAAATGGGACAGTTTGAGCGCACGCTCATCATCTGCGAAGAGGGCTCGCAGGCACACTACATCGAGGGGTGCACGGCGCCGGTATACACGACGGAGAGTTTCCACTCCGGTGTGATCGAGATCATCGTCAAGAAGGGCGCCCGGTTCCGGTACACGACGATCCAGAACTGGTCCAACAACATGTACAATCTCGTCACGCAGCGAGCGCTAGTGAACGAGGATGCCACGATGGAGTGGCTGGACGGTAACCTGGGTTCGAAGCTGACCATGAAGTACCCGTCTTGCTTCCTGGTCGGAGAGCGGGCGCATGGCTCGATCCTGTCGATCGCGTACGCGGGCGACGGCCAGCATCAGGATACGGGCGGCAAAGTCGTGCACGCGGCTCCTTACACCACCTCGCAGATCACATCCAAGTCGATCTCGCGGGGACATGGACGGGCGACATACCGCGGCCAGTGCAAGGTGTACGAGGGTGCCGTGGGTTCTAAGTCCAACGTGGAGTGCGATGCTCTGCTGCTGGATGAGACGTCGCGGACCGATACGTATCCGTATATCGAGATCGACGAGAACCAGTCCTCCATCGGACATGAGGCGCGGGTGTCGAAGGTTGGGGAAGAGGCGCTGTTCTATCTGATGAGCAGGGGCCTGTCCGAAGAAGAGGCCATGACGATGGTCGTGCGTGGATTCATCGAGCCGATCGCGAAGGAACTTCCACTCGAGTACGCGATTGAGCTGAACCGGCTCATCGAGCTCGAGATGGAAGGCAGCGTGGGTTGATGCTCACGGCGAATCTGCCAGAGCACGAACCGGGGTCGCTCCGGCGGCGCAGGGAGGCCGCCTGGGACGAGTTTGCACGGCATCCCATGCCGACCCGCAAGTCAGAAGAGTGGCGATATACAGATATCAGCGGGCTCGATGTAGAGGCCTACCGCACTCTGGTGGCCGGACCGGGTCAAGAGAACGGCGGAGCTCCAGGTAGGACCGCGATTCCAGCACCCGTGCAGGCAGTGTTGGACAACGGGCAAGCCCGAAGTGCGTTCATGGTTCAAGACGGCGGCCAAGTTATTCGCACAGAGTTGGACCCTGAGCTGAAGGCCATGGGCGTCCTGTTCGCGCCGCTGCTGGAAGTCCTCGAGTCGCACCCTGAGTTGATTGAACGGTATCTGTTTGCCAGTTCCGTCGGACCGGCCGAAGTCAAGCTGTGGGCACTCCATTCGGCCACCGTCTCGGACGGATATGTACTGCATGTTCCCGCCGGGGTAGTCATTCCCGACCCGGTGCACGTGCTGAGGCACCTCGACCAACCGGGGGCTCTCATCTCGACGCATTCCCTCATCATTACGGAGGCGGGCTCGTCGGTGACCTGTGTTGACGAGTATGTCTCGCCAGACCTCGAGCCGGGTTCGCTGAGTCTGAACGGCACGGAGATCTTCGGAGCCGATAACGCGAGCGTGAATTTCATCTCGCTCCAGCGTTATGGGTCGGGAGTAAAGCACTTCAGCATGCAGCACGCGACCACGGGGCGCGACAGCCGGGTGGTCGGGTTCAACGTCACACTCGGCGGCGACCTGGCCCGGTCGGACGTGACGAGCCATCTGGAGGGAGAGGCCGCAGACAGTGAGATGTTGGCGCTGTGGTTTGGCGACGGAAGCCAGCACTTTGACCACAACACACTGCAGCATCACGTGGCCTCGCACGCCCACAGCGATCTTCTGTACAAGGGTGCCCTGACAGGCGGAGCACGGAGCGTTTTTCGCGGACTCATACGGGTAGATCCGAAAGCACAGCGAACCGATGCGTACCAGACCAACCGCAATCTGCTCCTGAGTGAAGACGCTTCCGCCACCGCGCTACCTAACTTGGAAATCGAGGCGGACGATGTACGCTGTTCGCACGGAGCTACGGTAGGCCAGGTCGATGACATGCAGATGTTCTACTTGATGAGCCGCGGGCTCAGCCGGAAGCAGGCGGAGCGACTCCTCGTGATCGGCTTCTTTGAGGAAGTGCTCAGCCGTGTCCCGGTCGATGGCGTCCGCGAGCGCGTACGTGAGGCCATCGAGGAGAAGATCGGTCTCTAAGATGTCGGAATTTCATACAGTAGCGCTCCCGGAAGATGTTCCTGAGGGCAGCATGATCGGAGTGGAAGTGCACGGGGTGAAGGTAGCCGTCATTCACGAAAACGGCCGATTCTTTGCTCTCCACGACTGCTGCTCGCACGAAGAGTTCCCTCTGTCTGATGGAGACCTCGAGAACGGACAGATCACCTGTATTCTCCACGGAGCGCGGTTTGACCTGGAGACGGGGGCGGCTAAGGCTCTTCCGGCGGTGAGACCGGTGCAGACGTACGAGGTGCGAGTTGAGGATGGCGAGATCCAGGTTAGTCTCGGCTGAGGCCGAGCTCGATATCGGGCGCGTTCGCGCCGACTTTCCAATTCTAGAGCGGACCGTTCACGGCCAACCTCTGGTCTATCTGGACAATGCTGCCAGCTCTCAGAAACCGGCTGTCGTTATCGACGCGGTCCGGGACTACTACCAGACGCACCACTCCAACGTCCACCGCGGGGCGCACGCACTGAGCGTCGAAGCCACCGATGCCTACGAAGCGGCCCGCGGCGCGGTAGCCAGTCATATGGGTGCTGGATCGCCGTCGGAGTTGGTCTTCGTACGGGGCGCGACCGAGGCTCTCAATCTGGTGGCAACCGCGTGGGGCGGAGCGAATCTTGGTCCTGGTGACCGAGTTGTACTTACGAAGATGGAGCACCATTCGAACCTCGTTCCCTGGCAGCTACTCGCGGCGCGCACCGGCGCCGAGTTGAGTTTCATCGACGTCACCCCCGATGGTGAGCTGGATCTCGATGACTACCGGCGTCTGCTTCGTCACCGAACCAAGCTGGTGGGAGTCACCCATGTGTCCAACGGCCTGGGGACGATCAATCCGGTAGAGGAGATCGTACGCCTGGCCCACGACGCCGGCGCCCTCTGTCTGGTCGATGGCGCACAGGCCATGCCCCATATGACGGTAGACGTACAAGCTATCGGGTGTGATTTCTACGCGTTCAGCGGACACAAGATGTGCGGCCCGACAGGCATCGGAGGGCTGTGGAGTCGTCGCGAAATTCTGGACGATATGCCTCCATATCAGGGCGGAGGGGAGATGATTTCTGAGGTTCGCCTGGAAGGCTCCACCTGGGCCGATGTCCCGCAGAAATTCGAGGCGGGAACACCGAACGTGGCCGGCGCTGTGGGTTTGGGGGCAGCGGTCGGGTACCTACAAGGCTTGGGAATAGAGGCCATCGAGGCGTGGGAAGATTATGTCTCACAATACGCGCGTAGGCGGCTCGACGAGGTCGTGGGGCTTCGCGTGTACGGACCGCGGACCGGCCGCACCGGTGTGTTTTCGTTCACGTATGCTGACATCCACGCGCACGATCTCGCCACGATCCTGGACCAGCAGGGGATCGCGATTCGTGCGGGACACCACTGCAACCAGCCCTTGATGGACCACCTTGGGGTCGATGCTACTGCGCGGGCGAGCTTCTACCTGTACAATACGCCCGCGGAGGTCGATGCACTGATCGAAGGCCTGCAAATAGCGGCCTCTATCTTCCGACTCGATACATAGGTCTCAGAAAAGCCCATATGGACGAGACATCCCAGAACGGTCGCCCGATCGACCGCTCGGTCCCCTCTTCGCTGTACCAGCTCTTCCAGGAGGTCATTCTCGACCACTACCGTCGGCCTCGTAATAAGAGTCCCATCGAGGATGCCACCCACCGCATCACCCTGAACAATCCTCTGTGCGGAGATGTGGTGGAGGTGGTTCTAGTGGTGGAGAACGACCGAATTGCCAACGTGGGCTTTGGCGGCAAAGGGTGCTCGATCAGCATGGCTTCGGCATCCATGATGACGCATCAGCTCATGGGTAAGACCCTCGCAGAAGCAACTGAACTGACCTCACGGTTCACGGAAATGCTGCACGGAGACCCGGACGCGGCTGAGGACGAGACCCTCGGCGACCTTCGGGCGCTCGCCGGCGTATCGAAGTTTCCGGTGCGCATCAAGTGCGCCCTTCTCTGCTGGAATTGCCTCGACGAGTTGATCGAGCCCGAGTCGGCGTGAACTGGACGTGAGCGTCCGCTCTACAGGGCGAATACTCCAGTCCGTGGGCGGCGTTTACAGCGTTGAGATCGGGGAAGCAGTCGTTGAGTGCTCCCTGCGCGGTAGGTTGAAGCGAGGGGGCCTGGCGGCTGCGGTCGGTGATCGGGTCGAGGTCGAGCAGCTCGAAGACGGAGGCTGCCGGATCGAGGCCGTCCTGCCGAGGTCTAGCGAGTTCTCCCGCCGCTCCGGTTCGCGGCGCCGCGAACAGCTCATCGCGGCGAACGTTGATCAGGTGGCCGTAGTCGTCGCGGCGCGCACACCCCCGCCCGACTTCTCTATGCTCGACCGTCTTCTAGTAATCGCTGAACTTAACGACATGCCCGCGTTTATCGTATTCAACAAGGTAGATCTAGCGGCGCAGATTCCGGGCCAGGAAGATGTGGCGGACGCATCGGCAGAGTCCTCTCACAATCAGTCTGCGGCGACGCTCGGGATGTACGAGTCGCTTGGCTATCCTGTCGTTCGAACCTCCGCCAAGTCTGACTTCGGAGTCGCCGACCTGGCTGAGCGGCTGGCGAATCGTACCACCATATTTGCGGGGGCATCCGGCGTTGGAAAATCGAGCCTCGTCAACGCTCTTCTCCCCGGACTGGATCTCCGAGTCGGAAAGGTTGGGGAACGTTCCGGACGGGGCAAGCACACGACGGTGTCAGCTCGACTTATACCCCTTCCGGCGGGTGGATACCTGGCGGACACACCCGGGATCCAGTTCGTTGGGGTCAGCGGCGTGGGTCCGGCCGACCTGGCTCACGCCTTCCCGGAGTTTCGCCCCCTGTTGGACAACTGCAGGTTCTCGAACTGCCAGCATCTGGATGAGCCGGGGTGTGCGCTGAAAGAAGCCCTTGAGAGCGGGAATCTCGATGGCGGGCGTTTTGACAGCTACCTGGCTCTGGCCCGGGAGCCCAAGCGGCCTTGAGCGGCCCCGGCGACTCACCGCTGGCCGGCACGAGAGAACAGCTTGGCCGGGCGCTCGCGATGGTGGACCCCCTGCGGCTCGGGCCTGGTGTGTTCGACCGCCGTGCCGCCATAACGCTCATGCTGAGGCCAACGGACACCGCCATGCTGGAAGCGCTCTTCGTTCGCAGAGCTGACATGGATGGCGATCCGTGGTCCGGCCACATGGCTCTGCCGGGCGGGCGCGAAGATCCCGAGGACGTTGATTTGCTGGAAACGGCGCGGCGCGAAACGCGGGAAGAGACGGGAGTTCAGCTCGAGAGAACTGACTATCTGGGCCGGCTGGATGAAATCCCACCCGTGACTCGGCGAGTACCCTCGATCAGTGTCACACCCTTCGTGGCCTGGGCCTCCGGAGAAACGAGGGTGCGAATCAATCACGAGTTGAGCAGCCATGTGTGGATTCCGGTGCGCGAGCTAAGGGAAGCCCGCAATCGTGGATCGTACGATAGGCCGAGCCATCCTGGGCAGACGTATCCCACGATCGAGTACGCAGGCCATACGATCTGGGGCCTGACCTTCCGGGTCGTCGAGCAGTTCCTGGCGCTCGCGCCAACGAGCGTTCTCGAGGCTGGTTGACCACGGTGCGCGTTGCATCGACGGGACGTTTTCGACTGATGACCGCGGCCGTACTGTTCCTGGGCGTCAGCAGCGTGACGATGTGGGCACAGATTCCTGTGGGCGCGGGAACGTACTACGACGATGGAGTCTACCTGGCGCTAGCTCAATCGCTGGCCGTGGGAGACGGGTATACGTACGCTAACCTCCCGGGCGCAGTCCCGGGCGTCAAGTATCCACCCCTGTTCCCGTCGGTTCTTGCGGCCGGGTGGAAAGTGTTCTCGACATACCCGAACAACCTGGGTCCGCTCAGAGGGCTCAACGCCGTCATTATGGGCCTTGCAGCCGCTCTGGCGTTTCTCCTTTTTGCCCCGGGAAGCCGGAGACGGACACTAGTGATGGCGTCGGTTGCTGTGTTCGGTTTTCTCAGCATCCCGTCCCTCTCGATCAGCACGGTACTTATCTCCGAGCCCCTGTTTCTCTTGACTGCAGCGGCCGCGCTGCTGGCGAGCCAGCGGCTGACCCGCACTGGTCGGTCCGACGAGGCACTACTGCTCACACAGAGCGTACGGCCGGGGCCCTCGAACGCCATGGTGCTGGTGGTTGGAGGTCTAGCCGCGGCCACGTTCCTAAGCCGCTCGCTCGGACTGGCGGCTGTCGGCGCGGTTGTGATCGCAGCGCTACTCAGATCGGGGGCGCGAACGGCGATCGTAGTGATGGTGGCCGCGGCTCTCCCGTCCACTGCCTGGTTGGCGTGGAGCCAGCTACGGGCCGCCGCTGTACCGGATGGAGTTCTGGGTCAGTACGGTTCGTACTTCGGTTGGCTCGGATCTGAATCCACGGGCGGGAGTTGGGAGACCCTTGGCCGTATCGGGCGTGCGCATTGGCCGCCACTGGTGGAGACACTCCAGTTCGTGTGGATCCCCCGCTCGCCGAACCTTGGCGTCTACGTCGTGCTGACGTTGGCTGCTGTCGCACTTGTGGTGGGGCTTCGGTCGGTGTGGAGACGAAACCCGGCTCTCGCCCTCTTCGTCCCGTTATACATGGCGATCGTATTTGCCTGGCCGTACGAGCCGTACCGCTTCTACTACGCGGTCCTCCCCTTCGTTCACCTGATCGTAGCGGAGGGCGCGCTGGTCGGCGTGCGAAGATTCAGATTGGAGTTTCCATCCTGGGGCATGCCCGTGGCTGCGCTTGCCGGACTGGTCCTTCTGCTGAATACGCTCAGCTACCAGTTACAAGGGTTCGCCAGCAAGGCCTGGGCCTCGCCCCAGACGATCCCTGCCGCCGCGTACAGCCCGCTGGCCGCCTGGATCCGGGCCAACACGCCACCCGAGGCCGTGATAGCTTCTGGACTCGACCCGTATCTGTACTGGGAAACAGGCCGGAAGGCCGTTCCGAGCTGGGATTTCTCCCCCAGCGACTATGGGGCGTACGACAGCCGCTCAGAGGGGCTGGCGGCGGGATTTGACCGAATCAGAGATAGCTTCGATCCGTCGTATGTAGCGGTGATCGAGGGTGACTACAAAGCTAGTCACGCGTTGGAAGCGTACCTCGAGCTCCATCCTGAGCGGCTGGAGAAGGTCTATGAGACGGAGGGCCTGCCCAACACGGGAGTAATTTACCGGCTCCGGCCGCCGGAATCGGGCGGTGTCAGTCCACCCACCTCGCCATGAACAGATTAGTCTCCCTGGGCTGCTCGTTGCCCCGGTTGGAGGCAAACACAAGCTGTGTGCCGTCCGAGTTGAACATGGGAAATCCGTCGAACTCGCCCTGATGGGTCAGCCGTTCTAGTCCCTCGCCATCGACTCCGATCGCATACAGGTCGAACTCCCGGCCCCGGGGATCATCCATGTTGGACGAAAAGATCACGCGGCGGCCATCAGGGAAGAAGTACGGACCGAAGTTAGCCGCCCCGTTGTCCGTCAGCCGGCGCTTGTCGGACCCGTCGGCGTTCATGATCCACAAGTCCAGCTGAGAGGGCCGGATCAACCCCTCGTCCAGTAAGCTCCTGTACTCGGCCAGTGCGTCGTCCGTCTCCGGATGCGAAGCCCGATACACGATCTTGGATCCGTCGTAGGAAAAAAAGGCGCCGCCGTCGTAGCCCGGCTTATCCGTAAGGCGGCTGATCTGGCTCCCATCCGGGCGCATCCGGTACAGATCTAGATCACCATCCCGGACCGACGTGAAGACGATCCACTCTCCGTCCCGAGAGATTGTTGCCTCGGCATCATAGCCAGGCGAATCGGTTAGCTGACGTAGGTTTGTGCCGTCCACGTCTGCAACGAAAACATCGAAATCGGCGTATACCGCCCATACGTATCCCTGCGAGAAATCGGGCTCCGGCGGGCACGCGGCGGCGCCCAAATGCGTCGAGGAGTACACGATCTGCTCACCACCCGGAAAGATGTACCCGCAGGTCGTCCGCCCTCGGCCGGTGCTGACAAGGCGCAGTCCGCTGCCA
>JAZDDE010000329.1:0-4875 GCA_036679495.1 Gemmatimonadota bacterium | reverse complement strand
GTCAGCCGCCGAAACCACCAGGATCGCGCCGTCCATCTGCGCCGCACCGGTGATCATGTTCTTGACGTAGTCGGCATGGCCCGGGCAGTCGACGTGGGCGTAGTGACGAGCCTCGGTCGAGTACTCGACGTGAGCCGTCGCGATCGTGATCCCACGCTCGCGCTCTTCGGGCGCCTTGTCGATCGAGTCGAACGCCACGAATTCAGCCAGGCCTTCAGAGGCCAGCACCTTCGTGATTGCTGCAGTCAACGTCGTCTTGCCGTGGTCCACGTGACCGATCGTCCCGATGTTCACGTGAGGCTTGCTGCGATCAAACTTTTCCTTCGCCACTGTCCCGCTCCTCCTGAGATCTCGTCCACACCCGCGGTTGGGTGTCTACTGTTTCTACTGAACTGTGTCTGCTGAACTTGGGTCGATTGAACTGGTGTGCTGTTGAGAGCCTTCTGGTGTGATTCCGCTGGCTGGAGTGTTTCGCTGGTTTGGTGTCCTGCCGGTGCTCTGTGTGCTGCGCTGGTGTACTTTGGGTGGAGCCCACGACCGGATTTGAACCGGTGACCCCTTCCTTACCAAGGAAGTGCTCTACCCCTGAGCCACGTGGGCGTAAGAGCCGAAAACCCTCCTCTGTCGTCCTCAGAGGGGGTCGACCGGCGAAACCCGCCGATTATACGGAGATGAGGTTGTGGTGTAAACCCCCAAAACAGGGTTTGTTCAGCGGGCTCAGCTATTCTGCCATAGGTAGCGCCGAACCGTCCAGAGCGTCCGTCCCGACCCAAGTCTAGTCCCCGACATCGATCCCTTGGCCACCTTCAGGAGATCCAAGAGGCGGCTGCCAGGATTGGGGGGCCGAGGGCGTCATCGATCGAGCAGACAGGTCAGCGGCTGCCCGACGTCGAGCTGCGCTCGACCCACGCCCAGAGCTGTCTGAGTTCCTCCTCGGTCAGGGCCTGGCCGTAAGCCGGCATGGAGATCGCTTGCCGGCTCCAGAAGTGGCGGATCAGAGGATTCGCCTCGAGCCGGCTGCTCTTGCCAGTCGAGACCCACTCGCGGAACTCGCTCTCGTCCTCGACCAGATCGGCGAAGTTGCCCCCACGGAAGCCCGGAATGAAGTCCCCTAGCGACCCCGGATTGGGCAAGCCACCGGATCCTTCGACGCCATGGCAACCCACGCACCCATGCTCGCGGGCCAGCGCCCGACCTGCCGCGACGACCTCGTCGCCGGCCGCGCCGGCGCCCTCAACCGCGCAGGCGAAGGCGGTCAGATCGTCGAGAGTTTCGTCACTCAGGAGGTCGCCATAGGCCGGCATCCTTAGACGCTGGCTCTCGAGCCTCCGAACAGCTGCCGGCTCGTCGAGCCAACTCCGAGGAGCCCCGGAGCGGATGAACTCTCCGATCTCCTCGCAGCTCGCGGCATACATCGTCGCGTTGCCGACCCCAAACTGCGGGACCGAGCCCCAGCGGCTGCCGGGATTGGGAATCTCGCTTGCACCGAACAGAAGGTGACAGTCGTAGCAACCTTGTCGCTCTGCCGCCAGCCGCCCCCGCAGCACGGGATTGGACTCCCAATGCCAGAGCAGCCGACGCAAGACCGGCAGGGCCAAGACGGCCACTATCGTCAGGGCGAGGACCGCTATCAGCACTTTCCGCATGAGCTTCGCAAACATGGAGCGATCGACCGCACGACCCGGGTCCGCCCACTTCGGACCGCGAGCCCGGGTGAGTCTCCCATGCGAGCCCTCGGGGCCTAAGACAAAGGAGGGCCTAAGACAAAGGCCGGGCAGGCTTGCCGCCTACCCGACCTCGAAATGCCAGGTCCTGACTACAAACCAGGTCCTGATTGCAGGCCTATCAGGCGCCCGCCTTGGATCCAGTGACCGTGACGACCTTCATGCCGTCCTTCTCAGCCAGGCTACCCATTACGGTGGCCTCGGCGCCGGCCCACTCCTTGAGCGCCTCGTACGGGTCTCCGTCCTTGTGATCGGCGCTCAGCAGCACCAGAGTGCCGTCCGAGGTCAAAAGACCCATCGGCTGACCGTTCTTGACGCAGCTCTTGGCGCAACCGGCATGGTCCGCGCCGTGGGCACCTTGGGTGACGTAGCAGGCCAGGTCAACGACCTCGCCGGTCCAACTACCCTCGTGATCATCGGCGAGTGAAATTCCGGCCACCAACACCAGGGCCAGCGGCAACATCATTAGCTTCTTGCTCATTGTGTGGTTCTCCTTGTTGAACTCGCTCAGCTCGTTGTTGCTCGTTGGACTCGTTTTCAGCGTTACACCAGGGTATACGGCGCCGTCAGAGGGTTGGATTACTCCGACCGGAGAGCGCGAGCCAGCCTGCTGGCTCCGCTCGATCTAGTCCAGAAGACCCGCCAGCCAATGCAGCAGGTTGAGCGCGAACTGGACGTTGCCCTCGGCGCCAGGAGCGTTCATGCCCATCTGGCGAAGTTCGCCGTCCCGGGTGTATTCCTGGGCACTGAACATGGCCGCTTCGCCGAACACGGCGACGCGACCCTCTCCGTGCCTGAGGACCACTCCCTGGAGCAACCCCTCGGCCGAGAAGCTCGGAGTCTTCTCGTTGATCTTGCTGTGCTTGCTTGGCAAACGGATGATGGTTTCAGCCGGCAGCGTCAGCAGAGACTCCACCGCTCCTATGGCGCGGAAACCCTGCCCCGTGAAGCTGACGACGGCTTCGACCTGCTCAGCCTCTGAGCGCCCTCTGGTGATCGCGTGCTCACCGAGTGTCCCAAGGGCTCGCTCGAAGCGAATCTGCGAGCCTCCCTCGTCAGGGCGGACGTAGCCACTGATAAACACCAGTCCAAAAGCGTGGGCCAAGTCCTCCGCCGCACCGGGAAAGGGCATGTGATCGGCGATCAGCAGCAGCGACCCTCCCTGCTCCACCCACTCATCCAGCGCCTCGACTTCGTCTTGGCCAAAGGCAGACGCAGTCGGAAGCTTCCAGCGATCGCACCTCTCCTCGGGCATCGCATTAGCAACGACCAGGACGTCGGCCGTGGCCAGTGACCGCGCACTGAAGCCAGCAGTCATCGGCTCGACCGTGAAGCCGTCGCGACGCAAGAGCTCGGCAAACGGCTCGTAGCGGCCGGCCTCTGTGTGGAAATTGCAGTGACTCTCGTCGATCAAGACGAGAGGCCCCTCACCAGCCCCGTAGGCCGGCTCCTCGATGGGGGGCCGAAACGAGAAGTCGCCCGTCTGCCCCGCGTGCGTGCATCCGGAAGCAAGGGTCAGGCCAAGAAGCGCCACTCCGCCCATCGCTCCGAGGTTCGCCGCACCGTCCCAGCACGCGAATCGGACAGTGATCGCCAGTTTCATGCGCCTCATCCCGACCGACTGGGCCGCGCCATGCAGAGAATCTCGTAGCCGGTCTGAAAAACGCCGACGTAGCCTTCCCCTGCCTCGAGCAACTCTCCGACTTCGCAACGTACCCTAGTGCGGGCGCCGTCGGTCAGCGTCAGGGTCAGAATCCTCGGCATCTTGTTGCCGAACGCGACGATCCACGCCCGAGGGTCCGCGGACGATCCCTGAACCTCCCGAGTCACTGCCTTTCTGTCTGCAGTCGCGGCCCCGATGCGGTATGCGCCACTGAACGAGATCTCACCCTCGGCGCTGCCGAATGCCATCTGAGCTAGCGCCGTCTGCTTCCATTCCTCATCAGACAGATCCCTCAGAACATCAAGGAACTTCTCCTTTTCCTCGATCGCTTCCTCCTGACGATTCTGCCAGCCGAAGTTCGAACTCGGACGCTTGCTCGCACCCGGACTACGGAGAACCTGGCCAACCGCCAGGCTCGAAGAAGAGACCGTGAACAGCAGTACCAAAGCCCAGATCCTCATCTGATGCCTCCGTTCTGTTGCGGCGGCCCCGATCGGAGCCGGTATTGGCGCTCCGATCAGAAGGGTCGCCAGTGGCCTCTACATCTTACTTGACGCCGGCCGAGCGCCATGCGCGGGGTCGAAAACGAACCAAGAGTGCTACCGGCTCGCTCTCACTCCGCTTTCGGCACCGTTTCGTTGACCTCAGAGACGCGATAACGGCTGGACTCTCTCCCTAGCGGCTCTAAGGTACCGTGATTGACCAGGCGGAAGTATCACCACCCTCGAACCCATCGGCGAAGATCGGAATGCAGCCTCCCGAACAGTATTCGAAGGCGCCAATGTCGTACTCCGCGCCCTGGGGCCGTGGCACCCGATCGTAGTCGTTCTCTACCTCCGGCACGGTCAGACCGCCTTCGACAGCCGGGCTCGATAGCTGGAGGTGGAAATCAGCGTTCAGCGGGTCGGCAAAGAGCGGGTCGCCCTCGCGACCATTGTCTTCCCAGGCTGTGTTGGCCTGGACCTCGGCGAGCGAGAAGTAAGCCCGATCTCCAAAGTCGTAGCCGTCCCAAATGAAGGGGACGCCCGGCGCAGCGTGGTAGAGGTTGTAGTCGATCTGTAGTTGCTGATCGATAATCTCGAAGGACTTGATACCGGCGGTCGAGTTGTCGACAAATATGTTGTTGATGATCGTCTGATTCAGATCCTCATCTTGCGAGAGGCCGATGCCCGCTCCGTTGCGCGGATCTTCGGACAGGTAGCCGTTTTCGACCAAGGTGTTGTTCGCGATGAGACAGTTGGGACTCTCGGTGGTCCTGATGCCCGCTCCCATGTTTCGGTAGGCGATGTTGTTCTCGAGCACGACGCCCGCGCCGCCCACCATCAGGTCAACGATGTAGCCGTCGCCGCCGTGCAAGGTCCAGTCGATTTGGTAGGCGGCGAAGTTGCCGTCGACGACATTCCCCGGACCCGAGGTGTGCACGTTGATGGCGCTGCTGCCGGGGAACTCCATGGTCTCCGAGTAGAAGCCGCCAAAGACGCCCGAGTT